>NZ_JBFUGY010000042.1:0-74224 GCF_056402655.1 Bradyrhizobium sp. P3_C3 | reverse complement strand
GGCTGGTTCATGAAGACCGAGTATCGTTCGGCCTTCTACGACCAAAAGACCCAGACCGAACTGCTCGACGTTGGCAACGTTCCGCTGGCCAACAGCATCCGTGCCAACAGCTGGAATCAGACGATCTCGACCTCGCTGGTCTACCGCTTCAATTGGACCGGTCCGGTCGTCGCGAAGTACTGATCTGAACTCAACTTCAGACGTCAAAGCCCCGGCATCGCCGGGGCTTTTTCGTTTGTCCTGAACGCTCGTGCAACACGAAGTGCGATGGGATCCAGGCAAACGCCTAGCGCTGGAATATGCAAAATGACCTGCACGATCACATTGAATGCCGAATTACGCTCGCCCGGACCTCCGCGGCGGGCTTTGTCGTTTCGGCCGGTAATGAAGGTCGGGGGTGCTTTCGGCCTCGGCTACGTTGCCGGCGGCTGTGGCTGAGCGTTCTTGGAAGCTTCGGCGCGACGGGCGATTTCGACGAAGAGCTTTGGCTGCGTTCGCAGGAGAATACATGAGCACTGACCGACAGAAGCGTAAGCGCTGTTCAGCGGCCACCTACCGGATGACGGGGTGATCTGCGAGTCTGCGGTTTGTTCGGACCGTTAGGCTTAGAATGGACACAGTGCATAGTGCTATCGCGGAGCCGGTGCGGCGGCTTGCCGATACCTCTCCCAACGCATTCCCGTACGAAACTGACCAGCGATATGATCGCGTAATTCGGTATGGTCGCAGCCGACCGCATAAGCGGGGCTGACGCGGCCCCTCAGAGCCATGCCAGTCCGTCTCAGCGTATTGCGGTACATCCTGAACGACGGATCTCTGAAGCCTCTCAGCGCCTCTCACTGGCGTGCCTTCTCATTGGTGACGTTGTCGCGATAGCGCGTGAGAAGCTGCGCAACAGTGATTGTATTGAGAGATCGTACGTCATTGGGGATCAAAGTCCGATCTAACTCGGCTTCGATCTGCCGTGCCCAACGTTGTGCATCAGATTTTGATTGAAACGACTTGGCTTGTTGTGTGTGTCCGTGGCGTCTGACTTGGACCTGCCACTTCCCGTTCCTGAACCGTAGGCTTGCCATTCAAAAAGCTCCTCACGCGTGACCAGCTTGTGACCGGCCGGTCTGAGGAGCTTTTGAGGAGCTACCACCAACGCTCTAAGAGGTTGGTAGATCGAGAGAAACACTGGCGCACCCGACACGATTCGAACGTGTGACCTTTGCCTTCGGAGAGCAGCGAGCGGCGTAATGTTCGGATATTGAGCCGTGTTTCGAAAACCTGATGCCAATCAAGCCCGCGGAATCCCGCGGGCTTTGTTTGTATGGCGCCTCTGACGTTCGCGCGCTACACCGCAGCAGCCGGTCCAAACCAGGTGGTCAGCGCGTCCTCGAGTCCTCGTTGGCTTTCATCGCCGACCCACGCCACGTGCCCGTCTGGCCGAACCAGCACGGCTTCGGGCGCGGCGACCTGCCCGATGGCGGGGAGCTCCCACGCGCCGTCGTGGCTGGCGTTGACGACCCTGATGCGGTCTGCCCAGGGTGCGATGTCGAACCCGCCGGACTTGCCGAAATTGATCAGCAGGGCCTGCGCTCCGTGCAGCAGCGTGAACAATCTCTGCGGATGGCCCTCGACGATCAGGTCGAGATCGGGCATCCGGCGCCCGAGCAGTTCGTGTCCTTCGCCGAGATCATAGCGGATGTCGAGTCCGCTCATCATCGCGCCAAAACGTTGGCGGGGCTCGTCCATGGCGAGCAGGTCGGACACCACGTCGCGCGCGGCCTTGAGGCCAGCCTCGCCGCGGCGGAGCATGGCGATTTGCGCCAGGGTGTTGCGCAAGACGCGCGCAGCAACGGGATGACGCTCGGCGTGGTAGGTATCGAGCAGGCCGTCGGGCGAAATTCCCCTGACCACCTGCGCCAGCTTCCAGCCGAGATTGACCGCGTCCTGCACGCCGGTGTTGAGGCCTTGCCCGCCGACGGAGTGATGGATATGCGCGGCATCGCCGGCGAGCAGCACGCGCTCCCGGCGATAGGACACGGCCTGCCGCGCCGCATCGGTGAAGCGGGAGATCCAGGCGGGATTTTGGAGCCCGAAGTCGGTGCCGTACACGGCGACGAGCGCATCGCTGAGATCGCGCAGGCCGGGTTCGCCGGTGCGGTCGAGCGTCGCTTCCGTCACGACGACCAGCACGCGACCGCTCTCCGCCTTGCTGAGGCCGTGAAAGCCGATGGCGTCGTGGCGGAGACCCCATACCGGCTCGTCGCGCATCTCGACTTCGGCCATGAGATTGCTGAGCGTCGGATCGGAGCCGACGAAATCGATGCCGGCCTTCTTGCGTACCCGGCTGCGACCGCCGTCGCAGCCGACGAGGTAGCTTGCGCGCAATGTCTTGCCGCCGGCGAACGCAACGTCGATGCTGGTCGCATCCTGAACGAAGCCGATCACTTCGGAGTTTCGATAGATCGGCACCGCGAGCTCCTCGACCCAGTCGGCCAGGATGCGCTCGATGTGGCTCTGCCGCAGCGCGAGGCCATAAGCGTGCCGGCTGGGGAGATCGCCGATGTCGAGCCTGGTCCAGGCGAAGCCCGCGAGCTGGGTGACTTGCCCCTCGCGCAGGAAGCGCTCCGCGACGCCGCGCTGATCGAGGATCTCGATGGTCCGCGCGTGCAATCCGCCGGCCCGCGTACCGACGAGCTCCTGATCCGGGCGCCGCTCGACCACGGCGACGTCGACATCCGCGAGCGCGAGCTCGGCGGCCAGCATCAAACCGGTCGGGCCGCCGCCGGCGATCAGCACGGCATGGTGACTCGCGCGGCTGGCGCCGGCCCGCTTGGTACGGCCGCGCGGCCGGGACGACGGAAGCAATACAGGCATGTGGACCCCCTCGCGTTGCTGCTTTGGATGCTCATTGGGGCGGGGGTTCTACGGCAGGGCGGGGGACTTGAAGCAAGCCCCTTGCGCACCACATATCAAACTGGGAGGAAGGGCTCCTTCTTCCGCGTTCGCCGTGTTGACACGTCGGGCAAAACACCGGCAGAATGGCATCATCGACCTGAGTTTGGTTCGACCCGCGCGGGAGCTCCCGCCGCGGGTTTTCTTTTGGGCTCTGGCGTTCAGCGAACGCCGGTGGTTCGCCGCATGGTGTCGGGGAGCTCCTCGAACGAAAACGGCTTCCTGATCATTGGCAGGCCCCCGCGCCGCGGTTCGCGCCCCGATAATTGCAGGATCTTCAATTCCGGGCGTAGCTGCTTCGCCAGTTCGGCCAGTTCGTGACCGTCCATGCCCGGCATACTGATGTCCGTGATGAGGATGGAGATGTTCTCGTTCTGCCCGAGCCGATCAAGCGCATCCGGGCCGCTTTGGGCGCTTGTCACCTCGCAGCCGAGATCTTCCAGCATGCCCACGATGACGTCGAGGACGCCGGGATCGTCGTCAACAACCAGTACAGTATGGCTCATCGCGCGCACGGTCCTTTGACCGAAGGAATAAACGCGCCGCTCTTCGGCTAAGTTCCGGCACGGTGTGGTCGAACGAGGGATGTTTGACATGTCGAAACACTGGCAAATGACATCATCGAGACGAGTTTGGTCACCCGCGCTGGAAGCACCCGCCGCGGGTTTTTCGTCTCGATTTTGAGATCGGACGGTGGCCGCGCATCCGGCCACGCACTCGCTAGACCACGTTCAAGGAACGCCGACCGGCGCGGCGCCGGGTCCGTTGCTCGCGCCGCTGCGGTCTCGGGGCTCACGGACATAGGGTTCGCGCCCGAAACGATCGCGCTTGGTCACGCGATCTGCCGCTTTTTTCCTTTTTAGTGGAGAGACGATGACCGCCTAACTGATATCGCTCGCACTCGCGGGCTTGGTTGCAATCGTGTTGTGGGAGACATTTTCTTGAAAGATGAGATCGAAGGCGAGCTCGCGAGCGAGCCGGCCCGCCCGCCCGCGCGACGGAAGACGTCTAAGGCGCGGATGCTGACCGAGACTGATTGTATCCTTCTACTTCGCCAAGTGTGGTTTCGAGAACGTTGCAAGGATCATCAACCAGATGATGAAATCAGGGCGATCGTGGCTGAGACACTTGCCGAGCAACACAGGCTGCAACAGGAGAGCATCGATGCCTTCGTACTGAAGGCCGTCGCATCGGTGCTAACTTCCTTCGGAATCGAACACGACGACCGGAAGGAGCTAAGGGCTGATCTCCAACACGTGCGGAGGTGGCGAAAGAGCGTGGAGCAGGCGCAGAGCTACACCTTCAAGGCCGTTATCACGGTGATCGCGACCGGACTGATGGGGGCCGTTTTGCTAGGCGTTAGGGTCGTGCTGGGCAAGTGAGCTCCCACGGTGCCGACATCTCTGCACTTGCACGCCCGCTATTTCCCGCAAACGGGCCGTACAAAATTCGTATCGTTGATGCATCCGATGACGACGTCGTCGATACGTTGGCTGATCTGCATCGGTCGACGCTCTTCGACGCGGCGGCCATGCCGCAATTCGAGTTGGGAGCGTGGTGGCTTGCCTAACATGGCGATGAGGCGGTCGCATTTGCCRGCGTCATACCGTCGACGCACATTCGAAACGGCGCTACTTCTCGAGGGTCGGCGTGCTGCGACGGCATTCGGAGCGGGGACTTCAGGGGGCTGCGTATCGAAAGGGATGCCATTCTCTTGAATACGACGGACAACTTCATCCAGGCGGGCTATCGGCTCTTCGAGCCAGAGGTACCCGAGGCCTCGGCGCACACGCTCTATTGGCGGAAGTGGCTTCGCTGAGCGGGGTTTCCCGTAATGCGGAACGAGTTTTTCTCGGTGCAGGATGGCCAATGCGAGACACAGCGTAGCTCGCACTCCCAAAATGTTCGGGCCCGACGGCTTGATGGCTGCCGGGCTCTTTTTGCGTATTGAAGCGATGCGGGTGAAGCACTTGCGAAGTTGGCGGCGCCGGGCTTTAAGTTTGCTCTTGCAAGAAATTCGGCAACCATAAGCCGATGTAAGGGAGCGCCGTCGATGCCCACCAAGCCTCAATTACCGGAACGTTCGTCGCGGGCGACGGGCGCGCCTACCGCGCTCGACGGTCTGTTGGTCGTCGATTTTACGCGGGTCGTGGCGGGGCCGGCCTGCACGCAGACGCTTGCCGATTTCGGTGCACGCGTCATCAAGATCGAGAATCCGGATGGTGGCGACGATACGCGCGCCTATGAGCACGCCGAAATCGGCGGCGAAAGCGCCGCTTATCTGAGCCTGAACCGCAACAAGCGCGGTATCGCGCTCGACCTGACCGTGCCGCAGGCTCGCGAGATCGCATTGGACCTGATCCGGAAGGCGGATGTGGTCGTGGAGAATTTTTCAAGTGGAGTCATGAAGAAATTCGGCCTCGACTACGAGGCGGTCGCGCCGCTCAACCCGCGGCTCGTCTATTGCTCGATCTCGGCTTACGGACGCTCAGGACCATTTGCCGCGCGGCCCGGCTTCGATCCCATCACGCAGGCGGAAAGCGGCTTCATGTCCCTCAATGGGTTTGCCGATGGGCCTGCGGTTCGTACCGGCCCCCCGATCGTGGACATGGCGACGGGGATGTCCGCCTGCAACGCCATCCTGCTGGCGCTTTTGGCGCGCGATCGGCTCGGCCGTGGGCAGCATGTCGAGGTCGCCCTGTTCGACGTCGCCATGGGCATGACCGGCTTCTACGGCATGGCCTATCTGATCAACGGCGAAAACCCTGGCCGGTTCGGTAATTCGCCGAACGGGTCCCCCACGGTCGGTGTCTATGAAGCTTCCGATGGGCCGCTTTACCTGGCCTGCGCCAACGACCGGCTCTATCGTCGGCTGGTGGTCGAGGTGCTGAACCGCCCCGATTTGATCACTGATCCGCAGTTCGCGTCGCGCAAGGCGCGCTCTGAGAACAAGGAGCTCCTGCGGGCAGCCATTGCAGAGGTCTTCGCGAGCG
Source organism: Bradyrhizobium sp. P3_C3 (assembly GCF_056402655.1). NCBI lineage: Bacteria > Pseudomonadati > Pseudomonadota > Alphaproteobacteria > Hyphomicrobiales > Nitrobacteraceae > Bradyrhizobium > Bradyrhizobium sp. P3_C3. Next base: position 68,285 of record NZ_JBFUGY010000042.1, on the reverse strand, counting down.
ATACCCTCGAGAACTGGATGGCAAAGATGAAGCTGGCCAATATCCCGGTCGGCTATCTCCGAACGGTCGAGGAGGGGTTCAATGCGCCCGAGGCCCGCGAGCGTCATCGCCTGAACAGGATTCCGCACCGTACCGCGGAGTGGGTCCCTAATATCGAACCTCCGATCAATATGAGCCTGACGGGAGCAATTGATCCCGTCGCTGCTCCCTTGTTAGGCGAGCATACCGAAGACGTCCTGCGTGATACGCTCGGTTACGACGAGCGCCGGATTTCGGAGTTCACTCAGAAGGGCGTCTTTGGATCAGGCAAGCCATCGACCTCAGGCTAAGCTTGAGCGGTCAGCTCCGTGGAGCCAGGCATCGCAAAGCTTGCGGAAAGCTGCTTTGAGAACACGGTGTACGCGACATCGCATTCCTGCGAACAGCTGGGGTGTAGGGGCGACCACGCAACGTTAACCCTGCCCAGCTTGATTTGGCGAAGTTCCCGCCGCATAACTATGTGAAAGCGAGGGACACGAATGGCGCCTGGTCAAGAGCCGAGCATGGGCCAGCCGACGGGGCAGGAAGCCGGCGAACGCGCCTATGCGGCAATGATCGCGAGGACCCGGGCACTCGTGCCGCGGCTGCGAGAGCGGGCTGCCCGTACGGAGGAACTGCGGCATCTTCCGACGGAAACCGAGAAGGATCTCCACGACGCCGGCCTGTTCCGCATGCTGCAGCCGAAGCGCATCGGCGGTGCCGAGCTTGACTATGTCGCTCTTGTCGACTGCGCCGAACTGCTGGGAATGGCGGATGCGTCAGTGGCGTGGAATCTCGCTAACCTGGCGAGCCACCATTGGATGCTCGGCATGTTCGAGCAGAAGGCGCAGGATCTGGTCTGGCGCCGTGATCCCGACGCGCTGATTGCGTCCTCGTTCATTTTTCCAGCTGGTCGTGCCACGAGGGTCGAGGGCGGTTACAGGTTGCACGGGAGCTGGCCGTTCTCCTCGGGCGTTGCCTCCTGCGAATGGAACATGCTTGCAAGCGTTGTCTATTCTGACGACGAAGCGGACGGGATCGAGTACCGAATCTTCCTGTTGCCGAAAGTCGACTACAAGGTGCTCGACACATGGAATGTTACGGGACTGCGCGGTACCGGCTCCTGCGACGTCGAAGTCAGGGACACTTTCGTGGCCGACTATATGACGGTCGCGGTTGGTGATCTTGCCGGCGGCCCGACGCCGGGAAGCAAGGTCAATCCCAATCCGCTGTATTCGCTACCTGTGTTCTCGCTTTTTCCTTACGTCCTCTCTGGCGTCGCGCTGGGGAACGCTCAAGTATGTCTCGACGATTATGCGGAGGTCGCGCGTCATCGCATCTCGACCTACAACCGTGCCAAGCTCAGCGACTTTCAAAGCACGCAGATCAAGATCGCGGAAGCCTCGGCCAAGATCGACGCTGCGCGCCTGATCATGCGTTCGGCCTGCGTCAATGCAATGGAAGATGCGAGGCGCGATCGTACTCCTGATATGGCGACCAAGACCAGGTATCGTCGCGATGGAGCATTTTCGGTGAATCTATGCACCGACGCGGTCTCGATGCTGTTTGCGGCGAGCGGAGCGCGCGGTCTGTTCACGACGGGCGTGTTGCAGCGGCAGTTCCGCGATGCGCACGCGATCAACTCGCATCTTGCGTTCAACTTCGATGCGGCCGGAACCAATTACGGACGGGTGGCTCTGGGCCTGCCGTCCGAGAATCTCACGCTGTGAGGCCGGCCGATGAATGATCTGCCGAAGCAGCCGGCCATTTCCGATCCAGCCAATGAACTCGCCAGCGACAGTTCGCCGATCGATCCTCGCGATTTTCGCAACGCGCTTGGCACATACGGAACGGGCGTAACGATCATCACGGCCATGGCCGCTGATGGAAAGCCCTATGGCATCACCTGCAATTCGTTCGCGTCAGTCTCGCTGAATCCCCCTCTGGTCCTGTGGAGCCTCGGATTCTATTCCTCAAGCCTCCCCGTGTTTCAGAACGCCAGCCATTTCGCCGTTCACATACTCGGCACGTCGCAGCAGGCGCTTGCAAACAAATTTGCAAAATCGTCCGAGGACAAGTTCGCCGGGGTCGACTGGACCCCGGGCCTCGGGAACGCGCCGGTCCTTGCCGAGAGTGTCGCCAACTTTCAATGCCGATCGGTCAATCGCTATTATGGCGGTGACCACGTGATCTTTCTCGGCGCGGTCGAGGCCTATGCCTACAGTGCCAAGGAGCCCCTGCTGTTTGCGCGCGGGGGGTATGGCCGGTTCCTAGCTGATGATGAACGCAAGAAGTTGCCATAAGGCGATTCAAGGACGCGCGTCGGCTCAGCGGTCTGTGGCCGAGAGCTTGTAGATTTCCAAAGCGTCCGCGTCGGCGCCGCGTGCAGCCTTGGCCAGCCTGAATATCTGTCCCGCGAGGGTCGCCATCGGCACCGGCGTTGACGTCGCCTGGGCGACATCGGCGACCGTGTCGAGATCCTTGAGCATTGTCGCGATATGGCCAAGCGGCGGCGAGTGGATGCCCTGGACCATGCGCGGCACGAAGAGCTGAAGCGGGATGGAATCCGCAAAGCCGCCGGCGAGCGCCTCGGGCAGCCGGCTTGCGTCAATTCCTGCGTTCGAGGCAAGACGCGTTGCTTCCGCCAGAACGGCCATCGCGCATCCGACGATCACCTGGTTGCAGAGTTTTGTGGTTTGGCCAGCCCCGATCGGGCCCATGTGGGTGAACCTGCGTGCCATGTGCAGCACGTAGGGCCGTGCCCGCTCGATGTCAGCAGCTTCTCCGCCGGCCATGATGGCGAGCGTGCCTTCCTCTGCGCCCTTGGTGCCGCCGGACACCGGCGCATCTATCCAGCCTGCGCCATTCGCGTCTTTCAGCCGCGCTGCAAGATCGCGCGCGGCGTCGGGATGGATTGACGAGAAGTCAACGACGAGCTTGCCTGCGCCGGAAGCCGCTGCAAGACCGTCGGGGCCGAAAATCACGTCTTCGACGGCGGCGGCATCGGTTACGCACATAAAGACGATATCCGCGTTCGCCAACATGTCGCGGGGCGTGGCTGCGCGCCTGGCGCCGGCCGCGACGAGCGGAGCGACCTTGCCCTCCGAACGATTCCAGACAGCGACCTGATGGCCGGCTTTGAGCAAGCGCCGGGTCATCGGCGTTCCCATCAGTCCAAGGCCGAGATAGCCGAGCCTCTCGACGCCCTGCGGGTTTGTCTTGCTCGCATCAGCCATAGGTTGCCTCCTTCTGTCGCAGCGCAAACGCCGCCTTACCATACATTGCGGGTCGGACAGCGAAACCGTCCGGCTCGCATGGCTTGCCTGATTGTTTGAACCATGAAACATTTGAGTGGTCGGGTTGGGCGGCGCCGGTCGGCGCCGGAGCAGCGGAGTGGGCACGATGCGAACCGTTTCGAAGTGGATCCTGGCTTTGGGAGCGGCCGCGGCTGCGAGCGCGGGGGCAGGCCCGTCATGGGCACAGCAGACCATTCGCGTCGGCTGGACCATTCCGGCCGAGGAATCCAAGTACTGGATGATGCGCAGGCCGGCTGAGTTTCCCAATATCGGCAAGGCCTACAACATCGAATGGACCCAATTTCAGGGCACCGCGCCGATGACGCAGGCATTGGCGGCCGGCGCGCTGGACTGCGCGACGCAAGCGCCGCTGTCGCTCGCCAACGGTGTGGTTGGCGGCAATCTCAAGGCCTACATCGTGGCGCAGCACGTCTTCGAGAAGCCCGGCGGTTTCTCGGTCTATTGGGCGGTGATGGATGACTCGCCGATCAAGACGATCGCCGATCTCAAAGGCAAGACGGTCGGCATTTCCGTGATCGGCGGCGGCACGCAAGGCCCCTTCAACCTGTTGCTCAAGCAGAATGGCGTCGATCCGGCGAAGGACATCAAGCTGGTCGAGGTCGGATTTGCCGTCTCCGAAGATGCTCTGCGTCAGGGCCGCGTCGACGCAGTCAACATGAACCAGCCGTTTGCTGCACGTGCGGAGGCGAAGGGGGGCACAAGAAAGCTGTTCTCGTTGTCGCAGGCGATGCCGAACATCGTGCACATCCTGGAAGCCTGCCGCGCTGATTTCGTCGACAAGAACCCCGACTTGGTGAAGGCCTACGTGCGTGACATTACCTCAGGTATGAAGAAAGCGCTGGCCAACCGCGAAGAGACGCTAAAGGTCGTCAATGAGGTTCTGAAGGCGCCTATTCCGGTGCTCGAGACCTATCTGCTAAAGGACAACGATTTCGGCCGCGATCCGGGTGCGGCGCCGAACTTCCCCGCGATCCAGAAGATGCTGGACATCTACGCGGAGACCGGAATGCTGCCGAAGCTGGATGCCATGCAGTTCAAGCACGCGACGATCGTCGCGCCGCTGGAATAGGCGACGGGCGAATTGTCCCAACAAGGGGCGCGGCGTCCTGGATCATCCCGGACGTTGCATGAAAAAGATGCGCGCATGAAGAAGTTGCGATCACGGGTCACGACTGACGGCCTCGACCGGGCCCCGCACCGCGCTTTCATGCGCGCAATGGGGCTCGACGACGCAGCGATCGCCAAGCCGATGGTGGGCGTCGTCAGCATGAAGGGCGAGCAGACGCCCTGCAATATGACCCACGACTTCCAAGTGGCCGCGGCAAAGACGGGAATCGAGGAGGCTGGTGGCACGCCGCGCGAATTCTTCACCGTGTCGGTCTCCGACGGCATCAGCATGAATCACGAGGGAATGAAGTTTTCTCTCTTTTCGCGCGAGCTGATTGCCGATTCGATCGAAGCCGTCGTTCATGGTCTCGCCTATGACGCGCTGATCGGGTACGGCGGATGCGACAAGACACTTCCCGGCGTGATGATGGGCATGGTTCGTTGCAACGTACCGTCCATTTTCATCTACGGCGGCAGCTCGCTGCCGGGCCGGGTGGACGGGCGGACTCTCACGGTGCTCGACTCCTATGAAGCTGTCGGCAGCTTCATGACCGGAGAGATCGACGGCGCCACGCTCGAACGGATCGAGCGCGCCTGCCTGCCGACCATTGGCGCGTGCGCGGGCCAGTTTACGGCGAACACGATGGGGATGGTGTCGGAGGCGATGGGGCTGACCATTCCCAACGTCTCGATGGTGCCCGGTGTCTATGCCGAACGTGCACAGATCTCGCGCCGCGCCGGGCGGCTGGTGATGGAGATGCTGGAACGTGGCGGCCCGCTGCCGCGCGACCTCGTGACTCGGAAATCCCTCGAGAACGGTGCGGCGATTGTTGCCGCCACGGGCGGCTCGACCAACGCTGCGCTGCATCTGCCGGCGATCGCGAATGAGGCCGGGATCGCATTCACGATTGATGACGTCGGCAAGGTCTTTGCCAGGACGCCGCTGATTGGAAACTTGCGGCCGGGCGGCAAGTACACTGCGAAGGATGTCTACGACATCGGCGGCGCGGCCGTCGTGATCCGCGAGTTGATCCAGAGCGGGCACATCGATGGGAGCTGCTTGTCCGTCACGGGGCGCACGCTCGCCGAAGAATATGGCGCGGCCAACGCTCCCGATGGTGAAGTCGTTTACGCGTCTCGTGCGCCGATCATGCCTGATGGTGGCGTGGCGGTTCTGAAGGGCAATCTCTGTCCAGACGGTGCGGTGATCAAGGTCGCAGGTTTAAAGAGTCAGCACTTCGAGGGCGTTGCGCGCGTCTTCGAAGATGAGGAGGCGTGTGTCAAAGCGGTCCGTGACCGCGCCTACACGGCGGGCGAGGTGCTGGTGATCCGCAATGAAGGGCCAGTCGGCGGCCCGGGCATGCGTGAGATGCTCGGCGTTACCGCGCTGATCTACGGCCAGGGTATGGGCGAGAAAGTGGCCCTGATCACCGATGGACGGTTCTCCGGCGCTACTCGCGGCATGTGCATCGGCTACGTGTCCCCCGAAGCGTTCGTCGGCGGTCCGTTGGCGCTTGTTCGCGACGGCGACAGGATCCTGATCGATGCCGCAAACCGGCGGATGGATATGCTGGTCGACGAGCAGGAACTCACGGCGCGCCGACGCGATTGGAAGCCGAGGCCGCCCCGTCACCGTGCAGGTGCGCTCGCAAAGTATGCGCGGCTGGTCGGACAGGCGCCGGGCGGAGCCGTGACACACGAGGGCCCTGCAGAATGGCCCTGGTTCGAATGATGCGCCGCTCCCGCGCGAGAATGACCGCCTGTCTGGCAAGTTTCTTGCTAAGCTCGATCGGCTGATGGAGGACATCAGCGGATCGGCTGCGTGACGTTCGCGCGTGAGTCAAGCGAGAGACGGAATGAGGGTAGTGCCTTCGAGATCGAGCGAATGGGTGAATCCGGTGACGTCACAAAGGCCGGCTTCTGCGATCATCGAGATCGACCGCGTCTCCCAGGTTTTCCAGACCTCGGCGCGCAAGGATCATTTGGCGCTATCGGACATCTCGCTGACGATCGAGGAAGGAGCCTTCGTCTCCATCCTTGGTCCGTCCGGCTGCGGCAAGTCGACACTTCTTTATATCGTCGGCGGCTTCGTCCGCCCGACCAGCGGCGTGGCGCGGATGAAGGGACAGACGATCACGGGCCCGGGTCCGGATCGCGGACCAGTGTTTCAGGAGTTCGCTCTGTTTCCCTGGAAGACCGTGTTGGGCAATGTGATGTATGGCCCGCGCCAGCAAGGTGTGCCTGCCACCGAGGCCGGAGCACAGAGCCAGGCCTTGATCGAGATGGTCGGCCTCAAAGGCTATGAGAACTTTTATCCCAAGGAGCTCTCGGGTGGCATGAAGCAGCGCGTCGCGCTGGCCCGGACATTGGCTTACCACCCTGAAGTTCTGCTGATGGACGAGCCGTTCGGCGCGCTCGACGCGCACACCCGTACACGTCTCCAGAATGATCTCCTGAACATCTGGGAGCGTGACCGCAAGACGGTGCTGTTCGTGACCCATTCGGTCGACGAGGCCGTCTTCCTGTCGGACAAAGTCGTGATGATGTTGAAATCTCCCGGCCGCATTCGGCAGGTGATCGACATCGATCTGCCTCGGCCGCGTCGCCGCAACGAGCTGTTGCTCGATCCGCGCTACCAGAAATACGTCGTCGACATCGAGCGCATGTTCGACGAGGTCGACGAGACCGGATCGCCGTCATGACATCGCTGGCTGCCGCCGCCAGACGTGCCGCCCCGGTGTTCGCTTGCATCGGGCTGCTGGCGGTGTGGCAGGTCGCGTCGCTCGTACTGAAGAATGACAGCTTTCCGACGGCGATCGAGGCGATCCGCGCAATCCCGGATATCCTTGGCGACAAGGAGTCGCTGATCAACATCCTGGCCTCGCTTCGCCGCATGGCGATCGGGTTCGGCGTAGCCGTGCTGGTTTCGATCCCGCTGGGTCTGTTGATGGGGCGCAGTCGTGCCGTCGCGGCCTTCTTCAACCCGCTTCTAATGGTGATCTATCCCGTGCCGAAAGCGGCGCTGATGCCGATCATCATGCTTTGGCTGGGCGTCGGCGACATCACGAAGACGCTGGTGATCTTCCTCGGCGTCAGCCTCCCCGTGATCTATCACAGCTTTGAGGGAGCCCAAGCCGTCGAAGAGAAGATGCTGTGGTCGGGCGCCGCGATGGGACTTTCGCCGCTGCAACGGCTGGTGCGGATCGTGCTGCCGGCGGCGCTGCCGGAGATCCTGACCGGATGTCGCACCGGTCTCGTGCTGGCGCTGATCACGATGATCACCAGCGAGATGATCGCCCGCCAGTCCGGCGCCGGCAACATTCTGTTCAATGCGCTGGACATGGGCCAATACGACACCGTCTTCGCGATGATCATCATCGTGGGGGCGATGGGAATTTGCCTCGATGCGATTTTCGAGCGGGTCCGCGCACGGCTGGTGCGCTGGTCCGAGCCTCAGTTCGACATGCCGCTGAGCTTCTCATGACATCGCGTCTTCCCTCAGCAAACGTCGTTCTCGGGCTCACGCCAATTGTGCTGGTGATCGCGGTTTGGCAAGGCCTCGTATCGTTCGGCTTTGCGCCTGCGGTCTTGCTGCCGCCGCCGGGATACGTCTTCAGCAGGTTGCTCCAGCAACTCGTGACGTGGACGTTTCAGCAGGAGATCGCGGCGACCCTGATCCGGCTGTTTGCCGGCTTTACGATTGCGGTCGTGCTCGGTGTAAGTATCGGCATCGCCGCGGCCGCCAATCCAGCGATCAATGCCGTGGTTCGGCCAATCGTGCGCGTATTGGCGCCGTTGCCTAAAGTCGCACTCTATCCGGCGCTGCTGCTTCTGCTCGGCTTCGGTCACGGATCGAAGATTACGCTGGTGGCTGCGGATGCGCTTTTTCCCATTTTGCTGTCCACCTATTACGGCGCGTCAGCCGTCGAGCAGAAGCTGATCTGGTCGGCGATGGCAGCGGGAACGCCGCGCTATGAAATCTTGTTCAAGGTGGTCTTGCCGGCGGCGATGCCGTCGATCCTGACGGGCTGCCGGATCGGCCTTGTCATTTCCTGCATCGTGGTGTTTCTGGCCGAGATGATCACGTCGACGGACGGGTTGGGGCACGTGCTGGTGACGGCGGCCCGAACTTTTCAGGCCGTCGACATGTTCGTACCGCTGATCACGATTTCGCTGCTGGGGTTGATCCTGAACGGCTTGCTGGGTGCCCTGCGATCGTATCTCTTGCGGGGCTTCCCCGAAGAGTGATCTGACTGAACAAAGAAACCAGAAGACCGGGAGTGAACCATGCTGGCGGATCGCATCGAGGCAAAATGGATCGACGCGTTTTGCGAGATCTTTGAGCGCTGCGCCGTCAAGGCCGGCGACACCGCGGCAATCCTCTCGGAAACCCAATCGCGCGCGCTGAACGTTCATTTGGCGGAGCTCGCCCTGCTGCGGATGGGCGCGCGGCCGTTTCATGTGGTGATGCCGACGCCACGTAACCGGAATATCGTGCCGGTTCGCTCGACCGGGGCAAGCGAGGCAATCCAGCGGCTTGGTCCGGTCATCACCGCACTCCAGCAGGCCGGCTTTGTGGTGGATTGCACCATCGAGGGCCTGATGCATGCGGTGGAGACGCCGGAGATCCTCAAGGCCGGTGCGCGGATACTGGTGATCTCCAACGAACACCCGGAAGCGCTGGAGCGGATGGTGCCGGATCCCGCACTCGAGAAGCGCGTTCGCGCGGCGGCGAAGTTGTTGCGTGGGACGAAGCGGATGCGCGTGACATCGAAAGCCGGCACGGCGCTCGACGTTGACATGGTCGGTGCGTCCACGGTCGGCGTGTGGGGCTGGACCGACAAGCCCGGCACGTTGGCGCACTGGCCCGGTGGCATTGTGGTCAGCTTTCCCAAGAGCGGAACGATCAACGGGACCTTGGTGATGGCGCCCGGTGACATCAATCTGACCTTCAAGCGCTACCTGGCGTCCCCGGTGAAAATGACGCTGAAGGACGATTATGTCGTCGAGCTGGAGGGCGAGGGCACGGATGCGGCGATGATGCGCGCCTATCTCGCGGCGTGGGGCGATCGCGAGGCCTATGCGGTCTCGCATGTCGGGTTCGGCATGAATCCGGGAGCCCGCTACGAAGCCCTCTCGATGTATGACCAGCGCGACACCAATGGCACTGAAATTCGTGCCGTCTCCGGCAATTTCCTGTTCTCGACCGGCGCGAACGAATTTGCCGGCCGCTACACGGCGGGCCACTTTGATTTGCCGATGATGGGAACGACGATCGAACTCGACGGCGTCGCGGTCGTTCGCGAAGGCGTGCTGCAGGACGTCTTCGGCTAGCTGCGGTCGAGGACCGGCGGGCGCGCGAGGCCGAAATGCCGGAGCAGGTCGACCATGGCCTGAAGCCGCTTCACGCGATAGGCGTCGACGTCCATGCTTGAATAATCGAGGAAGCCGGCACCCGTTCGCAAGCCGATGCGGCCTTCTTGCATATTGCGGGCAATGACGTCCGGCGCGCGATAGCGGTCGCTGCCGAGCGCGCCCTCGAGATACCGGCTCGCGTAGTACAAGATATCGCCGCCGCCCCAGTCGATGAACTCGAGCAGTCCGAGCACGGCATAGCGGAAGCCAAAGCCGTAACGGATCGCTTTGTCGATCTCCTCGGCGCTGGCGACGCCTTCCTCGACCATGCGTGCGGCCTCGTTCATCGCAAGCGCCTGAATGCGCGGGACGATGAAGCCGGGCGTCGCCGCGCAGACCACGGGGACCTTTCCGATGGCTTCGAGCAGCGCCTTGACCTCATCGATGATGGCGGGATCGGTGGCTTTGCCGGGTGAAACCTCGACCAGCGGGATCAGATAGGCCGGATTGAGCCAGTGCACATTGAGGAAGCGGCGAGGGTTCACGATCGCACCGGAGAGATCGTCGACGAGGATGGTCGACGTGGTCGAAGCGATGATCGTATCCGGGCCGACTTGTTTTGAAGCCGCCCCCAGCACCTCGCGCTTGAGCTCGACGACCTCAGGAACGCCCTCGAAAACCATTCCGGCGCCGGACAGCGCTGTGCCGCTTCGGCTGGCTGGTACCACCGAGACCCGTGCGATAAGCGGATCGACATCTGCCTCGCTCAGCAGTCCCAGCTTCGACAGGCTGGCAAAGGTCTTCCTGACTTCGTCGAGCGCGTCCGCCTCCAGCCTGGCGAAATCTTCCGCGGAACGGCCCTTGATATCGATCATCGTGACCGTATGCCCTGCGTAGGCGAACGCGACGGCGATGCCGCGCCCCATGCGGCCGGCCCCGAGGCAGGCAATGTTGGCGCGGCTGGTCATCGGTCAAAATCCCCTGCGAAGAAGCGCCTGGAGCTCGGCCTTGCCAAGATTACCAAGCCCCAGCGTCTCGAGCGTTCGGCCGCCCTGTGCAAAATCCTCGCCGCAAATCGCGCCGCCGATGGCCAGAAAGGCCTTGGCCAACGGCGTGGGCGTGCCCGCCAGGGCAGCGACTGAGACCAGCAGCGACAGCCCAAGCCGCAGATCCTCACGCATATAGCGGTGCTCGGTCAGCATGATCCGCTCACGCCAGTCGCCGGAATCGGTCAGCCGGTCGTGCGAGCCACGGCCATACATCCAGATCTCGCCTTCTTTGGCGTAGTGGTGGGCCAGCGGAAAATGCGGTGCGCCATAGCCAAGCGCTTCGCGCACCGCGATCCGTTCTGCGTCGAACGCGTCGGTCACCCGGCGGATCGCGGCCTGCGTTCCTTCCTTGTGGATGTCCCATCGTTCGAAATGCTCGATCGCGCCCGCGTTCATCACGATCAGCGGCGGGTGAATAATGGGCCCAGCATTCATCAGCGCGCCGGAGAGCGCATCGCCGCAGGGTTCGATCGCATCAGGGAAAGCGCGTCCGATCACTTCGAGTGCATGCGCGGCCTGATCGAGCGGAAACACGCCGACCGGCAGCCGCTTGGCACGGATGGTGATTGCGACCTCGAACGGCCCGTGCTTGCGGGTCAGCCAAGGCAGCGTGCCGGTCTCGGCAAAGCTTGCCTTGGCGTGGTTTCCGGCATCCCGCGCGGCTTGGGCGAAGATCATCGAGCCGAATGTGGCGGGCGGCAGGAATACGACCTGGCCGTCCCGCAAATGCGGAGCGAGCAAACGAGCAATGTCCGGCTGCGCGAAGGCAGGGGCGGGGCACAGAATCAGCTCGGTGCCATCAATTGCTTCGGCGATGTCCGTCGTCACCAGCGCGAGCTTCACATCGTGCCGGCCATTATGATCCTTCACCAGGATGCGCGAGCCGGCCGCGCGATGCGCCGTCACCTGATCGGTGTCGCGGCGCCAGAGCCGGACCTCATGTCCCGACAGCGCAAAATCGCCCGCGGCCGCGAAAGAGCCGTTTCCCCCACCCAGAACTGCAATCTTCAAGATGCTTCTCCTTGCGCGCGCGACTGCGCATCAAGCTGCTTCAGCAGGAAATGCTGGACCTTGCCCAGTGCCGTGCGCGGCAGGTCGTCGACGAAGACGATGTCGCGCGGAACCTTGTAACGGGCGAGCTGCGTCTGAAGATGCGCTCTCAGCTCGTCCACTTCGAGCCGGGAGCCGGACCGCCCGATGACATAGGCGACCGGTACCTCGTCCCAGCGCGGGTCCGGCCGGCCGATCACGGCGCATTCGCTGACATCGGGATGTTCGAGCAGGACGCGCTCGACCTCGGCCGGATAGACGTTCTCGCCGCCGGAAATGATCACATTCTTCTTGCGGTCGCGGACCCAGAAATACCCGTCGGCATCGCACAGGCCGATATCGCCGGTGCGATACCAACCGTCGTGCAGCGCATCGTGCGTGGCATCCGCATTGCCCCAATATTCGAAGAACACGTTGGGCCCGCGCACGGCGATTTCGCCCGGCGTACCCGCAGGGACCTCATTGCCGGCCTGATCGATCACCTTCGCTTCGCAGCACAGGCCGGCAAGTCCGGTCGATCCCGCGCGCGAAAGATCGCCGCCAAGCCGGGTGTAGACTGCGATGGGGCAGGTTTCCGTCGATCCATAAACCTGAAGCACCGGAACATCGCGCGCCACGAAGCGATCGATCAGGTGCGGTGGCACGATGGTCGAGCCGGTCGAGACGGCTTTGAGCGACGAGAGATCGGTCGTTGTCCAGGCGGGATGCTCGCTCACGGCCTGGAGGATTGCAGGCACCATCACCGTCAGGGTCGGTCTTTCCCGTTCAATGGCCGCGAGCGCGGTATCCGGCGTGAAGCGGGCGTGGATCGTGACGGTCGCACCAAGCTGCAGCGCCGGCGTGGTCTGGATGTTGAGGCCGCCGACATGGAAGAACGGCAGCACCGTCAGCACGTGATCATCCGACGTCATGTTGTGCATGTGCTGGCTCATGACGCCGTTCCAGAACAAGGCTTCTTGCCGCAGAACTGCGCCCTTCGGCCGTCCCGTCGTTCCTGACGTGTAGACGATCAGAAGCGGGCAGGAGAGATCAGTGTGCGGATTGCGGCCGCTGCCTTCGCTGCGAGCCAGCAACGCCTCGAATATCGCGCCACGAGGTGGCGTGAAGTCGAGTCCGATGACGGCCGTCCMCGGCGCAAGCTCCGGGAGAACTCCCGCAAATGCCTGCTCGAATACCAGGACCTTTGCGCCCGCATCGGTGAGAATAAAGCGCTGCTCGGCAACCGCCAGCCGCCAGTTCAGCGGCACCAGAATCGCACCAAGTCGCGCGCATGCGTAGAGCAGAACCAGATAGTCCGGTCGGTTCAGGCTCAGGATTGCGACGCGGTCGCCTCGGCCGACGCCGAACTCCTGCTTCAACGCCGTGGCGGTCCGTTCGATGCGCGCGGCGAGTGCGCCGTAGCTCAGCCGCTCACCTTCGAAGGCGATCGCCGTCTTGTCTGGCGCGAACGCCGCGTTGCGATCGATCAGACTACAGAGGTCCACCGTCAGTCGTCCGTTTCACCGGCCTCGTACAGCGCCTCGCGCCCGATCCGGTCGAGGCAGAGCTCGGCGGTCCAGGGCAGCATCAGCGAGCCGCAGCGGCTGTCGCGATAGATGCGCTCCAGCGGCAGCGAGCGGAGCATGGCCTGACCGCCGCAGGTGCGGATCGCGAGCGCGGCGAGCTCATTGGCGCCCTCCATCACCGAATATTGCGCGGCATAGGCGCGCAGCACCTGCTCCTTGCTTGGATTGGCGCGGGCCTCGGTGACGGCCTGGAACCAGATCGCCTTGATCTGCTCGAGCTTGATCTGCATCTGCGCGACCGCGATCTGTTTGGTCGGGTACATCCGGCGCTTGACCGGCGGCATGCCCGGTACCTCGCCGCGAAGATAGCGCACGGTGAAATCATAGGCGGCTTGCGCCAGGCCCATATAGGTCGGCGACAGCGTCAGGAACATATGAGGCCAGCGCATCGCCGCCTGGAAATAGACGCCGCGCGGCATCAGCGCGGAATCCTCAGGGACGAACACATCCTTGAACAGCAGCGTGCGAGAGACTGTGCCGCGCATGCCGAGTGGATCCCAGTCGCCGACCACCGAGACACCGTCCGATTTCGCGGAGATCGCGAGGTAAAGGGTGTTGCGGCGCGAGGCTTTTTCGCCCTCCTCGATCTCGGTGCAGAGCACGCCGTAATAGTCGGCATGACCGGACAGCGATGCAAAGATCTTCCTGCCGTTGACGATCCAACCGCCCTTCACGGGCTTTGCTTCCGTGCCGAACGCGACGCCGCCGGCCGCGGCCGCTCCACCCTCGGAAAAGGGCTGCGAGTAGATCGCGCCATCCTCGACGATACGCTTGTAATGCACCGCGCGCCGCCGCTCGTGCTCGGCGCGGGTCTCCGCGTCCATGTCGAGATCGTCGGCGAGCGGACCGGACCACAGGGTCGAGCAGACGTGCATGTTCCAGGTGAGGGCGGTCGCGCCGCAATAGCGGCCGATTTCCGCTGCCGCCAGTGCGTAGGTTTGATAGTTCGCGCCGAGCCCGCCATGCTTCTTGGGTACCGCGATGCCGAGCAGGCCGACGCGATGCAGGTCGCGATAGTTCTCAGTCGGGAAAATCGCCTCGCGATCGTAAGTCGCCGCGCGACCAGCGAACACGCTTTGGCCGATCTCGCGGGCGCGCGCGATGATGCCGGCCTGCTCGTCGTTCAGGCGGAATGCGACGGGATCGAAGATCGGCGTATCCAGTGCGACCTTGTCGGTTACGCCGATGTTCTTGCTGACTTGCATGGTCATTGCGCAGCCACCTTACGTTTTGGTTGCGACGGAATTCAGGAACCGGCCGAGGGCTTCGTCGAACGCGTCAGGGCGTTCAAGATTGGCGAGATGGCCGACCCCAGCCAGCTCGACATATTCGGCAGAGGGAATGAATGTTGCCGTCTTTGCCATCATGGGGGCAGGCGCATTATTGTCCTTGGAGCCGGACAACAACAGCGTCGGGACGGAAATGTCCTTGAGTGTGCTGCGCTGATCGAAGCCCATCAAAGCCAGCATCATGGCGCGATAGCTCGCCTCGGGCACGCTTGCCATGCACTCGCGCGCAAGCTCCATTCCCTTCGGATCGGGATCGTCGCCGACAAGCTCCTTCACCAGGGAGGGAGCCAGCGACTTCATGGTCTCACCGCGATCGAGCGGCCCAAGCCGCGCCGCGATGAACGATTTTTGCCAATCGCCATCGGCCTTGCCGAAGGCCGGGCTGGTCTGCGCGAGGACGACCGCGCGGGCCAGCTTCGGAAATTGCGCCAGCCATTTCTGCACGATCATGCCACCGATCGAATGGCCGACCAGAATTGGCTTGCTTGCACCAAGCTGCTCAATGAATTGCTGGAGCACATCGGCAAGGGCCGTGATGCTGACGGTGGCGAGTGGCGCCGATCCGCCGTAGCCCGGCATGTCCCACGCAATCGCGCGGAACTGGTTGCTGAATCTGGCAAGCTGCTGCCGCCAGGCCCGTGCCGCGCCGCCAATGCCATGCAGGAAGATCAGGGGCGTCGCGTCCAGATCGCCCGCGGCTTCATAGGCGAAGCGGCCGTCTTTTGTTATCATTGGCGCAGGCTGCGACACGCGACATCCTTTTGCTCGGCCGGGCGATGCTAACAGGCCTGTGGGGGATGGGAAGCGATAATTTTATACTTAAAGCAATTTTCGGGCCGGTCTCTCGCGCGAAGGCGTTCGCGGCGCTGCGGCAGCTTCGTTGCAAAAACTTGAAGGTTAAAATATATCGAGGAACGATCAGCAGAGCCAAGGAGCCAGCGCATGTCCGGATTGCCGCACTCGCCGCACGCGCTCGTGACCGGTGGCGGTCGCGGCATTGGCCGCGCCATCGCAGCCTCTCTTGTCGGGGTAGGTGCAACCGTGACGGTGCTCGGCCGGAACGCGGCTGTTCTAGAAGAGGCGGTCAGCGCAGGTGCCGCGCATTTTGCTGCGGTCGCCGACGTCTCGAACGAATTATCACTGAAAGCCGCTATCGCTGAAGCGAGCGCGCGAAAGCCGATCGACATCCTGATCGCCAACGCGGGAAGTGCAGAATCCGCGCCGTTCGCGAAATCGGACGCTGCCCTGTTTGCGCGCATGATGGACGTCAATTTCATGGGCGTTGTCCATGCCATCCAGGGCGTTCTGCCGGGCATGAAGGATCGTCCCTATGGCCGCATCGTCGCGATTGCCTCGACGGCGGGGCTCAAGGGCTACGCCTATGTCAGCGCGTATACGGCGGCGAAGCACGCCGTCGTCGGTCTCGTGCGCTCTCTTGCCCTCGAGACGGCCGGAAGCAATGTGACTGTGAATGCGGTGTGTCCGGGCTTCACCGACACCGATCTGGTCGCCGGCAGCATTGAAAACATCATGAGGAAGACCGGCAGGAGCCGCGAGCAGGCGATCGCCGAGCTCGCGAAGCACAATCCGCAGGGACGGCTGATCACGCCTCAAGAGGTGGCTGACGCAGTGCTTTGGTTGTGCGGCGAAGGCGCCGGTGCGATCACCGGGCAGGCGATTGCAGTCGCAGGCGGCGAAATCTAGTAGCGCGGAACAAACATAGTTAGGAGATCGCATGAGCAGACCAGCCAATCCTGTGACCGTGCCGCTCGCGGATTATTCGCCGCAGCACTTCCTGCTGGCGGTGGTCGACAGCGTTGCCACGGTGACGCTCAACCGTCCCGAGCGGAAGAATCCACTGACCTTCGAGAGCTATCGGGAACTGACGGATTTCTTCCGCGCCTGCGCTTTCGATGATGCAGTCAAGGCCATCATCGTCACCGGCGCCGGCGGTAACTTCTCGTCCGGCGGCGATGTGTTCGAGATCATCGGCCCGCTCGTGAAGATGGACACCAAGGGGCTGACCGCCTTCACGCGGATGACCGGCGACCTCGTCAAAGCGATGCGGGCCTGCCCTCAACCCATTGTGGCCGCGGTCGAAGGCATCTGCGCCGGCGCCGGCGCGATCATCGCGATGGCATCGGATATGCGGCTCGCGGCGAGCGGCGCGAAGGTCGCGTTCCTCTTCAACAAGGTCGGCCTTGGCGGCTGCGACATGGGCGCCTGCGCGATCCTGCCGCGGATCATTGGACAGTCCCGCGCCTCCGAGCTGCTCTACACCGGCCGGTTCATGACGGCGGAGGAGGGCGAGCGCTGGGGCTTTTTCAGCCGCATCGTCACGCCCGAGCAGGTGCTGCCCCAGGCGCAGTTGCTGGCCAAGCAGGTCGCGGAAGGCCCGACCTTCGGCAACACCATGACCAAGCGGATGCTGGCGATGGAATGGGCGATGTCGATTGAAGAGGCGATCGAAGCGGAAGCCGTTGCCCAGGCCTTGTGCATGACCACAGCGGATTTCGAGCGCGCCTTTGAAGCGTTCGCCAACAAGGTCAAGCCGGTCTTCAGGGGCGACTGAGCCCCGGACTTGCTGCGGGAAGCCAGCAATGGGGATTTGCGCCGCAGTACTTGCCCGGAACAGATCAGATTTTCTGCAACGACGTGCGCGACCGGCGGGATCTCGAGAAGCTGAGAATTAAGGCTAAGCCCAAGACCCGGGCCGAGCTCAAGGCGGAGGCGACAAAGCCGCTTGCGGCGGAGTGACCGCCCGTGCGACTTTAACCCCATTGCCTGGCGTATTTTCGAGTGGAGTAAGGGCGATGAAGGCGATTATCGTCGGTGGCGGTATCGGTGGTCTCACCACGGCATTGATGCTGCGCTCGCGCGGCATCGGATGCGAGATTTTCGAGCAGGCCGACACCATCCGCGAACTCGGCGTCGGCATCAACACGCTGCCGCATGCGATGCGGGAGCTTGCCGGCCTCGGTCTCCTCCAGCAGCTCGACGACGTCGCGATCCGCACCGACCAGCTCTATTACCTCAATCGCCACGGCCAGGAGGTCTGGCGTGAAGCCCGCGGCATCGACGCCGGCCATGACGTGCCGCAATTCTCGATTCACCGCGGCCGCCTTCAGGGCGTCATCCATCGCGCCGTCGAGGAGCGGCTCGGACCGGAGGCAATTCACACCGGCTGCCGCCTCGGCGCCTTCACGCAGGACGAGGGCGGCGTCACCGCTTATTTCTTCGACCGCTCGGGCGCGCACATCCATACTGCGCGCGGCGATATCCTGATCGGCGCTGACGGCATCCATTCACGCATTCGCGACACGCTGTTCCCGAACGAGGGACCGCCGTGCTGGAACGGCCTGATGCTATGGCGCGGTGCGCGCGATTGGCCGCTGTTCCTCACCGGCAAGTCGATGATCGTGGCCGGCGGCCTCAACGCCAAGGTGGTGATCTATCCGATCGCAGAGGGATCGAGCCCGGCGAGCCGTCTCACCAACTGGGCGGTGCTGGTGAAGGTCGGCGAAGGTAATGCCCCGCCGCCCCGGAAGGAAGACTGGTCGCGGCCCGGCCGGCGCGAGGAGTTGATGCCGCATGTCGCGCGCTTCTCGGTGCCTTATATCGACGTCAAGAGCCTGATCTCGGCAACGCCGGAATTCTACGAATATCCGACCTGCGACCGCGATCCCTTGCCTTGCTGGTCGTCCGGGCGCGTTACGCTGCTCGGTGACGCCGCGCATCCGATGTATCCGGTCGGCTCCAACGGCGCATCTCAGGCGATCCTCGACGCGCGCTGCCTTGCCGATGCGCTGGTGCGCGCCGAGCATCCGCGCCAGGCTTTGCTTGAATATGAGAAGAAGCGTCTGCCGATGACCGCTGACATCGTCCGATCCAACCGGCGCGGCGGTCCCGAGGGCGTCATCGACGCAGTCGAGCAGCTTGCGCCCGATGGCTTCGACAACGTCGATAACGTGCTGAGCTATTCCCAGCGCGAGGCGATCGTCCGCGGCTACGCCACCAAGGCCGGCTTCGCCGCAGTGCCGGGTCTGGCGGCGGTGCGCGCTTAGGACTCGCTGCTAGCCGCCGGGCGGCGGCGGCAGGAAGTGGATGTTGAACTCGGCGGCCATCGCCACCACGTCCTCGGGCTTCTGTTCCTTCATATTGTGAAGGCCCCAGAACAGGTCGAACAGCTTGCGGGTCGGCGACACCCAGAACAGCACCTTTGCGGTCTGCTCCGACTTGTTGAAGATGCCGTGCGGCACACCCATGCCGAGGCGGATCAGATCGCCCGCGGTCGCCTGCGACTCCGAATTGCCGAGCATGAAGTCGAGCTTGCCCTCGAGCATGTAGAGATACTCATCCTGGTCGGGATGGATGTGCGGCGGCACGAATGTGCCCGGCGGCAATGTCGCGTGCCAGGAGAAGCTGTGCTCGGTATTGCTCTTCGGCACGTAGGTCTGGCCGAGGATGTTCCAGGAAATGCCCTGGATCCCTTCATTGGCCCGTGTGATGCCGGTGATTTCGCTTTTCATTGCAGTCCTCCCGTAATGCGGTGCGGCTTAGTTTGCCGCCTTGCAGTCCTTGGCATAGCGGTCGCCATAGTTCTCAAAGACTTTCTGAACGATCTCGGTCTGGAACTTGCCGTCCGCACGCTTGGCGACCTTGGTCAGATAGAAATCCTGGATCGGATAGCCGTTGGTGTTGAACTTGAAGGCGCCGCGCAGAGAGGTGAAGTCGGCCTTCTTCAGCGCAGCTCCAACCGCATCCTTGTTCGAGAGATCGCCTTTCACGGCCTTGACCGCGCTGTCGATCAGCATCGCGGCGTCATAGGCCTGGAAAGCGTAGGTGCCGGGCACGACGTTGTAGGCGGCTTCATAGGCCGCGACGAACTTCTTGTTCTGGGGGTTGTCGAGATTGGGCGCCCAGTTCGCGCCGCCAAACATGCCGACGGCCGCATCCTGCTGCGCCGGCAAGGTCGATTCATCCACCGTGAAAGCCGAGAGCACCGGAATGCTGTCGGCAAGGCCAGCCTGCCGATATTGCTTGACGAGATTGACGCCGAGGCCGCCCGGCATGAACGTGAACAGCGCATCGGGCTTCTGCGACGAGATCTTGGAAAGTTCCGGCTGGAAGTCCAGCGTGTTCAGCGGCATGTAGGATTCTTCGACGATCTCGCCCTTGTAGTCGAGCTTGAAGCCCGCCACTGAATCCTTGCCGGCCTGATAGTTCGGCACCATCAGATACATGCGCTTGTAACCGCGATCCTGCGCGACCTTACCGAGGATCTCGTGGACCTGGTCGTTCTGATACGACGTCACATAGAAGAAGGGGTTGCAGTCTTTGYCGGCGAAAGTCGATGGGCCGGCGTTGGGGCTGATCAGGAACGTCTTGGACTCCGTGATGGGGCGGTGGATCGCCTGGAGGATGTTGGAGAAGATCGGGCCCACCACGAAGTCGACCTTGTCGCGCTCCAGAAGGCCCTTGACCTTCGTGACCGCTGCGTCGGGCTTCAACTCGTCATCGGCGACGATCACCTCGACATCTCGGCCCCCCATCTTGCCGCCGAGATCTTTCACGGCGAGCGCAAAGCCGTCGCGGACCTGCTGGCCAAGCGCGGCGGCGGGGCCCGACAGGGTCACGATCACGCCCAGCTTGATCTTCTCCTGGGCGAAGGAAGGGCTCACCGCGGTGCCGAGCAGCAGGGCGGCGGCGGCCAAGGTCGTTTGCGTCTTCATGATGTGTCCCCCGTGACGATCGGGCTTGCGCAGCAAGCCGCGTACTCCAATTCAAGCTTATGCAGATGATGGCGGCCGCGGCAAGCAAGCTCAAGGCGTGGCCATCCTGCGGGCAGTGCGCATGCAAGTGGCGCGCCAATTATTTGAAGCCTAAAGAAATTCGAGTGTGGTCGATTGTTGCAGCTTTAGGCTTGCGGCCGGGGCCGATTTATTTGAAGCTCAAAACGTTGGGGAATCCGTGCTGGCGCCAGGCCGGCCATGAGTGACTGCATCGAGATGCTCGATTCCGAGACCAAGGCCGTCGAGACGCCGGAGGACCACGCCGAAGAGCTTCGGCTGTGGCTGCGTCTGCTCACCTGCACCACCCTGATCGAAGGCGAAGTCCGTGGCCGCCTGCGACAGCGCTTCGACGTCACGCTGCCCCGGTTTGACCTGATGGCGCAGCTCGACAAGGCGCCCGACGGCATGACGCTGTCCGACGTCTCCAAGCGCATGATGGTGTCCAACGGCAACGTCACCGGCCTCGTCGAACGGCTGGTGGAATCGGGCCATCTCGACCGGCGCACCTCGGAGACGGACCGCCGCGTCCAGGTGATCCGCCTCACAAAGCTGGGTCGCGCCGAGTTTCGCAGGATGGCTGCGGAGCACGAGACCTGGATCGCCGATCTCTTCGCCGACCTGACCCCGAAGGACGTCCGCGAATTGATGCGGCTCCTGGCCAAGACAAAGGCGTCGGCGCAGAAATCGGCCGCTCGCCGCCGGCCGTAGTCCGCCAGCGGGGCACCCCGCCAGTCCCACCACCTTGCCGCAGGAAAATGCATGGGATGCCCAAAATCCGCTATTGCGCCGAATTGTTTTAAGCCTAAAATGTTTCCCAGGTGATGCTGCCGGGTGCTTTCCATGCTGAAAGGAGCGTGCGATGGCCAACGCCGCTAAGGCTCAAGAGTCGGGCTCGTATGACGGCAACGCCGCGACAGCCCACGTCGATACATTCGCACGGCAGCATCTGCCGCCGCGAGAGTTCTGGCCTGAATTCATCTTCACGCGGCCGGAGCTGCACTACCCGCCGCGATTGAACTGCGTCAGCTATTTTCTCGACCGCTGGGTCGAGCAGGGCCACGGCGACGCGCCGTGCGTCATCAGTCCGGCCGTCAGCTACACCTATCGCGAGCTGCAAGCGCTCGTGAACCGCATCGCCAACGTGCTGGTTCGCAAGCAAGGTCTCGTAACCGGCGGACGCGTGCTGCTGCGCTCCGCCAACAATCCGATGATGGTTGCGACCTATCTCGCGGTGATCAAGGCTGGCGGCATCGTCGTGGCGACCATGCCTCTGCTGCGCGCCAAGGAACTATCTTATCCGATCCAGAAGGCGGAGATTGCACTCGCGCTCTGCGATGGAAAACTCTCGGAGGAGATGGAGAAGGCGAAAGCGGCGGCGCCCGGCCTCAAGCACGTGGTCTATTGGGGCAACGGCGCGTCGGACTCGCTCGAGGCGCTGATTGCTGATGCGAGCCCGGAGTTCAAGGCGGTCGATACCGCCGCCGATGACATCTGCCTGATCGCCTTCACGTCGGGCACGACGGGCGATCCCAAGGGCACCATGCATTTCCATCGGGATATGCTGGCGGTCTGCGACGGTTATGCGCACAACATCTTGAGGGCGGAGCAGAAGGATCGCTTCGTCGGTTCAGCGCCGCTCGCCTTTACCTTCGGCTTCGGCGGCGTGTTGTTTCCGATGCATATCGGCGCTTCCTTCGTCGTGCTGGAGAAGACGACGCCGGACGACATGCTGACGGCGATCGAGCAATACAAGACCTCGGTCTGCTTCACCGCGCCAACCGCCTATCGCGCCATGATCGGCAAGCTCGCAGGTCGCGACATTTCCTCGCTGCGAAAGTGCGTCTCTGCCGGCGAGACCCTCCCCAAGCCGACATTCGATGCCTGGCTCAAGGCCACCGGCATCAAGCTGATGGACGGCATCGGTTCGACCGAGCTGCTGCACATCTTCATCAGCGCGACCGAGGACGAGATCCGTCCCGGCGCAACCGGCAAACCCGTGCCGGGTTACGAAGCAAAAATCGTCGATGACGACGGCAATGACCTGCCGCCGGGCACGATAGGGCGGCTCGCGGTGCGCGGTCCGACCGGCTGCCGCTATCTCGCCGACGAGCGGCAGCGCAAATACGTCCAGAACGGCTGGAACATCACCGGCGATACCTATCTGATGGATAGCGACGGCTACTTCTGGTACCAGTCGCGCTCCGACGACATGATCGTGTCAGCCGGGTACAACATCGCGGGCACGGATGTGGAGGCAGCGCTGCTGACGCATCCATCCGTAGCCGAGTGCGGCGTCGTCGGTGCGCCGGACGAGGCGCGTGGCATGATCGTGAAGGCCTATGTCATCGCCGCCCCCGGCGTGACGCCGGACGCTCAACTCGCAGCGGAGTTGCAGGAGCATGTCAAACGTGAGATTGCGCCTTACAAATATCCGCGCGCGATCGAGTTCGTGGCGCAACTGCCGAAGACCGAGACCGGCAAGTTGAAGCGATTTGCCCTGCGGCAGTTGGCGCAGGCTGCAGCGACGTCCTCTGGCGTTGCGGCGGAATAAGAGAAGGATGAAGAATTGTCCGTGACGACGCCGAAAGGTCCGCACCTCGCGGTGCTGCCGACAGCAGCCGAGGACGAAACCGGCTCCAGGGCGCAGGTGCTCCAACCGTCTGGCTGGCCGCTACCGAAAGGCTATGCCAACGGCATGGCCGCCGAGGGACGCATCGTCGTCACCGGCGGCGTGATCGGCTGGGACGCCGAGGAGCGTCTCGCGGACGGCTTTGTCGCGCAGGTGCGCCAAGCCCTGAGCAACATCGCCGAGATATTGGCGGAGGCGGGTGCGCGGCCCGAGCACCTCGTGCGCCTGACCTGGTACGTCGTCGACATGGACGAATACCTGGCGAACCTGAGGGAGCTCGGCAAGAGCTACCGCGCCACCTTCGGTGCGCACTATCCTGCGATGGCACTGGTGCAGGTCGTCCGCCTCGTCGAGAAGGCGGCGCGCGTCGAGATCGAAGCCACCGCCGTCATTCCCCGCTAAGCCGCCTTTGGTTCGCACCTAGCTGGCCTTGGCGAGATCGTCGTCCTCGGGCGAATTCAGATAGACGCCCGATACGGTGTCGACCCAGCACAGATGGTCGTGCACCTTCTTGACACCCTCGACGTTCTCCGCCGCAACGACGGCGGCCTGACGCGCGCGTTCCTCGGTGATGACGCCGCTGAGATGAACGATGCCGCCCCGGACGATGACGTTCAGTCCGAACGGGCACCAGTCGTTTTTCTCCATGGTGTCGATGATACGGCCGCGAATGTGATCGTCGTCGGCCGTCGGATCCGGTACCTCGCGGGCGAGCCCCGCCACCGCCTGCAACAGATTCGCGCGGGAGACGATGCCGACGACCTTGTCGCCGCGCACCACCGGCAACCGCTTTACGTTGTTCCGTTCCATGAGATCAACGATCTCCGCGAGCGCCGTATCCTCGGTGATGGTCACGACCGAGGCGGTCATCACCTCCGAGACCGTGCGGCCATGTTCGTGGACGAAATCGCTGGCGGATGCGCCGGGGCCGAGGATGAACCGCAGCCAGCGGCCTCGCTTGCGCCCGGTGCCGATTTCGCTGCGGCGGACGAAATCCCCCTCGGAGACCACGCCGACCAGCTTGCCGGCATCGTCGACCACGGTGAGGCCGCTGACGTGCCGCTTCAGCATGATGTTTGCCGCCTCGACGATGCTGGTGTGGGGGGCAACCGAGATGACCGAGCGGGTCATGATCTGGTGGGCGCGCATGGGGAAGCTCCGCAAGTTCACACGAATATCGATGTGTGGAGCTTAGGTCACCGGCAGGAAGCTGATTTGACCCAAGTCAAGCTGGTCGCACCTAATCCTCGGGCTCTGCATTCGGGGCGAGGTCGGAGGAGCGGAACGGCTTGGCCTTGTCCAGTTTCCGGTAGGCGTTCGAGGCGGTCCGCAACAGCTTCTTTTGACGCTTCCGGTTGAGGAAGCGAATGCCCGCCTCTGGGACGGCCTCGTTCAGTGACGCTGCCAGGGTTTGCCCTCGCGCATCGTCGTTCAATTGCCCGAGGGACTTCTGCGCCTTGCGCAATTGCTTGAGGATCGACTTCTGTTTGGTCAGCGATTCGTCTGCAAACAAATCCTCCAGCGATTCGATCGAATAGGTCAGCCGCTTGTTGAGGAGCCGCAGCTTGTGCCGTTTTTCGACGTCGAGCTTGCGCAGTTTCCGCGCCTTCCTGAGCAGCGCCGTTTCCCATTCCGTGAGCTGCGCCGTCGCGTGGTCGGCAAGCGGGCAGCGGCGCAATCGGATGGCTTCCTTGCTGCGCCGGGTCGACCAAGGACCGCTCTCGATCCAGGCCGAGGTCTGCTCGACAAGACGGCGATACCGCGCCGATTGCAGCGCGCGCGCCAGCAGGCGGTGGCTCTCGGCGCGCTTCTCGTCCCAATGCTGAAGCTCGGCGATCACGTCAAGCTCGCCCCCGCTCTCGGCGATAACTCGCTCGATCGCCACGTCGAGGTCGCGCACCATGCCGAGCTGGCTGTTCAGCCATTTCAATTCGGCCCAGACATTCGGCCGCAGGGCATCGTCGACCATGGGCGAGAAGAAGCGGATGGCGGTGCGCAGATGCGTCAGTGCGATCCGGATCTGATGCAGCGCCTCCGGATCGCCGTGGCAGGTGCCATCGTGCTGGGCGAGGACGGCATCGAGGTGGCGGCGGGCGATGATCCGGAACGCGGTGTCGCAGGCCATGCCGGGGCTGAGGCGGCCGGGCAGAACATTGCGCCGCGCCGCAGGCTTGGCGCGAGCGGTCGCCATCGAACTCGTGGTGGGTCGCGCCATCCTAGCCCGCGCCAATCGGATTGCCTTATTTGCCCTCAGCGACTACGTCGCGGCAGTTCTGGAGCGTCTGCGCTTGTGTCCCGGATGCATCGATGGTCGCCCAACCGACATGGCCGATATTATAGTGCTCTTGCTGCGCGGCAACCTCTTGCGTGGCGTCGGACGCGTCGCCCCGGCGACCGCCGATTCGCGCCTTGCGGGTGGCGAGGTCGGCGACGAGGAATAGTCCATTGAGCGGTACGCCGCACTCGCGTGCCAGGGCGGCCATCTCGTCTCGCTCGGACTCACGCGCAAAGACGGCGTCGACGATTGCCGAATGGCCTTGCGCCAGAACCTGGCGGGCGCGCTGCATCAGCACCTCGTAGACCTGTGCCGTCACGTCAGGCCGGTACGTGGACGGCGGTAGCCGTTCGGTGTGTCCCACCTGAAACAGCTGCTTGCGAATGACGTCGCTGCGCAGCACGACGGCGCCCGGCTGTGGCGCCACGGCGGGCGCCAGCGCGCGCGCGAGCACGGATTTGCCGGTGCCCGACAGTCCGCCAACCGCGATCAGGCGAGGGGCGGGGGGATGAATCAAAGCCTGGGCGAGCTCGAAATAGCGGCGCGCCTCGCCGAGAGTGCCGGGGCCGTCGGCATCAGGCCGCCTCAGTCGCGCCAGCGCCACCTGCGCACGGATCGCCGCGCGAATGGACATGAACAGTGGCAGCGCCGCCAGGGCGTCGAGCGTTTCGCCGGGCGCCGTCATCAGATACTGGTTCAGGACGGCATTGGCCGCGACCGGCTGGTCATGGCGCAGCAGGTCCATCAGCGTGAAGGCAAGATCGTAGAGCATGTCCACGGTCGCCATCTGCGCGTCGAATTCGATCGCGTCGAACAGGACAGGCTGCCGGTCGATCAGCACGATATTGGCAAGATGCAAATCGCCGTGACAGCGGCGCACGAAACCGTGGCGCGCGCGTTGTTCCAGTGTAGCGCGGACGCGCAGGAATGCCTGATGCGAGGCTTCGCAGAGTTGCTCGATCTGGGCGGCTTCGAAATGATCGCCATTGAGCAGCCCGGTGCTGTTGCCATCGATCAGCTCAGGAATGGAGGCAATCCATGCGGTGCCGTCCGCGACGGGCGCTCTCGCATGCGATGCTGCGATCGCATCCGCGATGTCCGGGGCGAGCTCTGCATCCAGCGGGCCGGCTTTTGCCACATGGTCCAGCGTCCGATTTTCGTCGAAGCGGGACATGTCGACCGCATACTCGACCGGCCGGCCGCGACCGTCGATCTTGATCGATCCATCCGGCTCCTCCGTGATCGCCACGACGCGGTGATAGATTTGCGGCGCGAGCGGCCGGTTGATCCTGATCTCCTCTTCGCAGGCCGCCTCGCGCTTTTCGAGCGTCGAATAGTCGAGGAATGGAAATTTGACAGCCCGCTTGATCTTCAGCGCGCGTGTCCCGTCCAGAAGCACCGAGGCTGCGTGCGTGTCGATCCGCTTCACGCCGGGACGCGCGCTCAGCGCCTGGAAGACCCGTTCCTGGGTTGCAGAATCGTCCGTCATCTCTGCGAGCAAATCCAGATGCATCGGCGGTGAGGCAGCAGGCTAACTCCTAGAGGCGGATCGGGGCCAGTCCTTGACATCGGTCAAAGTCTGTCGTCGGCTGGCTGCGCGGTGTTCCCGCCTTGAGGAGGATCAAGCTTCCCGGCGAAAGGTGGCTTATCCTGACCGGTAAGGAGAATCCCGATGCCCATCAAGGATGTCTTTCTGCCGCTTGTCGGCCAACCGCGCGGGCCGGCCCTCGCTGCGATCGCGACATGCGTGGCTGTCGCCGCCGACCTCGGCGCCAGGATCACCGCGCTCGCGCTCGAGGAAGATGTTTTCGCGCGACCGACGGTCATCAGCCCTGGCGATCTGGATTCCGCGGAGGCGAGCGGTTCGCGTGAGGTAAGCGACGTGCAGCAACTCCTCAACGCCTTCACCAATGCAGCCTCCCGCGCCAACATTCGCGCCCAAAGCCGATCGGGTAAGGTGCCGGCGGACCAGATCGCGTCGATCCTGGCCGAGCATGCCCGCTTCAGCGATCTGACGCTGGTCCCCGTGAGGCCGCATGACAGTCGAACGGAGCGCATCATCGAAACGCTCCTGTTCGAATCCGGCCGGCCGCTGCTGCTCTGCCCGGAACAGCATGTGGACGAGCTGCGACCGGAGTTCGAGAACGTCATGATCGCCTGGGATCACTCAGCCCGTGCCGCGCGGGCGGTCGGCGACGCGCTGCCCATTCTTCAGGCTGCGGCATCCGTCCGGGTGGTCACGGTGGCGGACGACAAGGCCGATGCGGTCGTGCAATCCGGAACCGCGCTCGTCGACCATCTGAGGGAACACGGGGTCTACGCCTCGTTCGAAACGACGAAGGGCGGCGGCAGCTCGATCGGCAAGGTGCTCGGAAGCTGGGCGAATTCCCATGCCATGGATGCGATCGTGATGGGCGCCTACCATCATTCACGCCTGAACGAGATCGTCTGGGGTGGTGTGACAAAGACCGTCATTGGCCAGCCGCCGTGCTGGGTTATGATCTCGCACTAGGCGCATCGCCAGTTTATCGGCCGATCGTCAACCATCGGAACCGCCAACGACCGGGCGCATATGCTTCCATGTCAACCTATCGCTTGAAGAATCTGCTGTCGCCGCGTTCGGTTGCGCTCGTCGGCGCGAGCGCCCGCCCGGTCTCGGTTGGACGCGCCGTTCTCGAGAACATTCACAAGGCCGAGTTCAAGGGTCGGTTCGGCCTCGTCAATCCGCGCCACGCCGAGATCGGCGGCATCGCTGCGGTGGGCAGTCTGGACAGGTTGGACTTCGTGCCCGAGCTCGTGGTCATCACCGCGCCGGCGCGAGAGGTTCCCGGCATCATCGACCAGGCCGGACGTCGCGGCTCGGCCGGCGCGCTGATCGTCTCGGCGGGCCTCGGTCACGGACCGGGATCCCTGCACGAGGCCGCGATCACTGCGGCACGCAAATACGGGATGCGGCTGATTGGGCCGAACTGTCTCGGCATCATGATGCCCGGCGTCAGCCTCAATGCCAGCTTTGCCGCACACATGCCGGGGGCGGGCAACCTCGCGCTGATCTCGCAGTCCGGCGCGATCGCGGCCGGAATGGTGGATTGGGCTGCGCAGCGCGGCGTCGGGTTCTCCGGCATTGTCACGATCGGCGATCAGATCGATGTCGATATTGCCGACCTGCTCGACCATTTCGCGATGGATCACAAGACCCGCGCGATCCTGCTTTATATCGAAGCCATCAAGGACGCGCGCAAGTTCATGTCGGCGGCACGGGCCGCGGCGCGCGTGAAGCCGGTCGTCGTGGTCAAGTCCGGCCGCATGGCGCAGGGTGCCAAAGCCGCGGCAACCCATACGGGCGCGCTCGCCGGCGCCGACGCCGTCTATGATGCCGCGTTCCGCCGTGCGGGCGTCCTGCGAGTCTCCGATCTGCGCGAGCTGTTCGATTGCGCCGAGACGCTCGGTCGCGTCGAGCCGCCGGCGGGAAAGCGTCTCGCTATCCTCACCAATGGCGGCGGCATCGGTGTCCTGGCCGTGGATCGGCTGGTGGACCTTGGTGGAATCCCGGCGTCCATCTCGGCCGCGACGCGCAAGAGCCTCGATGCGGTGCTGCCGCCGACCTGGTCCGGTGCGAATCCCGTCGACATCGTCGGTGATGCCGATGCATCGCGCTACGCGGCGGCGCTGGAGGTGCTGCTCGCGGACCCTGATAATGATGCCGTCCTCGTCCTCAACGTGCAGACCGCGATCGCCCCGGCGGCCGACATCGCCGCGACCGTGACCGAGCTCGTCGGCAAATATCGCGAGCAGCAGCGCCGATGGGCGAAGCCCGTGCTGGCGGCTTGGGTCGGAGCCGATCAGAACATCATTCAGGCGCTCTCCGGCGCGGGCATTCCGAATTATCCGACCGAAGATGATGCGGTGCGCGGCTTCATGCATCTCGTGAGGCATCGCGAGGTCGTAGAGGAGCTGAGCCAGGTCCCTCCCGCGATGCCCGACACGTTCGTGCCTGACGCCCGGGCTGCCAGGCAGATCGTCGCCGCTGCGATCGCGGACGGCCGCAAATGGCTCGATCCCGTCGAGATCAAGCACCTGCTCGGAGCCTATGATATCGCGATGGTACCGACTCGTGCTGCGACCGATGTCGAGCAGGCCGTCGCCTACGCCAGCGAGATGTTCGTGCAGGGCGTCACGGTCGTGCTGAAGATCATGTCGCGCGACATTGTCCACAAATCGGACGTCGGCGGCGTCGTCCTCAATCTGACCACGCCGGAGGCCGTGCGCGCGGCTGCCACCGACATTCTCGCGCGGGCGAGGAAGCTCCGTCCCGAAGCCCGCATCGAGGGCGTCATCGTGCAGGCGATGGTCGTCAAGGCGAAGGCGCGTGAGCTGATCCTGGGTCTTGCCGACGATCCCACCTTTGGCACCGTCGTCGTCTTCGGCCGGGGCGGGACGGCGGTCGAGATCATCAACGACAAGGCACTGGCGCTTCCGCCGCTTGATCTGCAGCTCGCCCGCGACCTGATCGGCCGCACGCGCGTATCACGGCTGCTGCAGGCCTATCGCGACGTACCCGCGGTCGAGCAGGACGCCGTCGCGATGGTGTTGGTCAAGCTCGCCCAGATGGCCGCTGACATTCCCGAGATCCGTGAATTCGACATCAACCCACTGCTTGCGGACGAGACCGGCGTGACTGCGGTCGACGCCCGCGTCGCGGTGGGGCCGCCGCAGCGCAAATTCGCCGGCTCCGGCCCGGCCAACTTCGCCGTCCGGGCCTATCCGTCGCAGTGGGAGCGCCGCCTGGCGCTCAAGGACGACTGGCGCATCTTCGTACGGCCCTTGCGTCCCGAGGACGAGCCGACCATCCACGAATTCCTGCGTCACGTCACGGCGCACGACCTCCGCCTGCGCTTCTTCGCGCCGATGAAGGAGTTCACCCACGAGTTCATCGCGCGCCTGACCCAGCTCGACTATGCGCGCGCAATGGCCTTCATCGCATTCGACGAAGCGACCGGCGAGATGGTCGGCGCGGTCCGGCTCCATTCGGACTCGGTCTATGAGAGCGGCGAATATGCRATCCTGCTGCGGTCGGACCTCAAGGGCAGGGGGCTCGGATGGGCGTTGATGCAGTTGATCATCGACTATGCGAGGTCGGAGGGGCTGAAGACCATCTCGGGTGATGTTCTCAGGGAGAACACCACAATGCTTGAGATGTGCCGCCAGCTCGGCTTCGACGTGAAGCCGGATTCGACCGAGCCCGACCTCTGTGACGTCAGGCTCAAGCTCTGAGCGTTCCGATCACGAGTGCGCTTCGCGCGATGCGGCGGATTCCGTGGCCGTTTTCCGCAGACTCTTGACGATGATCGCGATCAGCGGCACCAGCACCGGCACAATCGTGCTGAGCGGATGATGGACCGCGCCTGACACCTGGGCTTGGAGCGCCCGCGCCTCGAGCTGCAAGGCTTCGATAGATGCGCCGTGAATTTCATTGGCGAGCTCGATGTCGCGGCCGGATGGAGGACGGCCGGCAACGATGAGGAGAATCGCCGCGATGGCGAAATTGACGGTGCCGAGGATGGCGGCCGCCGCAATTGCGCTCCAGATCTGGACCAGGGCGAAATAGGCCGACAGCTCCAGCATCAGGAGCCCGAATGTCGCGATCAGCGCCGCGAAGGCCCGCAGGCCGAGACCGATCAACAGATGGCGCAGCCTGATGTCCGCGATGATCCTGTCGGTGCGCCACAGTGCACGCAGATGTTTGACGACATTTTCCGTGTTCACCTAGTGACTCCTCAGCATGACGCCGACGACCACGCCGAGCGCGAAAGCCGAGGCCAGCGACGTGACCGGGCGTTCCGCAATGAGGCGCTGAAGCTGCTCCTGCTCGTCGCTGACGGTTTCTCCGAGCTCGGCAAGCGCAGCCTTGATCTGATCGGCCAGAGCCTCGGTCCGGTCTTTCGAGCTGTCGAACATCTCTTCGCCTGCGGTGCTCAGCAGACGCGTGACGTCAACCTTCAGCGCTCGCAGTTCTTCGCTCATCCTGTCGCTGTTGAACATGGATTTGAGAACTCCCTTGAATGGAAGAGACCCTAAGGCCCGGCGGCGCGGCCGCGCTTGATTTGCGTCAAGGGACGGCGCGCGGTCCTGGTGTTGAGACAGGTCAACCCGGCCGCCATATGCTGGCCTAGAAGTGGCGGCTGAATGGGGGCCAATTGTCCCGATGAGGTGGATGCGTGAACTCCGAACCGCTGTTGCTGGCAACGCCCTCCGGCGATGCGCTGAAATTGCGCCCGGAAGGGCCGTGGACGGCAGCCAACGTCTCGGCGCTCGAGACGCTGTCCCGTTCGGTCGGGGCCGATGTCGATCGATCCAGCGCCGTGACGCTGGACATGTCCGGCGTCAGTGCGCTCGACACGCTCGGCGCCTGGGTGTTGGAGAAGCTGTCGCGACGGGCCGCATCATCCGGCAGATCGGCCGAATTCGTCGGCGTCGCCGATCATTTCAGCGGCCTGATGGACGAGGTGCGCCAGGTCAACCGCCACACCCCGGCGGTTGCGGCCGCGCCAAACCCGGTCCTGCTCAGGCTCGGCGATCTCGGCAAATCCACGGTTGGCGCGCGCGAAGACGTCACGATTTTTCTTCAAATGCTCGGTGCATTGTTCATCGCCGTGATCGGCGTGCTGCGCCGGCCACGCTCGCTGCGGCTGACATCGCTTGTCTATCAGCTCTACCGGATCGGCTGGCAGGCCATTCCGATTGTCGTTCTCATTACCTTCCTGATCGGTGCCATCATCGCCCAGCAGGGGTTCTTTCATTTCCGTAGGTTCGGTGCGGAGTCCTACACTGTCGACATGGTCGGAATCCTGGTGCTGCGCGAGCTGGGTGTGCTGATCGTCGCCATCATGGTCGCCGGCCGGTCGGGGAGCGCGTACACCGCCGAGCTCGGCTCGATGAAGATGCGCGAGGAGATCGACGCGCTCTCGACCATGGGCCTCGATCCCGTCCATGTCCTGATACTGCCGCGAGTAGCAGCCCTCGTCATCGCGCTGCCGATCCTCGCGTTCATTGGGGCAGTTGCGGCGCTTTATGGCGGAGGGCTGGTCGCGCAATTCTACGGCGGCATGGCGCCGGCGATCTATATCGCGCGGCTGCATGAGGCCATCTCCGTCACCCATTTCGAGGTCGGCATCCTGAAGGCGCCCTTCATGGCTCTGGTGATCGGGATCGTCGCCTGCAGCGAAGGATTGCGCGTGAAGGGCAGCGCCGAGTCGCTGGGGCGGCAAACCACGACGTCAGTGGTGAAGTCGATCTTCCTGGTGATCGTTCTCGACGGCCTCTTCGCGATCTTCTTTGCCTCGATCGGAATGTGACGATGGAGCAGTCGCAAGAGGAGTTCGCGATCCGCGTCCGCGACCTCGTGGTCGGCTTTGGCCGCCAGACCGTGCTCGATCATCTCTCGCTCGACGTCCGCCGGGGCGAAATCCTAGGGCTCGTCGGTGCGTCCGGCGGCGGCAAGTCGGTGTTGATGCGCACCATCATCGGCCTGATCCCACGCCAGGCCGGCACCATCGACGTGATGGGACAGCCCGTCGGCGGTCGCAAGGAGGGCGCAGCCACGACATGGGGCATCCTTTTCCAGCAGGGTGCGCTGTTCTCCTCGCTGACGGTCCGGCAGAACGTCCAGTTTCCGTTGCGCGAAAATCTGGTGTTGTCGCAAGAGCTGATGGACGAGATCGCGATCGCCAAGCTCGAGATGGTCGGGCTGCGGGCGCAGGACGCCGACAAATATCCGTCCGAGCTCTCGGGCGGCATGACCAAACGCGTGGCGCTGGCCCGCGCACTCGCGCTCGATCCGCCGATCCTGTTCCTGGACGAGCCGACCTCCGGTCTCGACCCGATCGCCGCCGGCGATTTTGACGCGCTGATCGGGACGCTGCAGAAGACCCTCGGCCTCACCGTGTTCATGGTCACCCATGATCTTGCGAGCCTCACCACAGTCTGCGACCGCGTCGCCGCGCTCGCCGACGGCAAGATCGTGGCGATCGGCCCGATGCACGAATTGCTGCAATCCGAGCATCCCTGGGTGCGCGCCTATTTCCACGGCAAGCGCTCGCAGATGCTGCAACACCAGATGAGATGAGACATGGAAACCCGCGCTCCCTACGTGCTGATCGGCAGCTTCGTGCTGGCCGCTATCCTCGCGGTGTTCGGCTTCGTCTATTGGCTGAACAACACGGGCGGCATCGGGCCGCGCGCAAACTATCATGTGCAATTCCAGGGGCCGGTGCCGGGCCTGCTGGTCGGTGCCGGTGTGCTGTTCAACGGCATCCGGGTCGGCGAGGTGACGCAGATCGGCCTCGCGCCGGATAATCCGCGCTTTGTCAATGCGACGATCTCGGTTGCCTCGACGACACCCGTGCGTACCGACACGAAGGTCGGGCTGGATTTCCAGGGGCTGACCGGCGTGCCGGTGGTGACGCTGGAGGGCGGCATGATCGTTGCCAAGGCCGGCGAGCCCGTGACCCTGATCGCCGAAGCCGGTGCAGGCCAGAGCATGACGCAGGCTGCGCGCGATGCGCTGCGACGGGTCGACACCGTGCTGGAGGACAATTCCGGTCCGCTGAAGGACACCATCGCGAACCTCAAGACATTCTCCGACGGGCTCGCGCGCAACACCGGCAAAATCGACGGTATTCTGGCAGGCCTCGAAAAGATGACCGGCGGCGGGACGCCGGCGCAGAAGATCACCTACGACCTGCGCACGCCGCAGAATTTTGGGCCGGCCGGCAAGACGCTTTCGGCGTCACTGGCGATTCCCGAGCCGACCGCGGTCGCGATGCTCCAGACCCAGCGGATGTTGTTTGCACCCAGCGGGGATAATCCGGGCTTTGCGGAATTCCTCTGGGCCGACAGCATTCCAAAACTGGTGCAGGCGCGGCTGATCGACAGTTTTGAGAATTACGACATCGTTCACGCGCCGTTGCGCACGAGCGATCTCGGCCAGGCGGACTACCAGCTCCTGATCGACATCAGGCGCTTCCGGATCGCCACGGAAGGCGAGGCTCGGGTCGAGATCGGACTGTCGGCACGCATCGTCGACAAGAACGGCAAGGTGGTGGCGTCGCGCCTCGTCGAGACCAGCGAGACGCTTGACAAGGTCGAGCCGGCCGCAGCGGTCGCAGCGTTCGACACAGCTTTCGCCCGCATTGCAAAGGAGCTGATCGGCTGGACGGTGCAGGCGGTCTAGCAACAGCACAAGACGGCCATGCCCGCCAAAATTGATCTGGGTCAATCGGCTTTGGCGCAGTGCAGTAAAATGCAGCCCGCGCGGTGGGCTCGGCCTGATGCGGGGCAGCCGGTGCTTGGAGCGGTAGATGAAGGCTTCCGTGGTGACGATCGAGCCGAACGGGCATTTCTGCAGCGATTGTGCGGTCCGCGACTTCGCGGTGTGTTCGTCGCTGGACCCGGCCGAGCTCAGGGAATTCGAGCATCTGGGACGCCTCGTCCTCTTTGAGGGGGGCGAGACCGTCTTCTCCGAGGAGGACACCACGACCTCGTTCTACAATCTCCTCGACGGCGTCATGCGGCTCTACAAGCTGTTGCCCGACGGTCGGCGGCAGATCGTGGGATTTGCGTTACCAGGCGATTTCCTGGGGATGAATATTTCCGGCCGTCACAATTTTTCGGCCGATGCGATCGGTGGCGTCACACTGTGCCAGTTCGCAAAGGCGCCCTTCGGCCGCTTCGTCGAGAGCCGGCCGCATCTGCTCAGGCGGATCAACGAGCTGGCGATTCGCGAGTTGAGCCAGGCGCGCGACCACATGGTCCTGCTCGGCCGCCGATCGGCGGACGAGAAAGTTGCGACGTTTCTGCTCGCCTGGCGCGAGCGGCTATTCTCGCTGAAGGGGGCGTCGGACACGGTTCAGCTGCCGATGAGTCGTCAGGACATCGCCGATTATCTCGGCCTGACCATCGAAACCGTCAGTCGCACCTTCACCAAGCTGGAACGACATGGGGTGATCGAGATCGTTCAAGGCGGCATCAGCCTGCTCGATCCGGCGAAGGTCGAGGCCTTGGCTGCGGCCTGATCCGGCGCTCGCCAATTTTGATCCCAATCAATGACGGCGGTCGTGCGCCGCCAATAATGCCCAAAATAACAGGGGAGGGCATCATGCCGACTGACGCACTGCTGGTGACGATCGCTGTCGTGGTCGTTTTTGTCACATTCGCCGGGGCTTTGGCATGGGCAGACCGGCAAACCAGCGCAGGTCGGCCCGATTCGGAGGCCAAGCACTGACGGTCCTGAGATCACAATCGCGTTTTACCGTGCTTGCCGCGGAGGCTTCCACGGCCAGCTCGCGGCCGGCGGCAGCGCCTCAACGCAATGGTGCGCGCGATAGTGCAACTCTGCATCGACCGGGACACATTGGCTCATCCCCCGGATGCCGCTTTGGCGCCCGACCGCGGCATTTTCGCCGTATTTGGCTCAAACCGTGCACATGCTTTCCGGTTGAAAAGCCTGCTAACGTTGACTACGCAGGAACTCCAGTGCCTCGCAGTCTTAGGAGCCGAGCGGCGTGCCTCAGGACAAGACCGGCGACCCCCGACAAGCGGCGGGCAACAAATTATCGGTCCTGCGCAAGCACCCGATCTTCGCGGATCTGGAGCCAGATGCGCTCGATCAGCTCTGCCGCTACGCCAAGCACACCACGGTGAAGCGCGGTGCGACGATCGCCGCCAAGGGCGATCCCGGCAACAACCTGTTCGCCGTGATCACGGGAACAGTGAAGATTTCCTCTTCGTCGCCGGATGGAAGGAACGCTATTCTCAATCTGATCGGTCCTGGAGAAATCTTTGGCGAGATCGCGGTTCTCGACGGCGCGCCGCGCTCGGCCGACGCGACTGCCAACACCAATTGCGAACTCTACATCATCGACCGTCGCGACTTCCTGCCATTCGTGAAGAGCCAGCCGGCGCTGGCGATGAAATTCATCGAGTTGCTTTGCGCGCGCCTGCGCTGGACCAGCCAGCAGGTCGAGCAGGTAATCCTGCAAAATCTGCCGGGCCGGCTTGCGAGCGCGCTGCTCGGTCTCACCGAAGAGCGCAAGTTCGACTCCGGAAGCGGCACGCTCGCCATCACGCAGCAGGAGATCAGCGAGATGGTGGGGATGACGCGCGAGAGCATCAACAAGCAATTGCGCGCCTGGGCCGGCCGCAACTGGGTCCGTCTCGAGCACGGCGCCATCGTCGTGCTGGATACCGATGCGTTGCGCGACCTCGCCGCGAGCGGCCTCGACGGCGAGTGAGGCATCAGACCTGATTGTCGACGATGGCGACCGCTCGGGTCCACCCTGCGGACGCTCGCTCGATCTTTACCGGGAAGCATGAGACCGTGAATCCGGTCGACGGCAGCTTGTCGAGATTGTGCAGCTTCTCGAGATGGCAATAGCCGATGTGTCGTCCCGCCTTGTGACCTTCCCAGATCAGGCCGGCATCTTTTGTTTCGGCATATTTCTTCGCGGTGTAGACGAACGGCGCGTCCCAGCTCCAGCCGTCGGTGCCGGTCAGCCGCACGCCGCGTTCGAGCAGGTACATGGTGGCCTCATAGCCCATGCCGCAGCCGGAGTTGACGTAATCGGCCTGGCCGAATTTGGCGCCGGCGCTGGTGTTGACGACCACGATCTCCAGCGGCGACAGCGTGTGCCCGATCCGTTTCAGCTCCTTCTCGACATCGTCGGCAGTCACCACGTACCCATCGGGCAGGTGGCGGAAGTCGAGCTTCACGCCGGGCTGCAGGCACCATTCGAGCGGCACCTCGTCGATCGTCCATGACCGCTCGCCGCGATTCATGGTCGGGTGGAAGTGCCAGGGCGCGTCGAGATGCGTGCCGTTGTGGGTGGACAGCGAGACCTGCTCGACCGCCCAGCCCTGGCCATCTGGCAAATCCTCCGCCTTGAGGCCGTCGAAGAACTGCAGCATGCGGGGCAGGCCCTGCTGGTGATCAATATACTGGATCGTCGGGTGATTGCCCGGCGGATCGGCCGTCACGTCGTTTCTGAGCGGCACGGAAATATCGATCAGCTTCCGCGGCATGGGAATTTCCTCGCGATGTTCAGTTTCGGCGCATCTTGGGCGGGCTCTCCCTGTGGCGTCAAGTAACGCCCCGGTGCAGGCGATTTCGGAAAAACGGGGCCATTCGCCGGTCGCGCCCTCGAAGTGATGCATGACCGATCGATGCAACTCCAGCATTGATCGATGCCGGATTTGGCTTGGACTCAGAATGCCGCCCGCCCTAGGGACGACGTTGGCGACATCGCGCTGATCAGCGCGCATCGCACAAGGATGGGGCGACCGTCACGTCTGCACCTCCAAGCCGCAACCAATAGCGGTCGATTCTAAAACCAGAGGAACGTCCATGGATATGACGAGCATCGTCACCTCGCGTCCGGCATTGGCCGACGGCGAGGCGGGATTAAAGGGAAGCCGGCACCTGCCGTGCAAGTCGCCGCCGGGGAGGGCGCGATGAAGCTCGCACCTTCCCTCGCCGTGATCATCCACCAGTCAAATCCGCTCGACTCCGCCGCGCAATCCTACCAAGGTGGTGCGTTTGTAACGCTTGACTTTACACCTGAAGTGGAGCGACCCAAGGCGGCCTGCAGCATCGGCCCGACAACGACATAATTAACTCAGGAGGAAGCCCCAGATGAAGACACTCACCGGCATCATCGCAGCCGCCGTACTGGCGGTCTCAGCGCCGCTGGCGACCGCACGCGATTTCCGCTCGGCCGACATCCACCCCGTCGATTATCCGACCGTCGAAGCCGTCAAGTTCATGGGCAAGCAGCTCGCAGCCGCGAGCGGCGGCAAGCTCGGTGTGAAGGTGTTTCCCAACGGAGCTCTGGGCTCGGAGAAGGACACCATCGAGCAGCTGAAGATCGGCGCGCTCGACATGATGCGGATCAACGCATCGCCGCTGAACAACTTCGTGCCCGAGACCATCGCGTTGTGCCTGCCCTTCGTGTTCCGGGACACGCAGCACATGCGCGCGGTTCTCGATGGTCCGATCGGCGACGAAATCCTGGCGTCCATGGCGCCCGCGGGCCTGATCGGCCTTGCCTATTACGACAGCGGCGCCCGGTCCATTTACACCGTCAAGGCGCCGGTCAAATCGCTCGCCGACCTCAAGGGCCTGAAGATCCGCGTCCAGCAGTCCGACCTCTGGGTCGGCATGATCCAGAGCCTCGGCGCCAACCCGACACCGATGCCGTATGGCGAGGTCTATACCGCGCTCAAGACCGGCCTCGTGGACGCCGCCGAGAACAACTGGCCGTCCTACGAATCCTCGCGTCACTTCGAGGCCGCCAAGTTCTACAACGTCACCGAGCACTCGCTCGCGCCGGAAGTTCTCGTGATGTCCAAGACGGTCTGGGACACGTTGAGCAAGGAGGATCAGGCGATGATCCGCAAGGCGGCCAAGGAATCGGTGCCCGTCATGCGCAAGCTCTGGGACGAGCGTGAGCAGGCCTCGCGCAAGACCGTCGAGGCTGCCGGCGTTCAGGTCGTCACGATCGCCAACAAGGCGGAATTCGTCGACGCGATGAAGCCGGTGTACGACAAGTTCGCAGGTGACGAAAAGCTGAAGGGCCTCGTCAAGCGGATCCAGGACACGAAGTAGGGCCACAGCGTCGGGTCCGGCGTCGCCGCGAGGCGGCACCGGACCCTCGCGAAGGGGACGCGCAAGGAGACGCCGATGACAGACCCACATGTCGCAAGCCACGAGCAGGAGGTAACCGGCCGACCGTCGACCGGCTTGCTGTCGCGGATCAATGCCGTCGTTGCTCGCCTCGGCATGTATCTGTCCGTGACCGGCCTGCTCGTCATCGTCACCATCGTGTTCTACCAGGTGTTCGGACGTTACGTGCTCAATTCCAGCCCGACCTGGACGGAGAACCTTGCGCTGGTCCTGATCCTGTATGTCACGCTGATCGGCGCCGCCGTCGGCGTTCGCGACGCCGGACACATCGGCATGGACAGTTTGCTGGTGATGCTTCCGGATCATCTGCGAGAGAAGATCGAGCTCGTGATCCACGTTCTGGTGGCCGTGTTC
This sequence comes from Bradyrhizobium sp. P3_C3, assembly GCF_056402655.1. Taxonomy (NCBI): domain Bacteria; kingdom Pseudomonadati; phylum Pseudomonadota; class Alphaproteobacteria; order Hyphomicrobiales; family Nitrobacteraceae; genus Bradyrhizobium; species Bradyrhizobium sp. P3_C3. Next base: position 28,747 of record NZ_JBFUGY010000042.1, on the reverse strand, counting down.
GGCATTGCGATGGCCTATAACGGCTGGATCCTCGGAGCGTCGGTCGGAACCGTGAAGATCCCCAATCTCGGGCTCCCCGAGGTCATCCGCTACGTCCCGCTGATCGCCTCCGGCGTCCTGATCGTCTCCTTTTCAATCGAGCACATCATTGCGCTCCTGCGCGGCGAAGAGGTCGTCCCCTCATGGAACTGATCATTCTCGGCGCGACCTTCTTCGGCTTCCTGATCCTCGGCGTACCCGTCGCCTTCGCGATCGGCCTCTCGGCGATTTGCACCATCCTCTACGAAGGCCTGCCGGTCGCCGTCATCTTTCAGCAGATGATGTCGGGGATGAACATCTTCTCCTTCCTGGCCATCCCGTTCTTCGTCTTCAGCGGTGAGCTGATGCTGCATGGCGGGGTCGCCGACAAGATCGTGCAGCTTGCCAAGAATCTCGTCGGACACATCCGCGGCGGGCTCGGCATGTCGAACGTGGTCGCCTGCACGCTGTTCGGCGGCGTCTCCGGCTCGCCCGTGGCCGACGTGTCGGCGATGGGCGCGGTGATGATCCCGATGATGAAGAAGGAAGGGTTCGATACCGACTACGCCGTCAACGTCACCACCCATGCCTCTCTGGTGGGCGCGCTCATGCCGACCAGCCACAACATGATCATCTATGCGCTCGCCGCGGGCGGCAAGGTCTCGATCGGCGCGCTGATCGCGGCCGGCCTCCTGCCGGCGCTCGTGCTGATGGTGTGCATGCTGGTTGCCGCCTACGCGGTCGCGGTGAAGCGCGGCTATCCGGCCGGCAAGTTCCCGGGCTGGGCCGAGGTTTTCCGCTCGTTCGCGGCCGCGCTGCCCGGCCTGCTGATCGTCGGCATCATCCTGGCGGGCATCCTGTCCGGCGTCTTCACGGCAACTGAATCCGCAGCCGTCGCGGTCACCTACACGATCCTGCTGACGTTCTTCATCTACCGCACGATGACCTTGCCGAACTTCCTGCGGGCTGCCGCCAAGGCCGTGAAGACGACAGGCGTGGTGCTGCTGCTGATCGGCGTCTCCACCATGTTCCAGTATCTGATGGGGCTCTACGAGGTCGCCGACTTCGCCGGTGACCTCATGAGCAAGGTATCGTCGCAACCCTGGGTCATCTTCCTGCTCATCAACGTCATCCTGTTCGTGCTCGGCACCTTCATGGACATGGCGGCGACCATCCTGATCTGCACCCCGATCTTCCTGCCGATCGCGATGAAGGCCGGTATGGACCCAGTGCAGTTCGGCATGCTGATGCTGATCAACTGCGCGCTGGGGCTGAACACCCCGCCGGTCGGAACGACGCAATTCGTCGGCTGCGCTATCGGCGGCATCTCGGTTGGCGCGGTGATGCGCACCATCCTGCCGTTCTATGCCGCCCTGATCGCAGCTCTGATGTTCGTGACCTACGTCCCCGCGTTCTCGCTGTGGCTGCCCCGCCTGCTGATGGGCTACAAGGGATAGCAGCAACAGGGAGAATCCGTTCGTGACTGACTATCGCAAGCTCTTCGATCTCACCGGCAAGACCGCCGTGGTGCTCGGCGCCGCCTCGGGCATCGGCAAATCGTCGGCCGAGGCGCTGGCCGGGCTCGGCGCCCGCGTCGTTTGCGCAGATCGTGCGCTTGACGCCGCCGAGGCGACGGCAGCCGGAATTCGCGATAAGGGCGGCTGGGCGGAAGCAGCCAGCTGCGACGCCGCGAGCGCTGCTGACGTCAATGCGCTCGCCAAGATCGTGATGCAGAAATTCTCGCGGCTCGACATCGCCGTGACGACGCCCGGGCTCAACATCCGCAAGACCATCCTCGACTACACCGAGGAGGATCTCGACCGCGTCCTCAACCTCAACATCAAGGGCACCGTCTGGTTCTTCCAGGCCTTCGGCCGCATCATGGTCGAGCAGAAAGGCGGCAGCATCATCGCCTGCTCCTCGGTGCGCGCGGTGACCATCGAGCCCGGTCTTGGCGTCTATGGCTCGACCAAGGCGGCGATCGGCCTGCTGGTGAAGGGTTTTGCTTCAGAGGTCGGCCACGCTGGCGTCCGCGTCAACGCGATCGCGCCGAGCATTGCGGAGACCGCGCTGACCGGCCCGTTCAAGCAGCGGCCCGACATCTACAATCTCTACGCCGGCCACACCGTGTTCAACCGCTGGAGCAGCGCCGACGAGGTCGCGACCGCCGTGGCCTACCTCGCTTCGGATGCCGCGAGCTATGTCAGCGGCAGCACGCTGTTCGTCGACGGCGGCTGGACCGCGGTCGACGGGCCGCCGACCGGTCTCACCCAGCTGCACAAATAAGGCGGCCGTCGGCACCTAGCCGGTAAAGCCCATGCTCCGGCGCAGCTCCTTCCGGTCTGCGCCGGTCAGCAGTGCGATCAGCGCGGCCGCCTCCTTCGGGTGTGCGGCCCGCGCCGTGACGCCGGCCGTGTACATCGTCACCAGTTCGCAGCCCGGCGGCAGCGACCCTGATAGCGCGATGCCGTCGGTCGCGATGATCTCGGTCGCCTGCGTGCATCCGATTGGCCGTGCGGCGGTGGACGACGCAAGCTCCCGCATCGCGGTCGCTCCGTTCGGAAAGATCTTGAGACGCGATGCGACCTCATAGGCGATGCCGAGCTGATCCAGCACTTTTGCGACATGCTGTCCCGCGGTCGAGTCTTTGGTGTCTGGAACGTAGATGGCATCCGCGGATCGCAGCACCTCGCGGAGATCGGCTTCAGTCTTCACCGTGACTTTCGGATCGCGGTTGCGGACCGCCAGCGCGGTCTCGACCCGGCCGATATCTGCGATCGAGGAGGGGACGACGAGCTTCTCCGCGGCGAGCTTCGCAAGGAGCGCCTGCGTCAGGATCACGAGATCCGCCGGGGTGCTGGCGCGCAGCTTGTCGGCCATGATGCCGACCGCGCCGAACTCGCCGTCGATACTGAGGCCGGTCTGCACCTTGAAGGGCTCGCTGAGGCCGCGCACCAGGCCTTGCGCCGCGCCGCCGCTCAAAATGGTCACTGTCGTCACGATGCAAGCTCCATGGCTGCGATGATCCTGTCGCGCGTGATCGGCAGGTCGCGTACGCGCACGCCGAGGCAATCGTAGACCGCATTGGCGATCGCCGCCGTCACGGGACCGTGCGCGGCCTCGCCGGCGCCGACCGGCTCGATCTCCGGCCGCTGGATGATTTCGACATCCACCGCCGGCACCTCGCTGAAGGTCAGGATCGGATAGTCCGTCCAGGATGTCGACGTGATGTGCGTGCGATCGAAGCGCACGCGCTCCCTCAGCACCCAGCTCGTGGCCTGGATCGCACCGCCCTCGATCTGGTTGATGACGCCGTCCGGATTGATGGCCTCGCCGACGTCGACCGCAAGCGTCAACCGCCGGACGCGAATGTCGTCGGTGCCTTCGATCTCGGCGATCGCGGCGCAATAGGCGCCCGTGTTCTTGTAGCGAGCGAAGCCGACGCCGTGGCCGATGCCAGACTGTTTTTGCGGTTTCCACTGCGCGCGCCGTGCCGCGGCGCGAATGACGTCGCTGGCGCGCTCGTCGCGGAGATGACGCAGGCGGAACGCGATCGGGTCCTCGCCGCGCAGGACCGCGATCTCGTCGAGTATGGATTCGATCGCGAACACATTGCCTTGCCCGCCCAGGGTCCGCAGCGCCGACGTGCGCACCGGCATCGTCAGCAGCCGGTGGCTCGTGATGGTCCAGGCCGGAAGGTCGTAGAGTGGAACGGAGTTGCGGTCGCCGCCCCCGCCATTGGCGGCCGGTGGATTCGTCGAGATCATGCGCGGGTAGGGGTTCGCGATCTCGGTCGCCGCAAGCAGCGCCGGCTGTGCCGCGCGTCCCGGCCGGGCGGCGTGACCGTTGCTCCAGATCGCATGGCGCCAGCCGACGATCTCGCTGTTCGCATCGAGGTCGGCCTCGATCTCGATGGCCATCGCTGCGCCAAACGGCGCATGAGACATCTCGTCATGGCGCGACCACTGCACCCGCACCGGGCGGCCGCCGGCGGCTTTCGCCAGCAACACGGCATCGAGCGCGACGTCGTCGGCCGCATTGTGCCCGTAGCAGCCGGCCCCCTCCATATGCTCGACGACGATGTTCTCGGCCGGCAGCTCGAGCACGATCGCAAGATCGGCGCGCAGCAGATAGACGCCCTGGCTGTGTGTCCAGACATGGACACGCTCGCCGTCCCATTGCGCCATGGCGCAGGACGGCGCGATCGAGGCGTGTGCGATGTAGGGACGGGTGTATTGCCGGCGGAGGGTGCGCGCAGCTTTCTTCGTCGTTGCCGCTGCTCTGGTGTCGATGACGGTGGTTTCGGCCGGCTGGCTCTTCAGAAAGCCTGCGAGATCGTCTTCGTTGGGCAACGGCTCGCCGGCCGACCAGGTTGCGCCCTTGCGCAAGGCTTTCAGTGCGGCTTCCGCCGAAGCCTCGCTATCGGCAACCACGCCGGCAAAGCCGCCGTCGCGGACGATCGCGACGAGGCCGGGAACGACGCGCGCCGCCGTCTCGTCGAGCGCGATCAGCCTGGCACCCGAGATGTCAGGCCGCAGCACGCGGCCGTGCACCAGGTCCGGCAATGCACAATCGTGAATGAAGCGCGGTCGCGCAAACACCTTGTCGGGAATGTCGACCCGCTGGACCGAATGTCCGGCGACATCGCGTGTGGCAGCGGGCTTCGCGACGGCGCCCGCAGTGGCGTCGCGGTCGAGCGAGACGTCGCCAGCCAGCTCCCAATAGCTGGTCCTGACGTTGCCGGGACCCGAGATCGTGCCGTCATCGACATCGAGCAGCGCCGCATCGACGCCGAGACGCTCCGATGCGGCTGCGAGGAAGCGCTGGCGCACCTCGGCGCAGACGTGTCGCAGCGCGCGGCCGGACTGCTGGACCGAAAGACTGCCCGAGGTGACACCCTCGTTCGGGCTGGCCGCCGTCGAGGCGCGGATCAGCTCGATCCTGCCGATATCGACGTCGAGCTCGTCTGCGGCGATCTGCGCCAGCGCCGTGACGATGCCCTGGCCGATCTCGACCTTGCCGGGCGAGATTGCGACACCGCCTTCGCCGCTAAACCGCACCCAGGACGACAGCTTTGGATTGGCCGCGAGGCTAACCGGCAGTTTCGGGACGGGGGAGGGCATACTCATGACGTCGCCGTCTCCGCTGCCGCGCGCAGCACGGCGCGGACCATGCGATTGTGCGATCCGCAGCGGCACAGATTGCGATCGAGCGCGGCTCTGACCTCGGTCTCCGTCGGCGAGGGATTGCGCTTCAGCAGCGCTGCCGCGCTGATGAGGATTCCCGATACGCAGTAACCGCATTGCATCGCCTGCTCGGAGACGAAGGCGCGTTGCAGCGGATGCGGCTGCTCGGCCGTGCCGAGGCCCTCCACCGTGACGACGTCCTTGTCCGCCACCGACCACATCGGCATGTCGCAGGAGGCCATCGCGCGGTCGCCGACCATGACGTGACAGGCCCCGCACTCACCGGCCCCGCAGCCGAAATGCGGACCGGTGACGCCGAGCCGGCCGCGCAGCACATCGAGCAGCGTCTGGTCGGGATCGGCATCCACGGCTATCGCCGCGCCGTTGAGCTGAAATTGAATGGTCGGCATGATCGCTCTACGGCCTCAGGACTTGTCGAACTTCTTGACGACATCGGCCCATTTCTCGATATCGCCGCGAAGGAATTTTTCGAATTCCTCCGGCGTCATGGACATGGGTACGGCACCCTGCTCGGTCCAGAGCTTTACGATGTCGGGTCGCTTCAACATTGCGTTCACGGCGGCATTGAGCTTGTCGATGACTGGCTTCGGCGTGCCGGCCGGGGCCATCAGGCCAAGCCAGATCGTCGCCTCATAGCCTTCGACGCCGGCTTCGCCCGCGGTCGGCACGTTCGGCAGCACGGCCGAGCGCTCCCTGCCGGTGGTCGCAAGCGCGCGGACCTGGTTCTCGCCGATATTCGGCGCCATCGCCGGCACGGCGTCGATCATCATCTGCACCTGTCCACCGATCACGCCGCTGCGCGCCTCGCCGCTGTTGCGGTAGGGCACGTGGACCACATCGATGCCGGCCATCGCTTTGAACAGCTCGCCGGCCATGTGATAGGGTGTGCCCTGGCCGGAGGAGGCGTAGTTCAGCTTGCCCGGCTGCGATTTGGCGAGCGCGATGAACTCCTGCAGCGTCTTCGCCGGAACCTGCGGGTTCACCACGATGACGAGGTCGGAGTAGTTCACCGGCGCGATCGGCGCGAGGTCGCGCATCAACTCGTATTTGCGCTTGTCCGGCGTCAATAGGGATTCATTCGCGGTCTGGGTGTTGGACATCATCAGCAGCGTGTAGCCGTCGGCCGGCGACTTCGCCGCTTCGACCGTGCCGATGACGCCGCCCGCGCCGGTGCGGTTCTCGACCACGAAGGGCTGGCCAAAGCTCTCCTGGAGCACGTTGCCGATCAGCCGGGCCGCGACATCCGCGGGCCCGCCGGCGCCAAAGGGCACCACGATCCGGACGGCGTGGGTCGGGTAATCCTGTGCCAATGAGGGGGATGCCGAGAGTGCGGCGAACAGGCTTACGGCCAGCGCCAGCATAAAACGTCGGGCCATTATGCCCACCTCCCTGATGTCGTTCTTGTTGGCTGGCACTGTAGCGGCAGGGAACGTGGACTGTCGACGCCTCACAAAGCTGGTCGAACAGGGAATATCGGGCGGTTTTCGGTGTGATCCCGCAGCATTTCGCAGGCGCGGCAGGAACCGCGGGCGCGCGCGATTTGAGCAAATCGCATGGGCATTGCCGGATAAATGCCCTCGGCTGGCAGGTCATTTGGTGTTACGAATTTGGACATGAACCAGCACGCCAAGATCGAAATCCGCCATTCGACCTGTCCGCATGACTGCCCCTCGGCCTGCGCGCTCGATATCGAGGTGGTCGAAGGCCGCAGCATTGGCCGCGTCCGAGGTTCGAAAAAGCAGACCTACACGGCTGGCGTCGTCTGCGCCAAGGTCGCCCGTTACGCCGAGCGCATCCATCACCCCGAGCGGCTGATGTATCCGATGCGCCGCACCGGGCCGAAGGGCTCCGGGCAGTTCGCGCGGATCTCGTGGGACGAGGCGCTGGACGAGATCGCGGATCGCTTCAACCAGGCCGAGTGCGAGTACGGCGCGGAATCGATCTGGCCTTATTACTACGCCGGCACGATGGGGCTGGTGATGCGCGACGGCCTCAATCGCCTCACGCACGTGAAGAAATATTCGCGCTTCTATCAGACCATCTGCGCCAATGTCGGGCGCATCGGGTTCGCGATCGGCACCGGCAAGATTGCCGGCGTCGATCCGCGCGAGATGGCGCTCTCCGATCTCGTCGTGATCTGGGGCACCAACCCGGTCAACACGCAGGTCAACGTGATGACGCATGCTGCCCGTGCTCGCAAGGAGCGCGGCGCCAAGATTGCCGCCGTCGACATCTACGACAACGAGACCATGAAGCAGGCTGACATCAAGATCATCCTGCGGCCCGGCACCGATGGCGCCTTCGCGTGCGGCGTGATGCATGTCCTGTTCCGCGATGGCTACGCCGACCGCGCCTACATGGACAAGTACACGGATTGCCCCGATGAGCTCGAGGCGCATCTGAAGACGCGCACGCCGGAGTGGGCGTCCACGATCTGCGGCGTGCCGGTATCGGAGATCGAGGCCTTTGCGAAACTGGTCGGGGAGACCAAGCGGACCTTCTTCCGGCTCGGCTACGGCTTCACCCGCTCGCGCAACGGCGCCACGCAAATGCATGCGGCGCTCTGCGTTCCCGCGGTGACCGGCGCCTGGCAGTATGAAGGCGGTGGCGCCTTCTTCAATAATTACGCGCTGTGGCACTTCAATGAATCCCTCATCGAGGGCCACGACGCGATCGATAAGACCACGCGGGCGCTCGACCAGTCGCAGGTCGGCCGCATCCTCACCGGCGACGCCGAAGCCTTGCTCGGCAAGGGGCCGATCAAGGCGATGCTGATCCAGAACACCAATCCCATGACGGTGGCACCGGAGCAGGCGCTGGTGCGTCAGGGGTTTGCGCGCGAGGATCTGTTCGTGGCGGTGCACGAGCAGTTCATGACCGAGACGGCCGAGATGGCCGACATCGTGCTGCCGGCGACCATGTTCATGGAGCATGACGACCTCTATTACGGCGGCGGCCACCAGCACATCTCAGTCGGGCCGAAGCTGATCGACCCGCCCGGCGAATGCCGCTCCAACCATCAGGTCATGCAGGCGCTGGCGCCGCGGCTTGGCGCGAAGCATCCGGGCTTCGAGATGACGCCGCGCGAATTGATCGACGCCACGCTGAAGCTCAGCAACCACGGCGACATCGCTGGTCTCGAAGCCGACATCTGGCGCGACCTGCAACCGGACTTCCGGACCTCGCATTATCTCGACGGCTTTGCCCATGCGGACAAGAAATTCCATTTTAGGGCGGATTGGGCGCATCCGCCGTTCGGCCAGACGATGGGCGATTTCGACAAGATGCCGTCGCTGCCGGACCATTGGGCGGTGATCGAGCATACCGATCAAGCCCATCCGTTCCGGCTCGCGACCAGTCCCTCGCGCAGCTTCCTCAACACCACCTTCAACGAGACGCCGTCCTCGCAGGCGCGCGAAGGCAGAGCKAGCGTGATGATCCATCCGCTGGATGCGGCCGCGCTCGACATCGCCGACGGCGACGCCGTGACGCTCGGCAACACCCGCGGCGAAACCACGCTGCTCGCAACGCTGTTCGACGGCGTGCGGCGCGGCGTGCTGATCGCGGAATCCGTTCACCCGAACAAGAATCATATCGGCGGCCGCGGCATCAACGTGCTGACTGGAGCCGATACGATCGCGCCGATCGGGGGAGCTGCATTCCACGACAACAAGGTCTGGATCAGGAAAACGGTCTCGGCCCGAGCGCACGCTTCGCTCGCCCGCCAATTTGTGTCGAGGCGCTAAAGCAAGGCCTCGTTACAGATTGCCCTTGCGCCTGCCGCCCGAGCTGCCGCAAATGGCTGCGAACGGGAGCAAGGAAGCGAGCGTACCATGACCGACACCACAGCAATCATCACCGAAAAGCGTGGGCAGGCGTTCTGGATCACCATCAACCGGCCGGAGAAACGCAACGCGTTGAACGGCGAGGTCATCGCCGGCATCACCAAAGGCTATCGCGACGCGCATGACGATAAGGACGTCCGCGTCATCGTGCTGACGGGGGCAGGCGACAAGGCGTTCTGCGCCGGTGCCGACTTGCAGAATTCCGGCGCGGCGTTCGCGATGGATCATTCCAAGCCGAATGTCGACTATGCCGATCTGCTGCGGTTGTCGCAGAATGCGACGAAGCCGGCAATTGCGCGGGTCGGCGGCGTCTGCATGGCCGGCGGCATGGGCCTGTTGTGCATGACCGACATGGCGATTGCGGCCGATCACGTCATCTTCGGCCTGCCGGAGGTGAAGGTCGGCGTATTCCCGATGCAGGTGCTGAGCCTGTTGCAGAGCATCGCGCCGCCGCGCCTCGTTAACGAATGGGCGCTCACCGGCGAGCCGTTCGACGCGAAAGCGGCGCAAGCTGCGGGCCTGCTCAACTACGTGGTGCCCACCGGCGAACTCGATGCCAGGGTCGACTGGCTGATCAGCCGCATCGTCGACAAATCCCCGACCGCGATCCGCCGCGGCAAATACGCCATGCGCGCGATCGCCTCGATGTCGTTCGACGAGAGCATCGCCTACACCGAGAGCCAGATCGCGCTGCTCGCAATGACCGAGGACGCGAAGGAAGGCCTGAAGGCCTTCGGCGAGAAGAGGAAGCCGGTCTGGACGGGAAAATAGGCGATCATTTCATTTATATTCGTTAGATGCCGCGGTCGCCCGATACACCTTCATTCCAAGGGATGATTGGCGTTTAGTCGAACAAAGAGCGATCTTGCCCGCTCCTCGCGACGTTTCTTGGTGGCTCTGATCAATTGCTTTCCGGTGCGCTTGGCGTAGGTTGGCAGTTGGCGGCTCGATCTATGACGGCCAGCGGCGCGCAACTCTGCATCCGTGAGATCGCTGTCGGCGCCTTCGGTGAATCCTCCGTGCCGGAAGGAAGTAAAGGAAAGTTCCTGACGAAGGCCAGCCTCCGCGATTATCTTCTTTACTACGCTGCGCAGATAGCGCAGGTCTTTGCGTGGGGTAATCCATGGAAGCGGGGTTTCTGACCGTCGATGCGCATGGTCGCGTCGGAATACCAGGCCCGAGAGGGAGGTCTTTTTAATCTCGTCGAGCTCTTCCATAAGTTCGGGAAAGAGAGGGGCGCCCGTTTCGTCTAGCAGCGGCCACCAGGCTTCCTCTCCATTCTTTGGATGCACGATCCTGACGCTATTTGGCCGCTCGCTTGGGCGATAGTGCGAAATGTCGAAGGCGCCGAACACGTGCTGCTCCCGCTGTAACCACTCCCATGCCAACAAAGCAGCAGTTCCGATCGAGCGGTAGTCAAGCTTTGTCGCGGCGGCTCTGAAAGCGACAAGTTCATCCCACGTTGCTGTCGGCGTGGGCCGTATTGGCCGTCCGGGTGCACTTGATTTTAGTCCCATCCGTGAAAATGGATTGCTCGCCGGTACCAATTTTTCTTGAGCGCGGTGACCGACAAACCAAGCGCGCCGGCAGCTCGCCATGGCCACATTTGCATAACGACGACGCTCGCGGACGGTTACCTCTCCGTTGCTACCGACTTTCGTTACTACTAGCAGCTTTCCATAAACTGCGTCGACGAAGGCCTTCGTGAAATCAAAGAGTTGCTTCGAGCCAACGCGATTTCCATCTTTCAACTCATGGTTGGCGAAGAGGGCAAGGCTTTTCCTGTACTGACGCTGAGTGTTGCTGTCGATTTCGTTCCACTTCTGGTGAGCTTGGAAGACGCCGACTAGCCAATCGAAGGTGCCGAGTTCGGGAGAGGCCAGCACTAATTCACTGAGGCCTTGCGAGCGCCAACTATCGAAGGCGGGCAAGAGAACGTTCTCCACTCGCTCGAGGGCAGCCGCGTAATCGGTTCCTAAAGCTTCAGGTCCTAGATCGCAGCCTTGTCGACGAGCCCAGGTTGGCGGCGCAAAATAATAAGCCACCTGATTGCTCGCCAAAAGCTTTCGTCGACAATATCGAGGAAGTCTTGGTGCGGTATCAAGCGATATCATACTAGGCATAAGAGGTCTTCCGGTTCCTTGGCATCTCTTGTTCCAATGGGTGCTGCAAAGTGGTCCAGGCTCGCTTTCGACCAAACCGGCTGCCGCAACCGTCCTTTTCCGCGACAGCTGACCGAAGGCGGTGCTTCTCCTAGACGAATTGCGCGAATCAGCTCGGCTGTGTTTTCAAAATCTAGGTAGGCGGCTGCCATGTCCGCTCTCATCATCGCGGGCCAAGTTCCGGCGGGTGGGTAGCGAGCAGGCAGCGCTGCGCGTGGTGAAGAGGGGCGGTCTGATCTCACTGATGCGTGGCCGCTTAGGTGCAACAAGAGCTGAATTTGCAGAAGAACGACGCCGGTCTGAAAGGTCTAGATTGCCGCCGGCTTGTGGGCTGTAGAGAGCGACAACGTGGGTCAGAAGAGAATTTTATGGTGAAAGAGTCTTTGTCTCTACTGCGCAGCGGGGCTTGGCGGTGATAGGCCAAGTTTGCGCGCGAAAAGCCGGTCTTAGCGTGCAATTTTCGAGGAGACCAATTTCGATCGGCGAAATCTAAACGGGAAACTATTCAGGTGCTCCGTTCGCACTCGTCGGGGGACCGCTAGCAGGCAGTCAACTGCTCTAAGTGCATCATCAACGGGCGATCCGACAGATTCGGTGCCGGACTTGCATCGAAGGTCTCGGACCAGTTTCAGGTGTCGGAATGCGGATGCGCGCTACACAAGACCGGCCTAATCCACGCAGGGCCAGTGAGGATCTTTGACGCGCAGACGAATGCGCGCGAGGAAATCTAGATCCTTCGGCTGGTGGATGCTCCCGCTTGCGCGCGTGTGGCTTTCGCCGCATCGGGCTCTCGTGTTGGGGTGGACGGCCCCCTTCCGCCGGTCTGCGTGGCAGGATGGGGTCGTCGATGACCTCAAACGAAGGAGCCGCCCGTGGAAACGATTGTTCGCATTGGTTTGGACACGTCAAAGAGCGTATTTCAGTTGCATGGCGTTGACGGATGGAGCGGCCGGTCTTGCAACGTAAGTTGAGACGGGGCCAGGTTCTGGCGTTCTTCGGCCGTTTGCCGCCTGCGTTAGTCGCGATGGAGGCTTGCGGAGCATCGCACTATTGGGCGCGGGAGCTGCGATCGCTGGGGCATGAGGTAGCGATGATCCCGCCGCAATATGTCAAACCGTACGTGCAGCGCGGGAAATCCGACGCTGCGGATGCCGAGGCGATTTGCGAGGCGGCGAGTCGGCCGAAACTGCGCAAGAACTTTGTGCCGATCAAAAGTCCCGAGCAGCAGGGCGCACAGATGTTGACCCGTGTGCGCACCCAGTTCATCGGCAGGCGCACCCAGCTCGCCAATTCGATCCGCGGCTACGCCGCAGAGTTCGGCTTTACCGCGCCCAAGGGGCTCTCGCGGCTTCAGCAATTGCTGATCGATATTCGGGCCGACGCGACAGTCCCCGACTTGGCAATGGAGTTGATGGAGGCGTTGGCGACAGAATTGGCACGCGTTGATGATCAGATCGCCACGCTCGACAAGAAGCTCATGCAACTCTATCGGGGTAACGAGATGAGCCGACGACTGGCGACTATTCCAGTGGTTGGTCCGATCGGCGCGACGCTGCTGTCAATCAAGGTCGTGGATGCGCGCGGCTTCAAGTCGGCGAGAAACTTTGCGGCGTGGCTTGGCTTGACGCCGAAAGACCACTCGACGGCAGGCAAGAACCGGCTCGGCGTTATCACGCGCGCCGGTGATGAGATGTTGCGAAGCGTCTTAGTCGCAGGCGCCACCGCGGTCATCGGCGACCTACGCCGGGGCGGCAGTCGGATGTGGCCATGGCTAAAAGCTTTAATCGCGCGGAAGCCGCCAAAACTCGTCGCGATAGCATTGGCCAATAAGATGGCGCGGATCGCTTGGAAATTGATGATCAGCGGGGAACGTTATCGATCCATTGGCAACGCTGTTCCAATGGCGACACCGACATAGGCATAAACGAAATGCAAAGTTTGGTGTCAGCCCCGCAGGACTGACGCTGAGGCCGGAACTTGCAGGATAGGAAGAGGTGGTGTGATCGGCGCAAGCCGAACAGGGAGAGTTTCCGCTCGGTTTACCGGTAGCAAATGCCGCTCTCGTGTTTGGAACTCACTGTCCGCGAAGCCCATCTTGGCCAGTGGTCGCAGACCCAATCGTAGGCCGGACATATGAGCGCAAGCGATCCGAACATGCTGCCCGAGCCAATCCTTGCAAGTCGGGGGCCGTCCACATATGAACCGAGCCGCCTTGCGTCTCGGTAGGGTAGGCGTGGGACACCTCCGCGGAGGATGTCCCTACGCCTCCCCCCAAACCGTGCGGGCACCTTTGCGATGCACACGGCTTTCCATATGCGTATGCTCTCGATTGGAGACGGCCACCCGGCACGACGGGCACAGGACGATCGTCTTGCGCCGCCAACCGGACCGTTTCCAGACTATCAGCGACCCACTCTGCAGGTCTCGCACGCGGCGGAGGTGATGCATCTCGAATGGTCCTGTCGTACCGCCACATGCTTCGCATCGGCGAGCATGCAGGCGATCGATTAGGTCATTCGAGTTTGTGACCCACCACGCGCCTCTTGTGAGATCGTCAATTCCTTGACTTATTCAAAAGGTTCGCGTGAGGTGCTTCAGTCTCCACAGTTTGATCGTGCGAAGCTTGCCTCGGACTACGGAGGACACCTCGTAATCCGACCCTTTCCACAGACGGGCCATGATCTGTGCCCTCGTCGTTCGATGGCGCAACGGCAGCGTCTTGATGAGGCTGCGGAACACAACGAGCTCCAGCACTCCCAAGGCACGTTTGTTGTCATCGGCAAACGAGTAGTAGTTGGCAAAACCACGGAACTCTGAGTTATAGGCGAGCACGGTCGCAGTGTCGCTGGTGACCAAGAACTGCTCACGAGCGCGGCCGGTCTTCCTGGCGAGGTCGCCATAGCCATGCCGTTTGCAGAACTCGGTTATCCGCTTGCGTGGCACACGCAGACTGATATTGCCGGTAGTCGGCCGACGCGTAACGCGCCATGTCCGTGCTGCCGGTCCCTTGCGGTTGGACTTTCGTCCACCCCCGTAGGACGTGTACGCCACAATGCGGTAGCCGAGGAAGGTCACTCCCTTTGAGGCGGCCTGAATCCCACTCTTCTCGGGCGAGATCGCGAGCTTCAGCGTCTCTGTCAAGAATCGCTCGACAGAGGCCATGGTCTCACGAGCCTCCTCCTTGCTGCCGATGATGCCGATCAGGAAGTCGTCGGCGTATCGACAGTAGCGGAGCCTTTTGAAGTTGGGGTCCATGGGATCGACGGAAGGTAGTTTCCGTCTCTCCTTATTAATGGCTTTGATCTCTGCCATTGCGGCATTGATCTCGGCCAGTTCCGCGCCGTTGGCGCGCAGCCGCTCAATCTTCCGGCGGAGGCCAAGGACGCGCCTTTGCAACGCCGCATAGGGCGGGAATGCGCGTCGGTCGCGGCCTCTATCGAATCCCGCCCTCAACGCCTGCATGTGCTGATCCAGCTCATGCAGATAGATGTTGGCGAGCAAGGGCGATACGACTCCGCCCTGTGGTGTACCGCTGTATGTGCGTCCATAGACCCAATCTTCCATGTAGCCCGCTTTCAGCATTCCTTCGATCAGACCGATGAATCTGTCATCATCGATCCGCTTCTTGAGAAGCCTGAGCAGGACGTCATGGTCGATGTTGTCAAAGAACCCACGCACGTCCACTTCGATCAGCCACTTGCAACCCGTCCAAGTCTTCTTGATGAGATTTAGCGCGGTGTGACAGGACCGCCTGGGGCGGAACCCATGCGACTCATCCAGGAACACAGGTTCATAGATTGCCTGGAGGATGGTCCTGACCGCCTCCTGAACGAGTCGGTCCTCCACCGTGGGAATTCCCAGCGGTCGTGTCTTGCCGTTGCCCTTCGGGATGTAAACCCGGCGGACAGGTCGGAAGCGATATGTGCCCTCTGCCACGCGACAAGCGAGGTCGGCGAGCTTCGCCAGCGACATGCCGTCGAAGGTCTTGCCGTCAACACCGGGCGTCAAGGCTCCCTTATTTTGGGAGACCTTTTCGTAGGCCCGCTCGAAGAGAAATGGAGATCTCATCAGGCGGTGAAGGCCATTGATCCGCTTGCCCGACCGCGACAAGGTCGGAAGTGATTCAATTCTCCTCTGGATGGTAACGGCCTGCATCAGCAGAACCTCTCCGTGAAGAATCTCTTCTACGCATACTGCATATGCCGTTGTTAGCGGCATCGTCCTTCCCCCGATCGGAGGCGCTTTCGAACCGGTCACCCGGCCTTATACGCGTGATCGTCCGCCTCGCGGCGGCTGTCCCGGCCGTTACGCCGGGCATTTGGGTACTACGACGGCTCCGTCGCCATACAGGTTCGCGAACGAACCTGCTGCAGGCGATCCCGTAGTTGCGTGTGTAGGGAGTTACGGTGTGTTTAGGTGTCCCATTCGCTTCCTTGACCCTCCGACGGAGGTCGTCCCACGCAGACTGGTGGCGGATCGCACTGGCCGGTGCGATTTGCCCCGCGTGGCGTAGCGTGTCAGCCGCGTTCGCTACCGCCAGCCCTTTGGCAACTGGAAACTGGGATTCAGGCAATACAGCTTTAACCATGCACACCTTACCTTGTGCTCTCCACCGGGCTGCGGCGCCCGATTTCGAGACGTTTCCCGACATGCTCTGGTCCCGTTCCTCTTTCGAGGTCTCAGTCGTTTCCGACACCGGTAAGTCGGGCAGATAAGAGCCAAACCAGTAGGCTCTATTCTTTCGAACACTCCCTTCTTCTTCACGCCACAACGGCGCACGCCATCCGGCTTCGATCCCTCGCGCAAGGACTTTCGGAGCTCCTCGCCGGGGGCACTCGTGAAAGGGGCTCGCCTTCGGCGATCGCTATCACTGCCCCGTTCCCGGGTGCCGCTGTTAACCGGTCTCGTCGCTGCACTCGGACCCGCGTGCCCCTTCGGGTCGCTATGCTCACGCTCTCCGGGTGCCATTTCCCGTTGAGGCGATGCGCCCTGGGCGCACGCCTGGTCGGGCCTTCGGCCCTGGGCACCTTAATGCCAAGTGCCATGAAAAATTGGACGGAAGGCGGGCCGCGTCGCCGATTTCGCATTCTCACTTAGAGGCTGAGAGTAAGAGTGTCGCGCGGTTTTGCCGTGACGGGTGACAGGCTGCGAGAGAGGCTCGCGGCGCCCGTCGCGGAGATCCGCGATGTCCAGACAATATTATCGGGCGCGCACCGGTGAGGACCGGACAAGCCTTTATGACGACATCACCAACAAGATCATCGCCGAGCTGGAGGCTGGCCGAGTGCCGTGGGTGCAGCCTTGGGGCACGGCGGCGAAGGCGCCTTTGGCACTGCCGAAGAGCGCAGCGACCGGCCGTCAATATAGCGGCATCAACATTCTGATCCTCTGGGGGGCCGCCACTGAGCGCGCATTCACCGGTCAGAGCTGGCTTACCTTCCGCCAAGCGCTATCGCTCGGCGGTCACGTCCGCAAGGGCGAGCGCGGCACGACCGTCGTCTATGCCGACCGGTTTGTCCCAGTCGACGAACAGCGCCGCGCACACGAGAACGGCGAGGAAGCGCAGGCCGTTCCGTTCCTCAAGCGCTTCACGGTCTTCAACAGCGATCAATGCGACGGCCTGCCTCCAGAGATCGCAACAACGGCGCCGCCTCCGCCGCCAGGCCTGATCGAGCCACGGGTCGAATACCTGATCAAGGCGACCGGCATCGACTTCCGCATCGGTGGTAACCGGGCCTTCTATGCGCCCACAGAAGATTATGTGCAGGTGCCGCCACCGCAAGCCTATTTCGAACCGATCAATTGGCATCGCACGGCCCTCCACGAGTTGGCGCATGCCAGCGGCCATCCATCACGTCTCAATCGCGACTTGTCGGGCAGCTTTGGTACCAAGAAGTACGCGTTTGAGGAGCTGGTTGCGGAGATCTCGTCTGCGTTCGGTTGTGCTTCGCTCGGTATCGTGCCCACGGTGCGGCACGCCGACTATATCGCCTCGTGGCTTGACGTGCTGCGCGAGGACAATCGTGCAATTATCCGGGCCGCTTCCCAGGCGAGCAAGGTCGCGGACTATCTCCTTGGCTTTCTCCCAGAACCCGCTGTCGATATGCCGGAGGACCAGCAGGCGGCCTGAGGTTCTGCTCGGTGGCCGCGGGCACGAGAGTGAGAGGGCAGGGGCGTTTCCATGACGGGTTGGAGGCCGAGAGAGAGGCTCTCGGCTGCCCGTCGTGGAGAATCGATATGACGAAGGCTGTCCAAAAGATCACGCTGTCCCCCTCGCGAGACATTCCGTTCAACAAACTGATCCTCAGCCAGTCCAACGTCCGGCATGTGAAGGCGGGCATTTCCATCGAGCAACTCGCCGAAAGCATCGCGCAGCGTACGCTCCTGCAAAGTCTCAACGTGCGGGCGGTTGTGGACGCCGAAGGCAATGAGACCGGCATGTTCGAGGTCCCGGCAGGCGGCCGGCGCTATCGCGCGCTGGAACTTCTCGTAAAGCAGAAGCGCATGGCGAAGACGCAGGCGGTTCCTTGTGTCGTGCGCGAGGGGGGCATCGCTGAAGACGACTCGCTTGCAGAGAATGACGAGCGGGTAGGGCTTCATCCGCTCGATCAGTTCCGAGCATTCCAGACATTGAGTGGCGCCGGTTTATCCGACGAGGATATCGCTGCCCGGCACTTCGTGACACCGGCCGTCGTGAAGCAACGACTCCGGCTGGCGTCCGTGTCGCCAAAGCTACACGACGTCTATGCCGAAGACGGCATGACTCTCGAGCAACTCATGGCCTTCTCTGTGACAGCCGACCACGCCAGGCAGGAGCAGGTCTGGGAGAACGTCAGCCGATCCGGCTATGATGAACCCTATCAGATCCGGCGAATGCTCACGGAAAATACCGTGCGCGCGTCCGATCGCCGCGTTCAGTTCATTGGACTGGATGCTTACGAGCAGGCTGGTGGTGGCGTTTTGCGGGATCTGTTCGAGCACGATGATGGCGGCTGGCTACAGGACGTTGCTTTGCTCGATCGTCTCGTTACAGAAAAGCTCAAAGCCGAAGCCGAGACGATTGCAGCCGAGGGCTGGAAGTGGATTTCGCTCGCCGTCGAATTCCCCTACGGCCACACGGATGGCCTGCGTGAGCTGGAGGGCAAACCTGTCGATCTCTCCCCAGAGGAGCAGACCACCATCGACGCACTCAACGCCGAGCAAGCCAAGCTTGAATCCGATTATCAGGATGCCGACGAGCTGCCCGATGAGGTCGATCAGCGTCTGGGGGAAATCGAGGCGGCTCTGGTGGCGTTCGAAGAGCGGCCGATGATTTACGATCCGGCCGATATCGTCCGCGCCGGCGTCTTCGTCAGCATCGATTCCGAAGGCCGCCTTTCGGTAGATCGGGGTTACGTCCGTCCGGAAGACGACGTGTCGGCAGACGATCCTGATGTCGGGCAGGGCGGCGATACACAGTCGATCGAGGGGAACGCGGCTGGGACTTCCGTCCAGCGCACGTCCATCGCGGTGGCCGGCGGCGCCGCCGACGCGGAAGAAGATGACGAAGACGGGACAAAACCTCTGCCTGATCGGCTGATCACCGAGCTGACAGCGCATCGCACACTGACGTTGCGGGATGCGCTGGCAAAAAATCCTGCGATCACGTTTCAAGCGGTGCTGCACAACTTCGTACTGACGGCCTTTTACCGGTTCGCATCGTCCGGGAGCTGCCTCGAGATCGGACTTCGCACGCCGGCCTTTCCGGCTCAAGCTCCCGGCCTGAGGGAAAGTGCCTCAGCGAAGGCCGTTGAGGCGCGGCATGAGTCCTGGAAGGCACGTTTGCCGAAGGGCGAGAACGATCTCTGGGATGCTCTTTCAGCCCTCGATGGCGACGCACAGGCATCCCTGTTTGCTCACTGCGCGTCATTTGCGGTCAACGCCGTCTATGAGCCGGCCAACCGCTACAATCAGGGCCGCGTCTCCGCCCAAGGCGTCCGCACCCGACTCGACCAGGCCGATGTGCTGGCGCGCGCTGTCGAGCTCGACATGGTTCGAGCGGGCTGGAGGCCTTCCGTCGACAACTATCTCGGCCGGGTCACCAAGCCGCGCATTCTGGAGGCGGTGCGGGAAGCCAAGGGCGAGTCGTCCGTGCAATTGATCGACCACCTGAAGAAAGCCGACATGGCCAGGGAGGCCGAGCGTCTTCTCGATGGTTCGGGCTGGTTGCCGGAGCCGCTCCGTCTCGTCGATCCCAATGCGGTGTCAGAGGAGCAGGAAAGTGAAGCGGGCCCGCTGCCCGAATTCCTCGGCGAGGACGAGGATCGGGACAACGCGAACGACGATGATCCGCAACAACTCGACGCGGCTGAGTGACATCGTAGAAGGGACGGCTCCGGCCGTCCGGCAATTGCTTGGGGACCGGTGTGTCGCGCCGGTCCCCATTCTTATGGGCGAGGGCTGAGAGGGAGAGCCGGACCGGGAAGGGTTTGAATCGCCGTGGTCTTAAGGAGAGCGACGGGCGGTTCGACCCATTCCTGCTCTCCGAAAGAACCCTGTCATGACCGAATCTCTCGCCGGCGGCGCTGCCGCCGCGCCGCTCTCGATGCGCGCCGCTGCAACTCTCACCTCCGCCGCCGTCAAGGCCGCGCGACAGCTCGTGATTGATCTCGAGCGCGGCCGTCGCATCGATGCCGCTGTCCTGCGTAACGCCATGGAAGTTGCCTTCGGCGCTTCCGACGCCACTGGCGTCTGGAACTGGAAGACCGCCTATGATGTCTGCGAGGCGGCAACCGTTCTGTTCCTTCGCAAGTTTGGCCCGGCTATCCGTGTCAAGGCCGGCTCGACGGCCGCGATGCTGCCGATGCTCGCGAGAATCGCGCGCTGTCTGCCGACCCACACGCGGCGCTCCGAGGACAGCCAAGCCCTTCAACAATTCTCGACGCCGATCCCGCTTGGGCTCACCGCATGCACCGCGGCCGGCGTCACGCCGTCCGACCGGGTTTTGGAGCCCTCCGCGGGAACCGGCTTGCTCGCCGTCTTTGCCGAGCTTGCTGGCGGCGCCTTGGTGTTGAACGAACTGGCCGTGGGTCGCGCGGCCTTGCTCGATCAACTGTTCCTCAACGTTGAGGTGACGCGGTTCGACGCTGCCCAGATCGATGATCATCTCGATGCGGGTGTCATGCCGAGCGTCGTCCTGATGAACCCGCCGTTCTCGGCATTGGCGAACGTCGATCGACGGATGGCGGAAGCGGCTTTCCGGCACATCGCCTCATCCTTGGCGCGTCTTTGCGACGGTGGGCGTCTGGTCGCCATCACCGCCGCAAGTCTTGCGCCAGACAATCCGGTATGGCGCGACGCCTTCGTTCGCCTCCAGGAGCGCGGGCGGGTGGTGTTTTCTGCCGCCATCGATGGCGCGATCTATGCGAAACACGGAACGCAGACCGACACAAGGCTGCTTGTGATTGACAAGCAGCCTGCCGCAGATCCGAAGGTCTTTGAGGCCTCGCTGGGCATGGCGGGCGATGTCGCCACGTTGCTCGACTGGGTGAGCCAGCGTGTGCCCCCGAGGCTGCGCATTGCCAATCCTGTCGTGGTCGACGTCATCAGACGCCCCGCTGCGTCGCGGCCGGCAGGCGCCTTTGCACCACGCCCATCGTCCACTTCGGGAGACGGCGCGCCAGAGGGCGTCGAACTCACCTACAAGACGGTCGCGTGGACGCCTCCGGAAGGCGCTGGGCTCACCGACGCGCTTTATGAGGAATACGCGCTGCAGGCGATCCGTATTCGGGACGTGCATGCGCATCCGACCAAACTCGTGCAGTCCGCCGCGATGGCCTCGGTCGCTCCGCCGAAGCCATCTTACCGGCCACATCTGCCGGCCAATGTCGTGGCGGATGGCATCCTGTCCGACGCCCAGCTTGAGAGCGTCATCTATGCGGGCGAGGCGCATTCCGAGTTTCTTGCGGGTACCTGGACGGTCGATGCGACCTTTGATGTTGTGGCGGCCGCACGCGACGATGCAGATAATGCTGTCCGCTTTCGCCGGGGCTGGTTTTTGGGCGACGGCACTGGTGCGGGCAAGGGGCGGCAGGTCGCCGGCATCCTGCTCGACAACTGGCTCAAGGGCCGCCGTCGCGCGGTCTGGATCAGTAAGTCCGACAAGCTAATCGAGGATGCGCAGCGCGACTGGTCCGCGCTCGGAATGGAGCGGTTGCTCGTGACGCCGCTGTCACGTTTCCGGCAGGGCACACCGATCCGGCTCGCGGAAGGCGTCCTTTTCACCACCTACGCTACGCTGCGCACCGACGAGCGGGACGAGAAGCTTTCGCGCGTGCGGCAGATCGTTGAATGGTTGGGCTCCGACTTCGACGGAGTGATCGTCTTCGACGAGAGCCACGCCATGCAGAACGCGGCAGGCCAGAAGGGCGAGCGCGGCGACCAGGCGGCCTCCCAGCAGGGGCGGGCGGGGCTTAGGCTCCAGCACGCATTGGCGCATGCCCGCGTTGTCTACGTCTCGGCGACCGGTGCCACGACCGTGCACAATCTGGCTTATGCACAGCGCCTAGGGTTGTGGGGCGGCACCGATTTCCCGTTTGCCACCCGCGCCGAGTTCGTCGAGGCGATCGAGGAGGGCGGCGTCGCGACGATGGAGGTACTTGCGCGCGACCTTAAGGCGCTCGGTCTCTACGCGGCGAGGTCTCTATCTTACGAGGGCGTCGAGTACGAGCTCATCGAGCACCAGCTCACGCCAGAGCAAGTACGCATCTATGACGCCTACGCCGGCGCGTTCAGCGTCATCCATAACAATCTCGATGCGGCAATGCGGGCCGCGAACATCACCGGCGAGATCGGCACGCTGAACGGCCAGGCTAAATCGGCGGCGCGATCCGCTTTCGAGAGTGCCAAGCAGCGCTTTTTTGGCCACCTCCTGACTTCGATGAAGACGCCGTCGCTGGTCCGCTCGATCGAGTGCGATCTCGACGCCGGCCATGCCGCCGTCATCCAGATCGTTTCGACCGGTGAAGCGCTGATGGAGCGCCGGCTGGTCGAGATACCAACGGAGGACTGGGGCGACGTCCAGGCCGACATCACCCCGCGCGAGTATGTGCTCGACTATCTCGCCCATGCCTTTCCGGTCCAGCTCTATGAGCCCTTCACGGACTCGGAGGGTAACCTCTGCTCCCGGCCTGTCTACCGTGATGGGCAGCCGGTCGAGAGCCGGGAGGCGGTCGCCCGCCGCGACCGCCTCATCGAGAAGCTGGCCTCGCTGCCGCCGGTGCCTGGGGCGCTGGATCAGATCGTCCAGCGCTTTGGTACCGATATGGTCGCCGAAGTGACCGGCCGCTCGCGCCGCATCGTTCGCAAGGGCGACTGTCTGGTGGTCGAAAACCGGGCCGGTTCGGCCAATCTCGCCGAGACCTCGGCCTTCATGGATGACGCCAAGCGCATCCTTGTGTTCTCCGACGCGGGCGGCACGGGGAGGAGCTACCATGCCGAACTGTCGGCGCGGAATCGCCGCCTGCGGGTCCACTATTTGCTCGAGCCCGGCTGGAAGGCGGACGCCGCGATCCAGGGGCTCGGCCGCACCAACCGGACCAACCAGGCGCAGCCGCCGCTGTTTCGTCCCATTGCGACCGACGTGAAGGCCGAAAAGCGCTTCCTCAGCACCATTGCCCGCCGGCTCGACACCTTGGGAGCCATCACGCGCGGCCAGCGCCAGACCGGAGGGCAGGGCCTGTTCCGGCCCGAGGACAATCTCGAGAGTCAGTATGGCCGCGACGCGTTGCGTCAGCTCTATACGCTACTCGCGCGCGGCAAGGTCGAGGGCTGCACGCTCGATAGGTTCGAGGATGCGACCGGCCTGAAGCTCACGGATGCCAATGGGCTCAGGGATGACCTGCCGCCGATCACGACTTTCCTGAACAGGTTGCTCGCGCTCACGATTGAGCTTCAGAATATCTTGTTCACCGTCTTCGAGCAGCTATTGACCGCTCGGATCGAGGGCGCGGTCGCGTCTGGCACCTATGACGCCGGACTGGAAACGCTCCGCGCCGAGAGCTTTGCCGTCGCCGACCGGCGGACCATTTACGTCCATCCGGGCACTAGCGCCGAGACCCGGCTGCTCACGATCAGCCAGTGCCAGCGCAATCATCCTGTGAGCCTGGATGACGCCCTTGGTCGTCTTTCCGATCCTCGCGCAATCCTGTTGATCAATGAGCGCTCGGGACGAGCCGCGGTGCAGGTCTCAGCCCTGAGCTTCATGCTTGATGACGGTGAGATCGAGCAGCGCGTCCGCCTGATCCGGCCCATGGAACAGCATAGCGTTCCCTTGAAGATCATGGCGGAAAGCCATTGGGCCGAGGCGGATAGTAAGCGTTTTGCCGCAGTCTGGCTGGCGGAGCTTGCCGAGATCCCCGAGTTCACGGAAAGCACGATCCACGTCGTGGCCGGCTTGCTGCTGCCCATCTGGAAGCGGCTGCCGAATGAGTCGACCCGGGTGTATCGACTGCAGACGGACGCGGGCGAGCGGATCATTGGCCGCAAGGTCTCGGCGACCTGGGTCGCGAACGTCCTTGCGGCTGATGCGCCGGCGTTGACGCCCGAGGCTGCCTTCGCCGCGCTCATGGAGGGTCGGACTGTCCTCGAGCTTGTGGAGGGGCTCCGGCTTCGCCGTGTCCGGGTGATGGGCGCACATCGCATTGAACTCTCGGGCTTCAACGACAAGATGCGCGATAGACTGCGGGCTTACGGCCTCTTCGGAGAGATCATCTCCTGGAAGTTGCGCATGTTCGTGCCCGCGGACGTGAGCAGTGTCGAGATCCTGGCGAAGGTGCTCGACCGCTATCCGGTCGCGCGCATCAGTGAGCGGGAGGCCGCCTGATGCCCCGCGATGCCAGCGAACTGGCACGGCGCCTCGCGCGCGAGGCCGAGGCGGTGTGCCGA
The DNA here is from genome assembly GCF_056402655.1 of Bradyrhizobium sp. P3_C3. NCBI lineage: Bacteria > Pseudomonadati > Pseudomonadota > Alphaproteobacteria > Hyphomicrobiales > Nitrobacteraceae > Bradyrhizobium > Bradyrhizobium sp. P3_C3. Next base: position 4,591 of record NZ_JBFUGY010000042.1, on the reverse strand, counting down.
CATTATCTCTCCCACGGCAAGCGGGCGGGGCGGTACTGGGTGGTCGGCGACGTCCACAATACGCCAGGCCGCTCACTGTTCGTGCGGCTTCAGGAATCGCCGAAGGGCCCTGCGGGCAAATGGACGGACGCTGCGACTGGCGAGCATGGCGATCTCCTGGACGTCATCCGCGAAAGCCTCGGTTTTCGCGATTTCCGCGAAGCCGCCCAGGAGGCAGAGCGCTTTCTGAAGTTGCCTCGTATCGAGCCTGAATTGGTCTCGAAAGCCGATCGTCCAGCGGTGCCAGCCGGATCCCAAGAGGCCGCCCGCCGGCTCTTTGCGATATCCAGCCCGATCCACGGGACCGTGGTTGAGACATATCTGCAGCGTCGCGGGATCGCCCGCGTACATCATGATGGCAGCTTACGTTTCCACCCACGCTGCTACTATCGGCCGGACGAGCACCTGCCGACGGAGACCTGGCCGGCGATGATCGCTTCTGTCACTGACCTCGATGGCAGGATCACCGGCGTACACCGTACCTGGCTCGACCCGGACGGCTTTGATCGCGTTCGACTGGGCAAGGCTCCGATCGATACGCCGCGACGCGCGATGGGCGACCTTCTCTGCAATGCTGTTCGTTTCGGCGTAGTGGACGACGTGCTCGCCGCCGGCGAGGGCATCGAGACCATGCTCTCGCTGCGCTACGTGCTGCCGACGATGCCGATGGCCGCTGCGCTTTCGGCTAATCACCTCGCTGCCATGTTGCTGCCGTCGGGCCTTCGCCGGCTCTATATCGCTCGCGATGCCGATGCCGCCGGTGATACGGTGCTCGCCGTTCTGACCCAGCGCGCAGCAGACTCCGGCATTGAAGCGATCGCGCTGTCGCCACGGTTGGGCGATTTCAACGAAGATCTGCACGTCTTCGGTCTTGACGATCTCCGTGCGGCCTTGCGGAGTCAGCTCGTACCTGAGGATGTCGTCCGCTTCCTGCATTCGTCGACGGTGCCCGCCGAGTAGGTCACGACTGTTCGATCGACGGCGACAGGTCGCTCATGGGCGAGGCCGATAGCGGAAGAGGGCGCGACCTCGGCCTTCTAGAGGGCGATCGGACGGCAAGCGGCCCGGGCCGGCAATGGCTGCGTCCGGCTATTTTCCGCCGCGCGCCGGCGATGTGAAGAAACATCGTACGTTTGGCCAGCGCGCTTTGCATCGCGAAGCAAAATAGCCGGCCTCCGCCATCCTCCGCTGCCGCTTCGGCCCTGTCGGGTTCTGGTCCGTTCCGTCTGCCGTCAGAGGATCGCCCCGAAGGCCGCGATGGTCGCGGCCGATCCGGCAAAGGACCTCTTCCCATGACCGACCATGACGACATCGAACCGCCGCACGCCACATCTCCGACCGACCACGTCCTCACCGAATTACAGCTCTTCGGCTACCGTCCCTTCGACGATCAACCCGATCCGAGACCGCTCCCCGAGGGCAAGATGATCGTCGGCGCCGTGATCGATATCTTTGACGCCTTGGTTGCGACCCTGAACGACACGCGGCTTGAGCCGGACCTTGACGATCTGCTCTGGTCGACAGTCAACCTGTTCCATCGCGCCGTCGACCGCATCGAACGCCAGCTCGACGACAACGAGCAGGCTCAGCACAAGAGCCAGCGCGAGCAGAATGGCTCGGAAGTGCGATCGGTCGAACTCGAGCGCCTGACGGCTGAAGGCATCTCGCTGATCGAGCGCCGCAATTGCCTGGAGCTCTTCCGCGACCAGGCCATTGACCGATTTGAGGTCCACACCGGCGCGTCCTGGCGTCCGCGGTCAGGATCGTTGGTCAATCACCGCACGCTCACCGCGGCAATGATCGACTCCCGCGACTTCATCGCCGCCAAGCGTCGTTCCGAGACGGAGGTCTTGTTGCCACCAGGGCCGAAAATCGCACTCACCGGTGGGCTCGACTTCAATGACCACCACCTCATCTGGGACCGTCTCGACAAGGTTCATGCCAAGCACCCCGACATGGTCCTCCTCCATGGCGGCTCCCCGAAAGGCGCCGAACTGATCGCCTCGAAATGGGCGACCAACCGCAAAGTGCCACAAATCGCCTTCAAGCCCGACTGGACCAAGCATGCCAAGGCAGCACCATTCAAGCGCAACGACGCGATGCTCGAACTCCTGCCGATCGGCGTCATGCACTTTCCGGGCACGGGGATCCAGGACAACCTGGCCGACAAGGCGAAGCGGCTCGGCATGCCCGTCTGGAAGTTCGGCGGCGCATGAGCGCCGTCTGCTCGCCTCTAGGCAATGTTGAGTTGCACGCCGCAACTCCGCCTCGTTTCGATTTTACGCCGAAGCCGCGCCGCGGTGGTGGTGGAAGGCGCGACCAGTACATCTATGCATTGGAGCCACCACCATGCTCGCCCTTGGGCTTGCTCTCAACACACTCGGCATTGGCTTGTTCTGCTGGGCGATCTTTGTGCTCGCTGTGTATGCCCTGCCGTTCTTCATTGCGCTCACCGTCGGGATGATGGCCTTTCAGAGTGGTGCCGGGATAGTCGGCGCACTACTCGTCGGCATGGCCTCTGCCGCGCTGACGCTCGCGATCGGTCAGGTTGCCGTTGCCGCTAGTCGATCCTGGACCTTGCGCATCGCGATCGCGACCGCATTCGCGGTCCCCGCGGCAATCGCGGGCTATCACATGGTGTTTGCAATGTCGCTGATCGGGATGCCTTCGCTGGCTTGGCGTGAGGCCTTCGCTTGCCTGGGTGCAGTTTGCATCGGTGGCACGGCATGGGCGCGTTTGACCGTTTTCGCAAAAACCCGCCCGTCGGAGTCTGCCGGGGTGGTGGAGAATACGCCTCGACCAGTGCTTACAGCCGCCACGCACGAGCGATGAAGCTTCGTCGCCATCATCGGTCGAGCAAGACCGCAGGACGCGTTACGTTGAACGAGGGGTCGTCGAGCTTGAGCGAGAGGTAACCGCACTTCTCCTCGGAGCGCTTTAAGCAAGCCGGACCAATCTCTGTCTGGTCCACATAGTTGCGGTAGAGCGACGCGCCTCGCTCAATAATTCCTTCCGGGACGATACCGCCCTTTGCGGCAGAACGTTTCTCTTTCTGCGCCGAACCGTATCGACCTCTTGTGCAGTTCAACCGAGCTTCGCCAAGTCTTCTCCTTAAGATTGCGGTTCAGCACGCGGACGCACGTGGCCTCTTTGATGGCTTGATCTGGCCGAAGACCGGCTGCGCCTCGATCGTCTGAGCCGCAACGCCGTTGATGCGACTTTCTTCCCCTGGGCTTACGCCCATTCCTCGCGAGGCAAGAAAGTCGCAACAACGGCGTCCTCCGCTGCGCTCCGGCCCGCAAGCGGGTGCGTCGCCAATCGTCCTCGGCCTCTAGATCGCCATCGAGGCCGCGGTGGTCGCGGGCTCGAAACACAACAGGAGAAGTGACATGGCTAACATCGGTTCTTTCAAGAAAGTCGGCAACGATTTCCAGGGTGAGATTGTCACCCTGAGCCTGCAAGCCAAGGGCGTCCGTATCGTCGCCGAGACTAACCGCTCCAACGACAACGCTCCCAGCCACCGAATCTACGTGGGCCGCGCGGATTATGCGTAGCGCGTGATTATGCGGAGTCTGGTAGCGAAAGTGCTGGTTTTCCGGCCTATTGGTGGTGATAGCGCTTCGCATAATCGCGATGCTTGGTCCCGCTGACAAACAGAACGCGCGCGCTCAGTCCATTGTCAATTCGCGGGTTCTAGGCGTATGTGGGTAATGCCTTCGCGTATAGAGATAGTGCCTGCGCAGCCAAGCTGGCGAAGCGACTTCGAGGCGTTAAAGATTGCCTTAATGCGGGCCGCACGTCTTGGATCGTACTTCCATCACATCGGCTCAACCGCCGTTCCAGGGCTTGCCGCAAAAGACGTGATCGACATCCAACTTACCGTCGAGTCCTTGGGTAACCTTGATGACATGGCTTTCGAAGCGGCAGGATTTAAGCGTATCGACGGCTTGTCCGACCACTGCCCACCGGGTTTAGAGCTGGGCGAGAACGATCTGAAAAAGCGCTTCTATAGAAGTCAGAGCCGACCAGCTAATCTTCATGTTCGTGAAGTTGGCCGTTTTAACCAGCGCTATGCACTTCTCTGCCGCGAATACCTGCGCTCTCACCCCGTTGCGGCCGGTGCATATGTCTTGATCAAGGAACGGCTCGCCGATCGGACGCCCAACGACCAGGATGCATATTACGAGATCAAGGACCCGGTGTTCGATATCATCATGGAGGGTGCGAACGAGTGGGCCGCGCGGATCGGATGGAGCGAGCCACCCGCAGACTAAGGCCAGCGTCGATAGTTGTCGGCGACATTGCTCCACATAATATCAGCGGTGGTGCCGCGGCGCCTCGCCGGGTGGCGGGGCGCCGCGGGCGCTGCGGTCACCGCGACCAGATCAGCGCATGTTCGCCATCTTCGCCTTCGAAGAGGTTGGCGTAGATGGGGGCGGTGAACGACGGATCGTCGAGCTTGACCGAGTGATAGACCCGGTCGTCCTTCGAGGTGCGGCGCCATGCGGCACCGATCTCGACGCCCGAGACGACGACCCTGAGGTCCGGCGCC
>NZ_JBFUGY010000041.1:0-74551 GCF_056402655.1 Bradyrhizobium sp. P3_C3 | reverse complement strand
GCCGCCACCTGCACCGCCTCCGGCGCCCGCTCCGGTCGAGCAGCAGGCAGCGCCCGCCGTGGCGCCGCCGCCGGCCCCGACTGTGGCTGCTGCCCCCCCGGCGCCGCCTCCTGCGCCTGCCCCGTCACCCGCACCTGTTCAGGCCGCCGCCGTCGCTCCCCCGGCTCCCGCAGCCGCGCCCGCGCGCGATCTCAATTCACCGCTCGGCATCTGGCTCACCGAGGAAAAGGAAGGCAAGGTCCGCATCGAGCAATGCGGCAACAATCTCTGCGGCTATTCGGTCGACAGCAAATCGAACCAGAACGGCGAACAGGTCCTCATCAACATGAAACCCGCCAAGGACCAGAACAAGGATCAGAAATGGTCCGGCCGCATCCTCGATCCCAACTCCGGCTCGACCTACGATTCCACGATCGCGATGAAGGGCACCGACCGCCTGCGCGTGCAGGGCTGCGCCTTCGGCGGCATGTTCTGCGGCGGCCAGACCTGGACGCGCGTGAACTGAGTCCGACTTCGACGTTCGAACCGAGACAAGGGGCCCGCGATCCGGGCCCCTTTGCTTTTGTCCGCGATCTCTTTGCGGAGTGCGCCACCTCACGGAGCCCTTGCGCACGTGACAGCCCTCACATCGCGGGTTCCGCGCTCATGCCACGATCCCCCCATGGTCAACCAACGGGGCGTGTCATGAACGGGTTTTGCAAAGGTCTCTTCGCCAGCATTGTCGCCATCGCCGTCCCGCTGACGCAGGCGGGCGCGGCGACCTCCACCTTCGACGGCGCATGGAATGTCCGCATCGCATCTTCGAGCGAGACCTGCGGTAACGGCGCAACGGTCTCGATCGGCATCAGCAACGGTCAGATCGCATCGAGCAGCGCTGTGGTTTCAGCATCCGGCCGCGTGGCCGATGCCGGCAGCATCAACGTCACCTTGAGCACCGGGATCAAACGCGCCGTCGGCTTCGGCCGGCTCAGCGGCGCTTCAGGCTTCGGCACATGGCGCGGCCCCCTGTGCACGGGCACGTGGACCGCGGAACGGATGTGATTTGCTGCGTCCCGGACGCGCTGCAACGCGCAGCGTTGCTGCGCTGAGCCGGGACCTAAGGGCACTTGCTTTGAGGAAGCTTGCGGGCCCCGGATCAGCAACGCCGCGCTTACGCGCTGCATTGCATCCGGGGCACGAGAGATTAGCCCAGCGCCGCGCCGTACTCCGCGTCGGTCACCGGCTCCAGCCAGGTCGAATAGACGCCGTCGAGCGCCTCCTGCATGGCGATGTGGCACATGCTGTTGTTGGGCGAGGCGCCGTGCCAGTGCAGTTCACCCGGCGGAATCCAGACGGTGTCACCGGGACGGATCTCCTTGACAGGCCCACCCTTGGTCTGGACGCGGCCGACGCCGGAAATCACGTAGAGCGTCTGCCCAAGCGGATGGTGGTGCCAGTTGGTACGCGCGCCCGGCTCAAAGGTGACGCGCGAGCAGTTCAGCCGCGCCGGCGCCGGGGCCATGATCACGGGGTCCTGCAACACGGTGCCCGTAAAATTTTCCTTGGGCGCGCGGCGGGTCGGCCGCGTGCCTGCGACGGTGATTTCCATGGGATACCTCGTTTCCTGTTACTTCTTGCTGGCGGCGTAGCGCGCCTTGGTTTCGGCGTTCATGGGATAGAGGCCCGGCAACACCGCGCCGTTGTTCACCTCGTTGACGATCCAGGCTTCCATGCGCTCCTGCTCGACGCCCTCATTGAGCACGTGATCGAGCATCGCCTGCGGGATCAGCACGCAGCCGTCCTGGTCGGCGACCACGATGTCGTTCGGGAACACCGCAACGCCGCCGCAGCCGATCGGCTCGCCCCAGCCGACGAAGGTGAGGCCTGCAACCGACGGCGGCGCGGCATAGCCGTCGCACCATACCGGAAGATTGGTGCCGAGCACGCCCTCGACGTCACGCACCACGCCGTCGGTGACGAGCGCAGTGACGCCGCGTTTCATCATGCGCGCGCAAAGAATGTCGCCGAAAATGCCGGCATCGGTGATGCCCATGGCATCGACCACGGCGATGCAGCCGTCCGGCATCGCCTCGATCGCGGTGCGGGTCGAGATCGGCGAGGACCAGGATTCCGGCGTCGCCAGATCCTCGCGCGCCGGCACGAAGCGCAGCGTGAAGGCGGGCCCGACCAGGCGCGGCAGGCCCGGACGCAGCGGACGCGCGCCGCGCATCCACACGTTGCGCAGGCCCTTCTTCAGCAGGACCGTGGTGATGGTGGCAGTGGTGATGCCGGCGAGGGTCTTGCGGGCTTCGGGGGACAGCGACATGGACGAGAACGAGCTCCGGATGGGCGGGAAAGAACGCGCGCATCTTGCGAGCCGCAGCCCTTGCGTCAAGGGCCAAAGAGCCAGCAAGAACGCAGGGCCGCTGGGCTGTTATGCGACGCGATAACAACGCTTTATCGTTTCCCCTTGCATTAATTTATTGGACTTGCGGGCGCATTTACGCGAAGCAAGGAAAAGCGGAACTCAAGGCTGAGCCCGCATTTCCTGAGAAGCCCGATTTCGACAGCCCTTCGACAGCTCATGGCCGCGACGCTTCCCCCGCCCCGCCTTCTGCCCAGTGGCGACAGCGCCGTCACGGTCGAATTCAGCCGCACCATCGATGATGCCGCCAACGAGCGCGTGCTCGCGCTGGACAAGGCGCTCGCAGCAAGCCCCATCGACGGCATCACCGAGACCGTGCCGACCTATCGCTCGCTGCTGGTGCATTACGATCCCAGCAAGATCGGCTTCGACGCGCTCGGCGAAAAGCTGCTCGCGCTCGCCAGCCAGCCGCTGCCGCCGGCCACGAAGGCGCGGCGCTGGCGCATTCCCGTCGCCTATGGCGGCGAGCACGGCATCGACCTCGAGGATGTCGCCAAGGCGCTGAACACCACGCCCGACGACATCGTCGCCCGTCACGTCGCCGGCGACTACCGTGTCGCCATGATCGGTTTCACCCCGGGCTGGTCCTATCTCAGCGGCCTCGACAAATCCCTGCACATGTCGCGGCGGCAGAGCCCGCGGCTGTTCACGCCCGCCGGCACGATCTCGATCGGCGGCATCCAGGCCGGAATCCAGTGCCTGGCCGCGCCAAGCGGCTGGCACCTGCTCGGCCGCACGCCGGTCAGAACCTATCAACTCCACCGGAATCCGACCTTTCTCACCGAACCCGGTGATCGCGTGACGTTTTTTGCCATCGACCACAAGACCTTCGAGGAACAGGATCGCGCCGCCGAGGCTGGCGAGATCATCGCCGAGCAGGTGGTCGCATGAGCCGGCTCGTGATCGCCAGCATCGGTCCCGCAAGCTCCGTTCAGGACGGCGGCCGCCACGGTGCGCAGCGCTACGGCTTGACGGTCAGCGGGGCGATGGACCGTCTGTCGCTCGCGGCCGCGAACACGCTGGTCGGCAACGAGCCGTTCGCGGCCGTGGTCGAGATCGGCCCGTTCGGCGCCACGTTCACCGCCAAAGACGGCGCCGTGCGCGTCGCGATATCAGGCGCGCCGCGCAATGCGGACGTCGCTGGTAAGCCGGTGGCCGTGGACACGTCAGTGACGCTCAAGGACGGCGAGACGCTGACGCTGGGCTTTGCCCGCGGCGGCGCGTTCACTTATCTGGCGATCGAAGGCGGGATCAAAGGCGAACTGGTGTTCGGCAGCCTTGCGGTGAACGCCCGCGCGGGCCTCGGCAGCCCCTACCCGCGCCCGCTGCAGGCCGGCGATGAATTCGCAGTCGATGCCGCAAGCGGCGCGCCCGAGCTGCGCATCGAGCTGCCGAAGCCTGCAACAGGCCCGATCCGCGTCCTGCTGGGCCCRCAGGACGACGAGTTCGACGACGCCAACAAGGCGCTGTTCCTCGATAGCGAGTGGAAGATCTCGGCGACCTCCGACCGCATGGGCTACCGGCTCGAGGGCCCGGCGATCAAGCATCTGCATGGCCACAACATCGTCTCCGACGGTACCGTCAACGGCAGCATCCAGGTCCCCGGCAACGGCTCGCCGATCGCGCTGATGATGGATCGCGGCACGTCCGGCGGCTATCCGAAGATCGCAACCGTGATCACGGCCGATGTCGGCCGCCTCGCGCAGACCTCGGCGGGAACCGCGTTCCGCTTCCTCGAGGTCACCATGGCCGAGGCGCAGGAGGAGGCGCGCAAGTTCGCGCAACTCATCCGCAACCTGCCCGATCGCCTGCGCTCTTCCGATACCGTCGAGCTGAACATCGAGGCGCTCAGCGATGCTAATGTCGCGGGCTATGCGGTGAGCGCCATGGATGCCGGGACCTGGCAGGTCACGGCGGAGCCGTAAGCGACAAGACGACCAGAGGCGGAGAGCACCCCATGAAGACGATCGATCTCAATTGCGACCTCGGCGAAGGTTTTGGCGCGTGGGAGATGGGCAACGATGCCGCGATGATCGACCTTGCCAGCTCGGTCAACGTCGCCTGCGGCTTCCATGCCGGCGACCCCGACATCATGCGCCGGACGGTCGAGCTGGCGAAGGCGCGCGGCGTCTCGGTCGGCGCCCATCCCGGCTATCGCGATCTGCACGGTTTCGGCCGGCATCCGATCGCGGGCCTGAAAGCCTCCGAGATCGAGAACCTCGTCGCCTACCAGATCGGCGCGTTGCAGGCGATCGCGACCGCAGCCGGCCACAAGGTGACGCATGTAAAGGCGCATGGCGCGCTCTCCAACGTCGCCTGCGAGGATGACATGACGGCCAAGGCGATCGCCGCCGGCATTAGGGCGGTCGACCCGAGCCTGATCTTCGTCGTGCTCGCCAATTCGAAGCTGGTGAAGGCCGGCGAAGACGCCAATCTGCCGATGGTGCACGAGGTGTTCGCCGACCGCGCCTATGAGGACGACGGCAACCTCGTCTCGCGCAAGAAGCCCGGCGCGGTGCTGCACGATGCCAAGGCGATCGCCGATCGCGTGGTGCGCATGGTGCAGGACGGCGCGGTGGTCTCGGTGACAGGCAAGGTGATCAAGATGCGCACGGACACGGTGTGCATCCACGGTGACACGCACGGCGCCGTCGAGATCGCGCGCACGCTGCGTCAGGCGTTGAAGGATGCGGGGATCGAGGTCGCGCCGTTCAAGCGCGGGGCGTAATCAGAACGGGTGCACCGAGAGCGTGCCGAACACGATGGCGGCGATGACCGCGAAGGCGCTGTAGAGCCCAACGTGGTGCATGCTCGCCCCGGTCCGACGCGAGAGCGAGCGCGCGTAGAAGTGCAGCCTGGCTTCCGCCGATAGTTCGCGCATGGTCGATCTCCAACGCCCCATTTGCGGGAGTATGAAGGATCAACCCTGGCGGGAGGCAAGATGGCGGCGAAAATAGCGATGGAGGTCCTCTGAAGGCGCCCCGTCGCAGGCGCAAATTCTCTGCACCCGAGGGTTCCGAGAATCTTATTCGCTAAGATCCGAGCCAGCTGGAACCGGCCCGGATGACGGTGGGATGACAGTCGGGCGAAGGCATTCAGCCCCCTCCAAACAAAATTGTCGAAAACAACCCCATGCACAGTAGAAACGGCCCAGCGGCGCGACGCCCGGCGGTTGCGCCGCCGGGACGATTTGCGCTGATCGGCTCGCGCCTTAGTAGACGTCAGCCTGGAAGCGGCCCGTCTTCTTGAGCTCGGCGACAAAACTGACGGCCTCATCCGTCGAACGCGCCCCGAACTGCGCGACGATGTCGACCAGTGCGCGCTCGACGTCCTTGGCCATGCGCTTGGCATCGCCGCAGATGTAGAGATGCGCGCCTTCGGCGAGCCAGGTCCACACCTCGCGGCCGACCTCACGCATGCGATCCTGCACGTAGAACTTCTTCTCGCCGTCGCGCGACCAGGCCAGCGACATGCGCGTCAGCAGCCCCGAGGTCTTCATCGCGTTGAGCTCTTCCTGGTAGAAGAAATCGCAATCGCTGCGCTGGTGGCCGAAGAACAGCCAGTTTTTGCCGGGCGCGCCGGTCGCCTTGCGATCGAGCAGGAAGGCGCGGAACGGCGCGATGCCGGTGCCGGGGCCGATCATGATGACAGGCGTCTTCGGATCCTGCGGCAGGCCGAAACCATGTGCCTTCTGCACATAGACCTTGAGCTTTTCGCCTTCGGCGATGCGTTCGCCGAGGAAGGTCGAGGCCACGCCGATCCGCTTGCGCTTGCCGATGACGTAACGCACGGAGTCCACCGTCAGCGACAGTTTTCCGGGCGTCGCATTGTGCGAGGACGAGATCGAATAGAGCCGCGGCTGGAGCGGCTCCAGCGCCTCGACGAAGGCCTCCGGATGCGGCCGCGTGCCCGAAAACTTCTGGAGCGCCGCCATGACATCGAGCGTGGCGGCGTCACCATCGGGATCCTCGCCCTGTGCCAGCGCCCGCGCCTTCTCGCGCTGCGCGCCGCCGGTGATGAAGGAGATCAGCTCGAACAGCGTGTCGGGCGCCGGCGACAGCGAGACGTCGTCGATCAGCACCTCACGCAGCGTCTTGCCGTTGACCTTGGTGGTGTGGGAGGCGCCGAGCAGCGCGATGATCTGATCGACGAGGCCGACCTCATTGCGTGCGAACACGCCGAAGCTGTCGCCGACGACATAGTCGAGCTTGCTCTCCGCGAGATCGAACTCGACGTGATAGGTCTCTTTCTCCGACTTCCCCTTGTTGAGCAGGCGCCGCGACAGGAATGTCGCCGCGATCGGATTGTCGCGCGAGCGGCCGGGCTCGGCGATCGTCACCGTCACGGCCGGCGCCGCCACCGCATCCACCTTGTCGGCCGCCTTGGCCGCCGGCGCCTTGTCCAGCTCCTCGTACAGCGACTTCAGCATCCGCGTGGTTTCCTTGCCGCCGGGGACGCAGAGATTGAGCCGTGCTTCGCTACGGCCCGCGATCGCCTCCGAATAGTCGTGGCAATTGTAGCCGCACTGCCCGCAATCCTGCTGCGCCATCGCGGCCATCATCTTGCGGCGCACGGGACGGCCTTCGGCGAGCTTCATCCGGTCCGCAATCGGCATGGTCTGGTCGTGCCATGGCGCTTCACCGTCGTCGCCGTCGCCGGCTTGCATGACGGCTGCGCCCTGCTCCGCCGACAGCGGCGTGGCCACATCAGGCGACAGCAGCCCGGCGAAGAAGCCGTTGAGCCAGGAGCGCTGCGCGTCGGAGAACGGCGCGCTGGCGGGAATGATGTCGAGTTTCGGCGGAGGCGTGATCTGGTTCATGCGGACACCTGTGCATCGGCAAGCTTGCGCAGCGTTTCGCCGTCATGGCGGCGCGCAAAGGACAGGAAGGTCTCGTCGGGCGACGAGCGGTGGGCGATATAGGCCTTGAGCAGTCCCTCGACCGTCTTCGGCGCGTCCTCGGCCTTGAGGTCGTGATAAACCTCCTGCCCGACATCCGCATCGGGACCGAACCCGCCGCCGGTGAAGAGGTGATAGCCGTCAACCGTGTCTTCGTCGTTGATCGGCACGCGCGCTCCGATCAGGCCGATGTCGCTGATGTAGTGCTGCGCGCAGGAATGATGGCAGCCGGTGACGTGGATGTTGACCGGCTTGTCCATGGCGACGCGCGGCTCGCACCAGTCGCCGATCTCGGCGGCATTGCGCTTGGTATTGGAAGCCGCGAAACGGCAGCCGGCACTGCCGGTGCAGGCGATCAGGCCGGCGCGGATGTGCGAGGCCTCGACCGCGAGCCCGATCTGCTTGATCGCTGCAATGGCGAGTTCGACATTCTCGTCGCGCACGCCCGATATCAGCAGGTTCTGCCAGACGGTCAGGCGGATCTCGCCGTCGCCGAGGTCCTGCGCCACTTTGGCCAAACCCCGCATCTGATCGCAGCTGATCTTGCCGAGCGTCAGCGAGACGCCGATCCAGTTCAAGCCGTCCTGCTTCTGCTTGTGCACGCCGATATGCGCCATGCGGTCCGCGGCTGGCCGCGGCGCAAACGCCTCTTCCGGCACGCGCGTGAACGGCGTCTTCAGCCGCTCCTCGACGAGTTTAAGGAAACCGTCGTGGCCCATGGCATCGAGCACGTATTTCAAACGCGCCTTGTTGCGGTTGGTGCGGTCACCGTGATCGATGAACACGCGCACGATGGCGTCGGCGACGGCGGTGGCCTGCTCCGGCTTGACGATGATGTTGGAGTATTTTGCAAAGTCCTTGTGGCCGGTGATGCCGCCGAGGCCGAGGCGAAACCAGATTCCGGGCTCTACACCAAAACCGTCCTTCACCTCATAGGCCGTGAAGGCGATGTCGTTGGTCTCTTCCAGCACCGCGATCTTGCCGGCGCCGTCGAAGGCGACGTTGAACTTGCGCGGCAGCCCGTAGAGCGAGCGATCGTTGAGGATGTGGTAGTGCCACTCCCGCGCATAGGGGCGCGTGTCGATCAGCTCCTGCGGATCGATGCCGGCGGTCGGCGTTCCCGTCACGTTGCGGATGTTGTCGGCGCCAGAGCCGCGCGAGCACAGGCCGAGGTCCTGGATGCCCTCGATCAGCCTGATCGCATTCTTCGGCGGGATCTCGCGGAGCTGGAGATTGGCGCGCGTCGTGACGTGACTATAGGGACCGCAGAGATCGTCGGCGAGATCGGCAAGGCCGGACAGCTGCCAGTGCTTCATGATGCCGTTCGGGATGCGCAGCCGGCACATGTAGGAGTCCTGCGTCGGCGCGACGTAGAAGATGCCGTAGTAGCGCCAGCGGAAATTGTCCGCAGGGCTCGGCGGCGTGTTGTCGAGCGCCTGCTGCCGCAGTCGCGGATAGGCATCGAACGGATGCTCGTCGCGCTTGAACTTCTCCTGGTCGGCGAGCTTCTTGCCGGCTGCGATGACCTTGTCCTGCGCCTTGATGTGGACGGCGTCGGGGCCGGTGGGCTCGGCATTGGCCTTGCCGGCGCTGCCGCCGAGACCGCGACCGACCCGGCTGATCTGCAAACCGGTCGTGAAGCCTTCGAGATAGCGTTTCTGCTCGTCGGAGAAGTCGACTGAGAGCGTATCGATTTTCATGGTCGGTAACGAAGCTCCTGCGGCCACCGGGTGGCATCGACGGAAAATTGCGCGACCCGCGAGGAACTCGGCTGGCTCAAGAAGCCGGCTGCGCACCCAACGGTCCGGTCAGCTTCGTTGCTGCGGGACTCGGCTCAGCAGGCGTCTGTGACAAGCTGGCCGCACTGCAACATACAAGTTGCGTGCCAGCTTCGATGAAATGAAAATTGCTTTGATTTCAGATGGATACAGACGAGCCCGGAAAATCGCGGTCCGGAACTCTCATGAAATTCGAGCAGGCGGCCCAAAATTTAGCCGATGATCTCTTCCGCCCAAAAACGATGCAGGACCGAATCAGGCCTTCCAGCGTCCGACCTCAAAGGCCTCCAGATGCCCGCGGATGTTGCCGGGATCGAAGGCCGGGCCCGCAAATGCCCCGAACGCCGCGGGGGCTTCAGCGGGCGATTGCTGACCGAGGGCTGCGTCGTAGAGGTCGGGCCTGAACACGGCCATCGCCGTCTTGACGCCGTCAGGCGTCAACGCCGTTTGCCCCCAGCGCACCATCTGCGCATAGAGCCAGGCCGCCTGAACCGGATCGGGGCGCCCTGCCCCTTCGCGTCCAACCAGGAGGTAGCGACCGCTCTCGCGGAGGGTGCCGTCGGGAGAAATCTTCAGGCGCCCGGTGAGGGTTCGCTGGATGACTTCGGCATCGACGCCGATCCGTTCCGGCTGCGCCAGGATCCGCGCCGCCTCAGACAGGTTCGCGGGGTTCTCGATGAACTCGGCGCCCTTCACGGCCGCGCGCACCAGCGCTGCCACCACATCCGGATGCTTGTCGGCCCAGACCTGGCGAACCGCCAGCACCTTCTCAGCCGCGCGCACGAGAATGTCGGAGACGAAATGCAGGATGTGGCCGATGCCGAGATCGACCGCGACCGAATTCCAGGGCGCGCCGACGCAGAACGCATCGACATGGCCATTGGCGAGGCTATCGACCATGTAGGGCGGCGGCAGTACCACGAGGCGCACATCCTCATCCGGATCGACGCCGGCCGCCGCCATCCAGAACCGGAGCTGGTAATTGTGGGTCGAGAACGGGAAGGTCATGCCGAAGGTCAGCGGATCGGCACCTAGCTTGCGACGCTTCGCGACGACCTTCGCCAGCGCTTTCGCCGTGACAAGCGGATCGAAGCGGTCACCGTCGATCTCCTCCATCAGCGCGGCATGGAGCGCCGGCGAGACCGTGATCGCGTTGCCGTTGATACCGAGGTTGAAGGGCGCCGCGATCGGCACCTTGACGTGGCCAAGCCCGAGCGAGGACGCGATCGCCACCGGCGCCAGCAGGTGCGCGGCGTCGAACAGGCCGATATTGAGCTTGTCGCGCACGTTGGACCAGGAGACCTCGCGCACCAGCTCGACCTCGAGTCCCTCGGCGGCGGCAAAGCCCTTGTCGACGGCGACGATCAGGGCGGCGGCGTCGACCAGCGGGATGAACCCGATGCGGAGGGGACCGGTCATTTCAGCATCTCCGACGCGGTGATGATCGACTGCGCGATCTCGCCGATTTTCTTCTTCTCGCGCATCGCCGTGGAGCGCAGCAGCACGTAGGCCTCGTCCTCGGTGAGGCCCTTGACCTTCATCAAAATTCCCTTGGCCTTCTCGATGATCTTGCGGTCCTCGAGCTGCGACTTGGTGCGCTCCAGCTCCTCCTGGAGTTTTGCGAAGGCGTTGAAGCGGGACACGCAGAGGTCGAGGATCGGCTTGATGCGTTCCTTCTTCAGCCCGTCGACGATGTAGGCGGAGACCCCCGCTTCCACGGAGGCCTGGATCGAGGATGAATCACTCTGGTCGACGAACATGGCGATCGGCCGCTTCACGGCGCGGCTGACCTGGAACATCGCCTCCAGCACGTCGCGACTGGGGTTCTCCAGATCGATCAGGATGATATCAGGGTCCACCGCATAAATACGGGCAAGCAGGCTCTGCATCTCGCGGATATGGACGATCTGCGTGAATCCGGCCTCGCGCAACCCCTCCTCGAGGATCGCAGCCCGGATCGGGCTTTCGTCGACAATCACGATTTTAGGCGACTGTTCGGCGCTCATGTCCCACTCACGTCAAGCGATTCATCCATAGCATGCCGGAGGGCGATGCAAAGGGTTGTAATTATGGGCAATTGGGACTAGCTCAGGCCTGTCAATCAGGCAGATTTGGATATGGATCAGACGGCTGCGCCCAAGGTCAGCTTCGTGTCGCTCGGGTGTCCCAAGGCATTGGTGGATTCCGAGCGCATCATCACGCGCCTGCGCGCCGAGGGCTACGAGCTCGCTCGCAAGCATGACGGGGCCGACATCGTCATCGTCAATACGTGCGGCTTCCTCGACAGTGCCAAGCAGGAATCGCTTTCGGCGATCGGCGAGGCCATGGCCGAGAACGGCAAGGTGATCGTGACCGGTTGCATGGGCGCGGAACCCGAGCAGATCGAGCAAGCCTATCCCGGCGTGCTCTCCATCACCGGCCCGCAGCAATATGAGAGCGTGCTGGACGCCGTGCACCGTGCGCTGCCGCCCGCCCACAATCCGCATCTCGATTTGGTGCCGCCGCAGGGCATCAAGCTGACGCMGCGCCACTACGCTTACTTGAAGATCTCCGAGGGCTGCAACAACCGCTGCACCTTCTGCATCATCCCGAAGCTGCGCGGCGATCTCGTCTCGCGTCCGGCCAACGACGTGCTGCGCGAGGCCGAGCGCCTCGTCGGCGCCGGCGTCAAGGAGCTGCTGGTGATCTCGCAGGACACCTCGGCCTACGGCGTCGATCTCAAATATGCCGAGAGCCCGTGGAAGGATCGCCAGGTCCGCGCCAAATTCCTAGACCTCGCGCGCGAGCTCGGCGCGCTCGGCGCATGGGTCCGGCTGCAATATGTCTACCCCTACCCGCATGTCGACGAGGTCATCGCGCTGATGAACGAGGGCAAGGTGCTGCCCTATCTCGACATCCCGTTCCAGCATGCAAGCCCCGAGGTGCTGAAGGCGATGAAGCGCCCCGCAGCGCAGGACAAGACGCTGGCGCGGATCAAGCGCTGGCGCGAGGAATGTCCCGATCTCGCTTTGCGTTCGACCTTCATCGTCGGCTTCCCCGGCGAGACCGATGCCGATTTCGCCTATCTGCTCGATTGGCTGGATGAGGCCGAGATCGATCGCCTCGGCTGCTTCAAATACGAGCCGGTTGCCGGTGCGACGTCGAATGCGATCGAGAACCCCGTGCCCGAAGAGATCAAGCAGGAGCGCTACAACGCGCTGATGGCCCGCCAGCAGAAGATCTCCGCGCGCCGGCTGAAGCGCAAGGTCGGCACGCGCCAGCAGATCATCATCGACGAGGTCGGCCCGACGGTTTCAAAAGGCCGCTCCAAGGCCGACGCGCCGGAGATTGACGGCGCGGTCTATCTCTCCAGCCGCCGCCCGTTGCGCGTCGGCGAGATCGTCACCGCGAAGATCGAGCGCGCCGACCAATACGACCTGCACGGCAGCGTCGCGGGGTTCTGACGGCGCCAACGATCGCACCTCTCTTGCGGGTCGCTGCAACCGGATATGAAGAAGGTCGTCATGCCCGGGCTTGTCCCGGGCATCCACGYTCTTCGTGCCACTGGGCAATGCGTGGATGGCCGGGACAGGCCCGGCCATGACGCTGTGGAAGCCTCTGTGCCTCAAGCTTGCAGGGAGCAGACCGTCGCTGGGCTACAGCTCCGTCAAACCAGCCATTTCGGCACCCAGCGCTCCGGGCGTCGGGCGCGGGCGAGATCGGCCTGGGCTTCGGTCAGCTTGGCGGGCTCGCCGTCGATGGTCGGGCGCACATAGTATTCGAAGTTCGTCACGTCGCTTCTCCCGACGCCTGCCGTCCGTCATGCGCGGAAAACACCTCCTTGGCTGCGAACAGCCCGTTCACCGCCGCCGGGAAGCCCGCATAGACGGCCATCTGCATGATGATCTCCACGATCTCGTCGCGAGACAGCCCGACGTTCAGACCCGCCTCGATATGCACTTTGAGCTGAGGCGCGGCATTTCCGAGCGCCGTCAGCGCGGCGATCGTCGCGATCTCTCGATCGCGCAGGCCGAGGTCCGGGCGGCTGTAAATGTCGCCGAAGGGAAACTCGATCACGTATCGTGCGAAATCCGGAGCGATGTCGGCGAGTGAGGCGACGACCTTTTCGCCGGCTCTGCCGTCAATGCGTGACAGGGCCCGCTGGCCGCGATCGAAGCGGCTTTCGGCTTGTGTTTGGGCGTGCGTCATTTTCCTTCGTCCTCTGTTCATCGCCGGCATAACCGGAGATCTTGGTATCAAGGACGAGCAGGCATTCCTGGAGTTCGGCAATCTGCGTGCGAACCTGTTCCCGGTGAATTTCCAGCATCTGCCGCCGGGCTGGCCCGGTGGCATCGCCTTCATCACGAAGCGCCGCATAACGCAACATGTCCCGGATCGGCATTCCCGTGGTCTTGAGCCGACCGAGGAATGCGATCCATGTGAGGATCGATGCGTCAAAGTCACGCTGGCCGGAACGATCCCGGTCTGCGTATGGCAGCAGCCCGACGCGCTCATAATAACGCAACGTGTGCGTCGACAAGCCGGTTCGTTTTGCGAGGTCGCCGATCTTCATGTGTGCCCGTTCTCGTACTGACGCACGTACAGATACCCCTTCGAGCGCACTCTAAGTCAAGGGGGATCGCAAGGGGGATCGAAGGTGCCGTTCCCGCGAGGTCAAGATGGCACGACAGCAGAAGAATACCGGTTCGACGCGACTAGTCGCCGGCAAAAAAGATCCCCTCGATGTCTTCCGCTTGCTGACCTCCGGCCAGACTGACCCAACCAGTCAGTCCATTCTTGTTCCGAACGAGGAAATGGTAGCGCTCGGACGAGTCCTCCTCTCGTCGGTCGCTTGCGACGAGCACCTCAACGAACTCACCCTTCGGAATGGTGCCGACCGCATTCGTCGCAGCCTTATCGAAATAGAACGTCAAGTCATGCAGCTTCTTTGACTTGAGGCCGACGTAATGAAACGGCTGGTTAACCTCCTTCAACCGGTCGTCGTCAAGGCAGTACTTGCGTCGATGGTCGAACATCGTATTGACGTGACCGGAGGCGTAGACGCAACCGTCGCCGGGTATCTCGAATCGGAGGCCTTCGATCTGGTCTTGATAGAGATCGCCCGCGCCTCCAATCAGGTTAAATACGCAATTGTAGTCGCCACTACCGCCGGAGCTGCAGACAACCAGGAAGTACCTCTCCGACCGAAGGCGAAGCTTCGTTTCAAAAACGTAGGTGAGAATAACGCCGCCAGCATCGGCCTCATCGCTGTTTTTCTTTTCGTCCGGTGTGATCACGTGAGGCCGCGTGAGCGCGGGATCGGTAGCCAGCACGATCGGAAGGTCGGCAACGGCGCTTTCCACGAGCTCGGTTTGCGCGTCTGCGGCCGAGGCCGTTGACATCAGCAGGATCGCGACAATCAACCGGTGACAAAGGCCGCGCATCAGCGAACTACCCCGACGAGAAGCTAATTCAATCAGCAACCTGATTGCACGGCTCCGTGACGGGATTCTGACGGTGTTCCGTCACGCCAGCCATTTCGGCACCCAGCGCTCCGGCCTTGGTGCGCGCGCGAGATCGGCCTTTGCTTCGGAGAGCTGCGCCGGCTCGCCGCCGATGATCGGACGCACATCGTATTCGAAGTTCGGCATGACGCGGCCGTCGACATAGAGGCCGAATTTCATCGCGTGCCACAGCCCGAGCTCGGGCTGTGCCTTGCGCATCTCCTCGCGCAGATCGCGCAGCAGCGATTCGATCGAGGCGGCCTCCTCGAACGGCTGCGGGCCGAGGGTCAGGACGCGGGCCTCGTACTGCTTGCCGACGATCGCGACCTCGAAGCGGGTCTTGTCCCAGGGCTTCTTGCCCTTGGGCAGATGCGCGGCGAGCCGCCAGCCGAGCTCGGCCATCAAGCGATGATTGGCCCAATAGTCTTCGCGATCCCGGCTCCATTTTTCCACGAAGCCGCGAAAGTCGGGAAGCTCCGCGGCGCCGTCGTCACATGCCGCCTTGTCGCCGATCGGCTGCCCGGCAAGCCATTTCGCGAGCTCGTCGGTCTGGCACTCGACCTCGTCATGCGGCTTGAGATCACTCCAGGCCTTGTCGAATTGCTGCGACGTCAGCTTCGCCAGCAAGCCGTCGAGGCTCGGCGCGAGCAGCTCGTAGTCGCCCTCGGAGCCTAGCCCCACGATCGGCGGATTGTCGCGATCAAGACCCGCGCCATACCAGCCGCCGACGGCCGAGCCATCCGGCAGACGCATGAACAGTGAAAACCTGTCGCGCAAGGGACTGCCGTCGAAGATCGGCGCCTGATCGGAGAACTGGCCTTGCAGGGAGAAACGGCCGACGCTGCCCCACGGGCGCCCGTTCAGCCAATCGGCAAAGTCGACCAGCAGGGATGGCGCCTCGATGCCCGGCGGAAACGCGCCGCGAATGCTGTCGAGGTCGATCGGGTAAGGCGTATCGGACAAGGTCTTCAAACTATCTGGTTGGTCCCGCCTTCTTGGTCTGATCCGTGATGCATTCGGTTCGAACCAAGTCGCGTCCTTCGATCACAAACGCGCTAGAGGCGCAATGGTTTCGATGTGGAAAACAATGAAACACACTGAAACGTCAAGGATTCTCTCCAAGCTGTCTGCGATCGGCATCGCAATGGCCGTGTTCGCCCTGTCCGCCCCCGCCACCGCGCGATCGCCGTCAGCCGCGCAGGCACGCCAATGGTGCTATGGCGACGACGACGGGGGAAACGAGGATCAGCGCATCGCCGGCTGCTCGGCCGTGCTCAAGGCCGATCCCTCGAATGTGCGGGCGCTGGCCAATCGCGGCGAGATGTTTCGGCGAAAAGGCGACACGGAGCGTGCCCTGACGGACTTCAACCGTGCCATCGATCTCGATCCGAAAGACGCCGACCTCTGGTACAATCGCGGCATCGCCCATGACGATCTCGGCGACACCGACCACGCCATTGCCAACTACACGCGCGCCATTCGGCTGAATTCCCGCGACGCGCTCTACTACAACAACCGCGGCAATTCCCACATCCACAAGAACGACTACGAGCATGCGATGGCCGACTACGATCAGGCCATCAAGCTCGACCCTAAATTTGCGCTGGCCTATTTCAATCGCGGCACTGCCTATCGCAACCATGGCGACGACGCTCGCGCACTGGCGGATTTCGATCTCTCGATCAAGCTCGACCCGAATTACGGCCCGGCCTACGGCAACCGCGCACGCGTCTTCCGCGACCGCGGCGACCGTGCGCGTGCGCTGGCCGACTTCGCAAAATCGCTTCAGCTCAGTCCGAACAACGATCGCGATTTCTTTGCGCGCGCGAACATGTATTTCGACACCCACGACTATGCGCAGGCGCTGGAGGATTACGATCGCTCGATCAAGGCCAATGCGAGCTATCCGGGCGTGTTCAATTCGCGTTGCATGACGCGTGCGATCCTTGGCCGCCTGCAGGAGGCGCTGGCCGATTGCGAGCAGTCGCTGCGGATGGCTCCCAACGAACCCTATACGCTGGACAGCCGCGCCCTCACGCATCTGAAGCTCGGCAATCTCGACGCGGCGATTGCGGATTACGACGCGGCGCTGAGCGCAAAGCCTGAGCTCGACGGCTCCCTCTACGGCCGTGGACTGGCGAAGCGAAAGAAGGGCGACAGCGAAGGCGCTGAGCAAGACATCGCGGCCGCCAAGGCAATCAACGCCGGCATCGCGGACAGTTTTGCGCGCTACGGCGTTCAGTGACGTGCTCCCATCCCGCCGATGCACGCCGGACGGGTATTCTTCAAAACGCCCGCTTGACAAGCCCTGCCCTTCGGCTGTAGGGACCCGCCCATGATCAACGCTCGGACCCATCAGCGCACCGAAATGCTCCGCCGTCGCTTCCGCGACGAGGAGAGGGTGCGCCATGTCCGACGACGCCGCTGAACCACTGAATTCAGCCGAGTTTTCGAGAAAGGCCGCACCCGCAAGGTGCGGCCTTTCTGCTTTTTGCGCCCCTTTTTCCACCCCGTCCCCACAGGAGTTCGACATGACCACGCATCCGTTTGACGCGCTGATGGACATCACCGCACGGCCCAAGGCCGTGTTCGTCCGCGGCGCCGGCTCCTACCTCTGGGACGACAGCCGCAAGCGCTATCTCGATTTCGTGCAGGGCTGGGCCGTGAACTGCCTCGGTCACTCCCCGCCCGCGATCGCCGATGCGCTTTCCGCGCAGGCAAAGCGGTTGCTGACGCCAAGCCCGGCGTTCTACAACGAGCCGAGCCTGAAACTTGCCGAGCGGCTTGTCGCAAACAGCGCGTTCGACCAGGTGTTCTTTGCCAACTCGGGCGCCGAAGCCAACGAGGGCGCGATCAAGCTCGCGCGCAAATACGGCAGCCTGCACAGGAACGGCGCGTTCGAGATCATCAGCTTCGCAGGCGGCTTCCACGGCCGGACGCTGGCGACGATGTCGGCCTCGGGCAAGAAGGCGTTCGAGCCGCTGTTCGAGCCGAAGGTCGCGGGCTTCAAGAAGGCGAAGCTGAACGACATCGCCTCGGTCGAGGAGCTGATCAACGACAACACCGTCGCGGTGATGCTGGAGCCGATCCAGGGTGAATCCGGCGTGTGGCCCGCGACCGATCAGTTCCTGAAGGAGCTGCGCGCGCTCACCGACGCGCACGGCCTGCTGCTCATTTTTGACGAGATCCAGACCGGCATGGGCCGGACCGGAAAACTCTTCCACTACGAGCACACAGGCATCGCGCCCGACATCATGACGCTCGGCAAAGGCATCGGCGGTGGCGTGCCGCTCGCAGCCCTGCTCGCAACCGAACGTGCCTCCTGCTTCGAGCACGGCGACCAGGGCGGCACGTTCAACGGCAACCCGATCATGTGCGCGGCGGGGTTGGCAGTGCTCGAGGAGGTCTGCAAGCCCGACTTCCTGAAGTCGGTCACCGAGACCGGCCTGCTGCTCGAAAGCGAGTTGCAGAAGGTCTCGGCCCGGCACGGCCTTGGCGGCGTGCGGGGACGTGGCCTCTTGCTCGCGCTCGACCTCAAGCTGCCGATCGCGCCAGGCATCGTCGCGCAGGCGTTCGAGGCCGGCGTGCTCCTGAACGCGCCGCAGCTCGACACGCTGCGCTTCATGCCGGCGCTGAATGTCACGCGGGCCGAGATCGCCGAGATGATCGATTGTCTCGACGGGATTTTGACCAGGGCCGGCGCGGCACGGCGGGTCGCGTAAACGCCCTCGCCGTCATGGCCGGGCTTGTCCCGGCCATCCACGCCTTGAGGCGCGGCACAAAGAACGTGGATGCCCGGGACAAGCCCGGGCATGACGACTTTAATGGAGCAACTTGCTACGGCTTCAGGATCGACGCGCCGGTGGTCTTGCGGCTTTCGAGATCGATATGCGCCTTGGCGGCGTCCTTGAGCGCGTAGGCGTGGTTGATCGGCACGTGCAGCTTGCCGTTGATGACGGCGGCGAACAGCGTGTCGGCGCCTTCCAACAGCTCCTTGCGCGTGCCGACGTAGTCGTTGAGCTTCGGCCGCGTCGCAAACAGCGAGCCGTGATTGTTGAGCTCGGCGATCGAGAACGGCGGCACGGGCCCCGAGGCATTGCCGAACGAGACGAACATGCCGAGCGGCTTCAGGCAGGACAGCGAGCCCGGGAAGGTCGCCTTGCCGACACCGTCA
This sequence comes from Bradyrhizobium sp. P3_C3, assembly GCF_056402655.1. Lineage (NCBI taxonomy): Bacteria > Pseudomonadati > Pseudomonadota > Alphaproteobacteria > Hyphomicrobiales > Nitrobacteraceae > Bradyrhizobium > Bradyrhizobium sp. P3_C3. Next base: position 55,815 of record NZ_JBFUGY010000041.1, on the reverse strand, counting down.
TAGACGACGTCGCAGCCCTCGTTGCGGCTGATCTGCTTCACGCGCGCGACGAAATCCTCTTCGTTGTAGAGGATGACGTGGTCGCAGCCATTGGCCTCCGCAAGCTCCGCCTTCTCGCGCGAGCCGACCGTGCCGATGACGTGCGCGCCGAGCGCCCTCGCCCATTGACAGGCGAGCAAGCCGATGCCGCCGGCCGCGGCATGGATCAGCACGCGGTGATGCGGCTCGACCTTGAAGGTCTTGTGCAGGAGATACCAGACCGTCAGCCCCTTCAGCATCAGCACGGCGCCCTGCTCGTGCGTGATGTGGTCGGGCAGCTTGACCAGCTTCTCCCAGGGGATGTTGCGCTCGCCGGTATAGGCGCCGAGATTGTGGTAGTAGGCCACGCGATCGCCGGGATGGAAATGCGTCACGCCGGGCCCGACGGCGATGACCTCGCCCGACGCCTCGTTGCCGGCGATGAAGGGCAGCCCCGGCGCCTTGTAGAGGCCGGTGCGATAATAGACGTCGATGAAGTTCAACCCGACCGCATGCTGGCGGATGCGCACCTCGCCGGAAGCCGGCGCCGGGACCTCGACGCTCTCATAGACCAGGGCTTCGGGGCCTCCGACCTTGTGCACACGGACGGCTTTGGTCATCACCTGACCTCCTCTCGGTCTTCTCGCCGCTGAGCGAAAGACATCGCGCCCGCCTTGTCAACTCGACCCAGATTGGAACGGCTAAACGGACGACTTGCGGACTTTCCTGCGGTTGCGCTTCGCCAGCACGTTGAAGAATTCCACTGCCGCCGAGAACGCAATTGCGAAGTAGATGTAGCCGCGCGGAATGTGGAATTGGAATCCGTCCGCGACCAGCGCGACGCCGATCAGCACCAGGAACGCCAACGCCAGCATCTTGGTGGTCGGATGCTCCGCGACGAACCGCGACACCGGCCCCGATGAAATGTACATGATCAGGCAGGCGATCACGACCGCCGCGATCATGATCTCGATGTCCTGCGCCATGCCGATCGCGGTGATGATCGAGTCCAGCGAGAACACGATGTCGATGACGATGATCTGGACGATCACCCAGAAGAACGCGCTGCCGCCGGACTCCCGGTCGCCCTCGCCGTCATCGGCTTCGACCTCGGCGTGGATCTCGTGCGTCGCCTTGGCGATCAGGAACAGGCCGCCGCCGATCAGGATGAGATCGCGCCAGGAGAAGCCGTAACCTGAAAACGAAAACACCGGCGCGGTCAGGCCGATCAGCCAGACCAGCAGGCTGAGCAGGATGATGCGAAAGATCAGTGCCAGCGCGAGCCCGATCTGGCGGGCGCGGTGGGCCTGCTTCTCGGGGATGCGCGAGACGATCACCGACAGGAAGATGACGTTGTCGATGCCGAGCACGATCTCGAGCGCGGTCAAGGTGAGCAGCGCGGCCCAGGCTTCAGGACTAGTGAGGAGGTGCATCATGCGAAGGATCTTGCCAGGCGGATCAAGGCGTCGCTGAAGCTGATCCAGAGCGCGATGGCGCAGAGCACGATGGTCACGCCGGTGCCGACGCGAAAATCCATCTCCAGCACATAGAGGCCGAGCACGGCCCAGATCGCGATCAGCGACATCGTCAGCCAGCGCAGCCGAACCACCCGGACCGGATGCAGCACGTGGAACGGCACGAAGGTCAGCACGACAAGCGCCGCGACCAGCAGCGTCGATACCAGCGGCGGCCAGTGCAGCAGGAACAGGTAGAACGCCGCCGCATTCCACAGCGCCGGAAAGCCGCGGAAATGATTGTCGTCCGCCTTCATACGCAGATCGGCGAAATATAGTGCGCTGGTGACGATGATGGCGATGCCGAGCAGCGGCGCGGCCACCGGCAGCAACAGCCCGCTCGCCACGATCGCATAGGCCGGCACGAACACATAGGTGACGAAGTCGACCACGAGATCGAGCACGTCTCCCGACCAGTTCGGCTGCACATCCTTGACCTTCAGCAGGCGGGCGATCGGCCCGTCGATCGCATCGATGATCAGGGCAACGCCCAGCCACTGAAACATCGCCGCCCAATGCTCGCGCACGGCCTCCAGCATCGCCAGCAGCGCGATGGCCGCGCCGAATGCGGTGAAGATGTGCACCGAGAAGGCCGCGGCGCGGATCGCCGGTCTCGGCTTCAGGGAATCCTCTTGGGTATCCATGGCTTCTGCTATCAGAATGAGACCGGTTTGCACATCCGCCATTGCGGCGCTCGGTCGCACAATTCGCCATAAAATCAAGGAAATATAGCCGGGCTTGAATTTGCCGCGCAGCATGTCAATTGTCGTTCCATGACAGATGCATCGACACTCCATGACGCGGCCGTGATCGGCGGCGGACCGGCGGGACTGGCGGCCGCCATCGCACTGGCGCAGGCCGGCGCGCGGACCGCGCTGGTGGCGCGGCGCGTGCCCTATGCCGACAACCGCACCACCGCCCTGCTCGGCGCCTCCGTCGATCTCCTGGAGAGCCTCGATGTCTGGCCGCGCTGCAAGGGCAAGGCGGCCGCGCTCGAAATCATGCGCCTCGTCGACGACACCGGCCGGCTGTTCCGGGCGCCGGAGGTCCGGTTCTCCTGCCACGAAATCGCGCTCGACGCCTTCGGCTACAATATCGACAACCGCTCGCTGATGCTGGCGATGGAAGAACGCGCGGCCGAGTTGCCCAACCTCGTCCGTTGCGATGACGAGGCCGAAAGCGTCGTCATCGAAGCCGACGACGTCGCGATCCGCACGGCGTCCGCTGAATTCCTCACGGCCCGGCTCGTGGTCGGCGCCGACGGCCGGCACTCGCTGTGCCGGGAAGCCGCCGGCATCGCGGTGACGCGACGCGACCTGACGCAGACCGCGCTGACCTTCAACGTCGGCCACGCGCGCCCGCATCGCAACGTCTCGACCGAGTTCCACACGCCGCATGGCCCTTGCGTGTTCGTGCCCCTGCCCGGCGACCGCTCCAGCATCGTCTGGGTCTCGGCCCTCGCCGAGGCCGAGCGGCTTCGCGGCTTGAGCGACGCGGAGCTGTCCGCCGCGATCGAGAAGCAGTCGCATTCCATTTTGGGACGCATGACGGTCGAGCCGGGCCGCAACCTTTTCCCGCTGGCGATCGAACGTCCAAAATCCTTCGGGCGCGACCGCATCGCGCTGGTCGGCGAAGCCGCCCATGTGGTCCCGCCGATCGGCGCCCAGGGCCTCAACCTTGGTCTGCGCGATGCCGCTGACATCGCCAGGCTCGCGGGCGAAGCGATCGCTGCGGGCCAGGATCCCGGCGCGCCCGACGTGCTCAAGCGCTACGACCGGGCGCGGCGTCCGGACATTTTGAGCCGCACGTTTGCGATCGACATCGCCAACCGCTCCCTGCTCAACGATTTCCTGCCGCTCCAGCCGGTCCGCGCGGTCGGCATGCACCTGCTCGGCGCCATCGGCCCGCTCAGGCGCTTCGCCATGCGCGAGGGCCTGACCCCGACGTGGCGGCGGTAGGCTCGCTTACGGAAACGCCAGCCGGCCAGTCTGGATCGCCCACATCACGCTGGTCAGCGTGACCACGGACGCGAAGGTCCCGAGCAGCACCGCGACGGAGGCGGATTCGATCCAGGCGTCGTTCTGCCGCGCGATCACGAACACGTTGAGCGCCGGCGGCAGCGAGGCCATCAGCACGGCGGTCGCGGCCCAGGGCTGCGCGAACGGTCCGAACGCCAGCATCAGGCCGAACGCGGCGAGCGGGTGGATCAAGAGCTTCACGGCGATCACGCCCGGCACCTCCCACGGCACCCGGTTGAACGGGCGGAGCGCCACGGTCACGCCGAGCACGAACAGCGCGGTCGGTGCGGCTGCGTTCTGAAGGAACGTGATGGTGCGATCGAGTGCGACCGGCAGCTCGATATGAAGCGCCGCCACGGCCGCGCCAAAGCAGGCCGACATGATCAGCGGGTTGAGCACGATCTGCTTCAGCACGACGCCGAAGGCATGGACCAGCGAGGGATGGTCGCGGTCGGAGAGCTCGATCAGCAGCGGCACGATCGTGAACAGGAAGATGCTGTCGCAGCAGAAGATCAGCGCGGTCGGCGCCGACGCCTTCGGCCCAAGCACGGCGAGCGCCAGCCCCGGCCCCATATAGCCGATATTGCCATAGCCGCCGGAGAGGCCCGCAAGCGTCGCCTCGCGCAGCGTCAGCCGTCCCAAAACTTTGCCGACCACCAGCGCCAGGGTGAACGCCGCAACCGTGGACAGCGTGGTCGCGACCAGGAACGGCGGGTTGTTCAATTCCGCAAACGGCGTCTTCGACATGATCGCGAACAGCAGCGCCGGCAGCGACACGTAGAGCAGGAAGAAGTTCATCCAGGCGAGGCCTGATTCTGGCAGCGACTTGGCCTTGCCGCAAGCGAATCCAACAAAGATCAAGCCGAAATAAGGTAGCGCCAGATTGAGGATATCGATCATTGATGAAGTGTTTTCTGAAGATTTGGGGGCTATCCACCCCTTAGTCGAAGGTCAATTCCAGGTCAGGGCACTAGCATCGGCCACAATCCTGGTCTATCGACGGGGAATGATTAAAGCGAGGACCGCCAAATTCCAGATCGGACAGGTCGTTCGCCACCGGATCTTCTCGTTCCGGGGGGTGATCTTCGACATCGATCCGGAATTCAACAACACCGAGGAGTGGTGGCTGTCGATTCCCGAAGAGGTGCGGCCTCACAAGGACCAGCCGTTCTACCATCTGCTCGCGGAGAACGCGGAGTCGGAATACGTCGCCTATGTCTCCGAGCAGAACCTGGTGCCGGACGATTCCGGCGAGCCGATCCGCCATTCCCAGGTCGCCGAGATCTTCATCAAGGACAAGACCGGCGGCTATCGCCCGCGCAATCCGTCGCTGAACTGAGCCGACCGCGCTTGAACTGAGTTTTGCCGCCATCAAGCGGCCAGCAAAAAAGGCGCTCGAACCGAGCGCCTTTTTCATGTCCGGGATTTTAGCCCGCTTACTTCTGACCGGTCGGAGCCGCGCCGGGCGCGCCACCGTTCTGCTCGAGCTTCTTGCGCTGCTCGTCGGCCTTCTTCTGAAGCTCTTCCTGAAGCTTCTTCTGGGTTTCCTCGAACACCTTCGGATCGGTCGGCGGACCGTCATAGGCCTTCTGGAATTCGCCGGCGAGCGGCAGCGGCAGCGTCAAGGGCGCACCGTTCGCATTGATCGCCTGGACAACGAGGTTCTGGCCCTTCTTCATGTTGCCGATGAGCTCGGGCGTGGCCTCGTAGTCGGACATGCAGCCATTCTGGAAGCAGATCACGTAGGGGCTCTGCAACGGCGCATTGTTGTCCACGATGATGCGGGTGCCGTGCACGAGCTGCATGCCGAGCGGCAGCGTCACGCGCAGGATCTTCTTGGGCTCACCTTCCGGCTCAATGATCACGGCCGCGATGACCGGCTGGCCCGACTCGATGCGGCCGTCCTTGCCGGTGAAGCAGACCTGCTTGGCGTTGGCGTCCTGGCCCTTGAGGCAGAACTTGGTCCAGGGGGCGTAGATCAGCTGGATCTGCTGATCGGCCGGCTGGGCCGCGGCGCCCTGCTGCGCCGGAGCGCCCTGCGCGGGAGCCGGCTGGGCGGGAGCCTGGGCAGCCGGTGCCGGAGCCTTGGGGGCAGCCTTCGGAGCGGCTTTCGGGGCCGCCTTGGGCGCGGCAGGCGCGCCGGGGGCCGGCGCGGGAGCCTGGGCCTCAGCAGCAAACGGGACGACCAACGCCGTCGCCGTCAACAGGGCGAAAAGTCGCCCGCGCGGCCGGACGGACGCGGCCAAGTAACGGAAATTCATTGCGGAAAACCCTTTCTGAACGGGAAGTGCCCGAACCGCTCCGAAGCGCCGAACCGAGCCGCCTGGCGCGGCTCTCTCCCCGTCAATTGAGGCGGATAAGTGACGGGCTCGACGCTCTTGCGCGATTGCCTGCCTTCTTAACGTGGCCGACGAAAAGATCAATGCCGACAAGCGTCTTTGACCACGCCTTGAACCGCTCCCTGGCCTGCGATCCGTGAAATTCCTTGTGATAGGATTCAGGCCCGCAGGTCCTCGAATCAACGTGTGCCGATGTCCATGTTCCAGCGCCTTCTCGAGGGCCTTCGTGAGGGCCTTGGCACCCGCCTCTGTCTTCTTGCCTTCGTCGTCGCCTCCGCGCTCTCCGCAAGCGGCGCACGGGCTGGGGAAGCCCATGCCATCGCGATGCACGGCAAGCCGGCGATGCCGGCCGATTTCACCCACATGCCCTACGCCAACCCTGATGCCCCCAAGGGCGGCCGGCTCACCTGGGGCATTCTCGGCACCTTCGACAGCCTCAATCCCTTCATCGTCAGGGGATTGGCCGTGCAGCCGGTGCGGAACTATGTGGTCGAGAGCCTGCTCGCACGCGGCAATGACGAGGCGTTCACGCTCTACGGCCTGCTCGCCAGATCGGTCGAGACCGATGACACGCGGAGCTTTGTCACGTTCCGCCTCGATCCCCGCGCCCGCTTCTCCGACGGCAAGCCGGTCCTGGCGGAGGATGTGCTGTTCTCCTGGCAGCTGCTGCGCGATCACGGCCGCCCCAACCATCGGCAATATTACGCCAAGGTCGCCAAGGCCGAGGCGCCCGACCCTCTCACCGTCCGCTTCGACCTGGCTGGCGCCAACGACCGGGAATTGCCGCTGATCCTCGGCCTGATGCCGATCCTGCCGAAGCATGCAGTGGATGTCGCAACCTTCGAGGAGACGACGCTGACCGGCCCGATCGGCTCGGGCCCGTATCGGATCATGGCGGTGAAGCCCGGCGCCAGCGTGACCTTGACCCGCAATCCCGACTATTGGGGTCGCGACCTGCCCATCAATCGCGGGCTCTACAATTTCGACGAGATCAGGCTCGACTATTTTCGCGAGGCCAATGGCCAGTTCGAAGCCTTCAAGCGCGGCCTCTATGATTTCCGCGTCGAGCACGAGCCGCTGCGCTGGCACGACGGTTACGACTTTCCAGCCGCCAAAAGCGGCGAAGTGATCCGCGACACCATCAAGCCCGGCGTGCCGCAGCCTTCCGAATTCCTGGTGTTCAACACGCGCCGTCCGATCTTCGCCGACATCCGCGTGCGCCGGGCACTGACGCTGCTGTTCGATTTCGAGCTGGTCAACCGCAACTACTTCTTCGGACTCTATTCGCGCGTTGCGGGCTATTTCGCCGGCTCCGACCTGTCGGCCTATGGCCGGCCTGCGGATGCGCGCGAACGCGAGCTGCTGAAGCCCTTCGCCGCGCAGATCCCCCCCGACGTCATGGACGGCAGCTACCGCCTGCCCGTCACCGACGGCTCGGGGCGCGACCGGACGACGCTGCGCGCGGCACTCAAGCTCCTGTCGGACGCCGGTTACGATCTCGACGGCACAGTCCTGCGCAACCGCGCGACAAAAGCCCCCTTCACCTTCGAGATGCTGGTGACGACCCGCGACCAGGAGCGCATCGCGCTCGCGTTCCAGCGCGACCTCAAGCGCGCCGGCATCGAGCCGAGCGTTCGCGCGGTCGATCCCGTGCAGTTCGACCAGCGCCGGCTCGCTTACGAGTTCGACATGATCCAGAACCGCTGGGACCAGTCGCTGTCGCCCGGCAACGAGCAGTATTTCTATTGGGGGAGCGCTGCCGCCGACAATCCGGGCACCCGCAACTACATGGGCGCCAAAGATCCCGCCGTCGATGCCATGATCGACGCTCTCCTCGAGGCCCGTGATCACACGGCCTTCGTCTCGGCGGTGCGGGCGCTCGACCGCACCTTGATCTCCGGTTTCTATACAATCCCCCTGTTTAACGTATCCGAGCAATGGATCGCGCGCTGGAATCGGATAGAACGGCCAAAGGCCACCGCGCTGTCCGGCTACCTGCCGGAGACCTGGTGGTCGAAGGGGCAGCCGCAAGCGAAGTGACGCCGTGAATCAGCCAGCCGTATCGCCGACGCTCGACACGCTGTTTCAGCGCACGCTGATGCGGCAACCGCACGCGCCCGCCCTGCTCGATCCCCTCAACAAGGCTCGCGTGACCGGCCACCAGCCGCGGCGGATGACCTACGCCGAGGCCGACACCGCCATCGAGGCCCTGTCGGCGCATTTCGTCGAATCGGGCCTGCCGGCCAATTCCGTCATCGCGATCCAGCTGCCTGCTACGGTCGAGTTCGTGCTGACTGTGCTCGCCGCGCATCGCGCCGGGCTCGTCGTCGCGGTGCTGCCGCTGCTCTGGCGCCATGCGGAACTGACCGCCGCGCTGAACCGCACCGCGGCGCGCGCCATCGTCACCATGAGCAAGGTCGACGGCGTCAGCTATTCCGACCTCGCCATGCACGCCGCCGCGGAGGCCTTCTCGATCCGTTACGTCTGCGGTTTCGGCGCCGACCTGCCCGAGGGCATGGCCTCGCTCGACGACGTGCTGGCCCGCCCGCCGGGCACCACGCGCGCTGTGATCCAGGACGGCCGCAAGGCGGCGATGATCTCCTTCGACGTCACCGCGGAAGGCTTTCGCCCGGTGCCGCGGCCGCATTTCAGCCTGATCGCCGGCGGGCTCGCGATGTCGCTGGAAGCCGACATCAAGCAGGGCGCGACCGTGATGGCGGCGTTCACGCCGATGTCGTTCGCAGGCCTCGCCTCCTCGCTCGCGGTGTGGCTGCTCTGCGGCGGCACGCTGGCGCTGCATCATCCCTTCGAGAACGACGTGCTGGAGCAGCAAATCAACGAGCACGAATGCGAGGTGCTGATCGCCCCCGCGCAGCTCGCGCTGCGGCTCGGCGAGGCCGACCTCGCGGCGCGGATGCCGAGCTTGCGCAACGTCATCGGCCTCTGGCGCGCGCCCGAGCAGGTGGCGGCGAGCGATGCCTGGATCGCGCCGCATGCACCGCTGACCGACGTCTATCTGTTCGGCGAGGCCGGGCTGTTCGGCGCCCGCCGCGGCGAGGACGGCATGCCTGTTGCGGTGATGCCCGGACCGCACGGCGCCCCGCGCGAGCAGTCCGGTTCCTCCATCGCCGGCGAGATCCTGCTGACGCCCAGGGGCACGCTCGGCCTGCGCGGAGCGATGGTGCCGATCGCGGCCTACGCGCCGCCGCAGCCGGTCGGCGACACGCTGACGGCGCAGCCGCCGCGCGATTATGTCGACACCGGCTATGCCGCGCGGCTCGACCGTCCGAGCGGCGCGATCTGCATCACCGCACCGCCCTCCGGCATCATGGCCGTCGGCGGCTACCGCTTCCTGTCCAACGATCTCCAGGAATGGGCGCGCCGGCTCGGCCAGGGCGCCCTGCTCACCGCGCTGCCCGACCGGCTCTCGGGTCACCGGCTCGCAGGACGGGCGCAAGACAATGGCCGCGCCCGCGAAGCGCTCAATGAACTCGGGCTTAACCCCCTGATGGTCGAGGCTTTTCGCGACCGCTCCGGGCCGGTTTAAGCGCAGTTTCGACCCATCCATTGACGCTGCATTAAGGCAACCGGACTAGATTGCGCAGCATCTGTTGCGTGATCAGAGTTTGCGATGTCCCAGGCGGGCCCGATCCTGTTTGTGTCCAACGCCCAGCGGCCGCCTTTCATTGCGGCCCTGGACGAGGCCCGTCTGTTTCCCGTCGTCGACGCCGACTGGGCCAGCGCGGCGCGCGCGGTCGAGCAGGTGCAGCCGGCCGCGGTTCTCGCCGCGATGCATGCCGGGCACGAGCCCCACCTGGCGACGCTCGCCAGGAAGATCACGGACCAATCGCCCTACCTGCCGTTCGTGGCGCTCGATGCTGCGGGCACGCTGCCGCAGAACGCCCTGCCCTTCTCCTCGCGCGGCGGCAATTCCGACCGCCTCGTCGCGCGGCTCCGCGCCGCGCTACGCGTACGCACTCTCCATGCGACGGTTCTGCGCCGGCTGCCGGACGCGAAAGTCGGGTTGCCGGAGGGGGATCCGGCACGCGAGGCAACGGTGCTCCTGATCGGCCGCGGAGCAGCCTATCCTGCGCTCTCCGTCGCACTCGGCGAACGCGTCGGGGTCGTCGGCGCGCTCTCGATCGAGGCCGCGGCCAAGCATCTCAACACCCGCGACATCGATGGCGTCGTACTCGCCGAAGGCTTTACCGCGCGCGTCACCGACGCCTTCCTCACGGTGCTCGCCGAAGACACCCGATTCCGCAGCCTGCCCGTGGTTGTCACCGCGCACCAGCTCGCGCAGACTTACGACCTGCCCAATCTCGAGCTGATCCCGGGCGAGCCGGCGAAGGTCGCCGCCAACGCGCTGCCGCTGATCCGCCAGCACGCGATGGAAGCGCAACTGAGCCGCACGCTGCGTTCGATCGATGCCGGCGGCTGGCTCGACCCGCGCAGCGGCCTGCTCACGGTGGAAGCTTTTGCCCGCGATTTCGCCAAGGCGGTCGAGCAGGCTCTTGCCCGCGGCGGCGGCCTCTCCGTGGCGCGCTTCGCCTTCGAGCCCGGCAATTCCCGTGCCCAGCTCGACGCCGCGCGGATCCTGAGCCGACTGATGCGGCAGATGGATTTTGGCGTGGCGCAGAAAGACGGTTCCGTCATCGTCGTGTTCGCGGAGACCGACTTCCGCACCGCCCACATGATCGCCCGCCGCCTGTCGGCGGTGATGCGGCACACCTCCAATGGTAAGCACGAGATGCGCAGCGATCCCGTCGTCAGCGTGGACTCRCTGTCGCCGTCGGATACGGCGCGGTCACTGCTCGGGCGTCTCTCAGCCGACGCGTCGCGCGCGGCGTCGTAGTCGCGCGTCAGCAATCCCTGATCTCGTCCGCGCCCCTTGTCCGGGCAACGTGGCGCTAAGCGCCGCCATTCGCGCTAGATTTCGGGGCGGCCGCCAGAGCGGGAGTGGCCAGGAGAAAGCCGACAGTTTCGTTCAGGAGCTCGTGGGCCCGGTCGACGATGTCGTCCAGCGACATCGTCTTTGCGAACATGCGCTGCGCTTCAGCCAGCAACTGGTCGCGAGTCGGCATGCTGGACAGACGCAGGTCGGCACGCTGCTGCAACAGAATGATCGCGTCCCGGACCGACAATTCGGTCTCATGGATCGACGTCTTGATCGCCTGTGCGATGTGTTCAGGATTGAAGCGAGCGGCGAGCTGCTCGGCCGCTTGCTTGATCGCGCGTGATCCCAACCGATGCTCATTGCGCAGGACCTGCTTGGGCGGCATCTTCAGATCCCGGACAATCCCGAGCCAGGACAAAGCCACCAGGATATAATAGGTGAGATCAATCTCGTACCAGTGGAAGCCCTGTCGAGCACTGGCCTGATAGGCGTGGTGATTGTTGTGCCACCCCTCACCCATCGTGACGAGAGCGAGCAGCCAGTTGTTGCGGGAATCGTCGCCGGTCACGTACCGCCTGCGGCCGTGAACATGTGCGAGGGAGTTGATGCAGAACGTGCCGTGATACACGAGCACCGTGCTCCAGAGAAAGCCGACCACGAGTCCTGACCACCCGGCAATGAGGAAGCAGAGGCCCGCGAGCACGAATGCCGGCAGAAGCTCCAATTTGTGCAGCCACATCAACTCGGGATACGACGCCAGATCCGATACTTTCACCAGATCGGTTGCATCGTGCTGCCGGTAGAAGATCCAGCCGAGATGACTGTAGAGGAAGCCCTTGTGCCGGGGCGAATGCACATCCTGCGCCGTATCCGAGTGAAGATGGTGATGGCGATGTTTGGCAGCCCACCAGAGGACGCTTTTCTGAGCGCTGCTCTGGGCCAGGAAGGCCAGGATGAACTGAAACACCCGGCTGGTCGCGTAAGCCCGGTGCGAGAAATACCGGTGATAGCCGGCGGTGATCGCAAACATGCGCAACCAGTACAGAACCGCGCAAATGACTACGGCTTGCCACGAGACGCCCGACCAGATCGCCGCGAAGCATCCCGCGTGGACCAATATGAACGGCAGGACCTGCGGATACATGACGTCGTCGTGTTCGTCACCGTGTTCCTGGCCTGAATCGATATTGATAGACACGCTCGCGACCTCAGAAGTTTCAATGGGCGGGGCAGCCCCGCTTTGCGGTACAAAAAACCCGCGGCCGGTAAACCAGTCGCGGGTCACACGAATCAGGTCATTAGTCAGGCACGCTATCAGCGGCGAGGCCAAGTCGGAGGCCAAGTCGTCGGCCTAACTCGACGTATCGAACATGGCTGTCGTTCGATCATTCCGCAAGTGGCCATATGCCGCTGTCTTGTATCCAAGTACCGCTCCGGTGGCGCTCGGAACAATTACGCCGCCTTCTTGCTCTGCGCCAGCTGTGCCAGCTGCCGCATGATCTCCGTGGTGCCGGCGAGACGCTCTTCCGGTGTCTCCCAGTCCTGCAGGAACACCACCTTCATGTCCGGCCGCACCTTGGCGGCCTGGCCATAGCTGCGGATGAACGACACCAGGCGGTCGGGATGGGCGAACGAATTATCGCGGAAGGCGATGACGGCACCCTTCGGGCCGGCGTCGATCTTCCCGACATTGGCCGTGCGGCAGAACGCCTTGATCGCGGCGACCTTGAACAGATAGCGCACCTCGTCGGGCAGCACGCCGAAACGGTCGCGCATCTCGGCGCCAAAGTTCTCGATCTCCTCCTCGGTGTCGAGATCGGCCAGCCGCCGGTACAGCGACAGCCGCACCGAGAGGTCGCCGACATAGTCTTCCGGAATGAGCACGGGCATGCCGATGGTGATCGAGGGCGACCAGCGGTCGGCGGCAGGCTCGGACACGCCGGCCTTGAGGTTGACGATCGCCTCCTCCAGCATCGACTGGTAGAGCTCGAAGCCGACCTCCTTGATGTGGCCGGACTGCTCCTCGCCGAGCAGGTTGCCGGCGCCGCGGATGTCGAGATCGTGCGAGGCGAGCTGGAAGCCGGCGCCCAGCGTCTCCAGCGATTGCAACACGGTGAGCCGGCGCTCGGCCTGCGCGGTGATCTTCTGCTGCGCCGGCAGCGTGAACAGCGCGTACGCCCTCAGCTTGGAGCGGCCGACGCGGCCGCGGAGCTGATACAGCTGCGCCAGACCGAACATGTCGGCACGGTGCACGATCAGAGTGTTGGCGTTGGGAATGTCGAGGCCGGATTCCACGATGGTGGTCGACAGCAGGATGTCGAACTTGCCGTCGTAGAAGGCGGTCATGATGTCTTCGATCACCGCCGGCGGCATCTGGCCGTGCGCGACCGCGACCTTCATCTCCGGCACGTTCTTGTCGAGGAAGTCCTTGACCTCGGCGAGGTCGTCGATGCGCGGCACGACGTAGAACGCCTGGCCGCCGCGATAGCGCTCGCGCAGCAGCGCCTCGCGGATCATCAGCGGATCGTGCGGGGCAACGAAGGTGCGGACCGCGAGGCGATCGACCGGGGGCGAGGCGATGATCGAGAGCTCGCGGACGCCGGTCAACGCCAGTTGCAGCGTGCGCGGGATCGGCGTCGCCGACAGCGTCAGCACGTGCACCTCGGAGCGAAGCGCCTTCAGCCGTTCCTTGTGGGTGACGCCAAAATGCTGCTCCTCGTCGACGATGACGAGGCCGAGATCGCGGAACTTGATCGCCTTGCCGAGCAGCGCGTGGGTGCCGACGACGATGTCGACCGAGCCGTCGGCAATGCCCTTCTTGACCAGGTTCAGCTCTTTGGTCGGAACCAGGCGCGAGGCCTGCGCCACATTCACTGGAAAGCCCTTGAAGCGGTCGGTGAAGGTCTTGTGGTGCTGGCGGGCGAGCAGCGTGGTCGGCACCACGACCGCGACCTGCTTGCCTTCGAGCGCGACGGCAAAGGCCGCGCGCAAGGCCACCTCGGTCTTACCGAAGCCGACGTCGCCGCAGATCAGCCGGTCCATCGGACGGCCGAGCTCGAGGTCCTTCAGCGTGGATTCGATGGCCCCTAACTGGTCCTCGGTCTCGTCGTAGGGGAAGCGCGCGCAGAACTCGTCATAGAGGCCCGGCTGCACCGGCAGCTTTGGCGCCTCGTGCAAATGGCGCGCGGCGGCGATCTTGATCAGCTCGCCCGCGATCTCGCGGATGCGGTTCTTGAGCTTCGCCTTGCGGGTCTGCCAGCCGCTGCCGCCGAGACGGTCCAGCTCGACCGTGGTCTGGTCGGAGCCGTAGCGCGACAGCAACTCGATGTTCTCGACCGGCAGGAACAGCTTTGTCTCGGCGGCGTAATGCAGCTCGAGGCAGTCATGCGGCGCGCCGGCGACGTCGAGAGTCTGGAGGCCGATGAAGCGACCGATGCCGTGATCGACGTGGACGACGATGTCGCCCGCGGCAAGGCTCGTCACCTCCGAGATGAAATTGTCGAGCTTGCGGCTCGCCTTGCGGGGCCGCACCAGGCGGTCGCCAAGGATGTCCTGCTCGCTGATCAGCGCGATCTCGTCGGTCTCGAACCCGGCCTCCAGGCCGAGCACGGCGAGCATGGTCTCGTTGCGCGGGGTCGCCTGCACCGTTCGCCAGGCGTTGACGCTGGTGGTGTGGGTCAGCTTGTGGTCGCGCAGCATCGAGGTCATGCGGTCGCGCGATCCCTCGCTCCAGAGAGCGATCACGACCTTCTTGCGCTGGGCATGCAGCGCCATCACGTGGCTGACGACGGACTCGAACACGTTGACGGTGGCGTCATTGCGTTCGGGTGCGAAGTCGCGGCCCTTGCGCGCGCCGGCATCGACGATCGTCGCACCATCGGCCGGAACCGAAAACTGCGTCAGCCGCACCAGCGACATCTCGCTCTCGCGCCTGGTCCATTCCTCGTCGGTGAGATAGAGCCTGTCGGGCGGCAGCGGCTTGTAGATGGCACCGCCGCCGGGATGCTCCATCGCATCGCGGCGGGCTTCGTAGTAATCTTGGATCTGCTTGAAGCGCTCGCGAACCGCGTCCTCGGCCTGCGGCTCGATCGCGATGGCCGCGCCTTGCAGATAGTCGAACAGCGTGTCCATCCGGTCCTGGAACAGCGGCAGCCAGTGCTCCATGCCGGGATGGCGGCGGCCCTCGCTGACGGCCTCGTACAGCGCATCGTCGCGCTCGGGCGCGCCGAACTCGGCGACATAGCCCATGCGGAAACGGCGGATGGTGTCGGTGACGAGCTGGAATTCCGAGATCGGCACGAGGTCGAGCGAGCGCATGTCGAGCATCGTGCGCTGGGTCTCGGCGTCGAAGGAGCGGATCGATTCCAGGCTGTCGCCGAAGAAGTCGAAGCGGACCGGCTGGTCGAGGCCGGCCGGAAACAGGTCCAGGATACCGCCGCGCACGGCATATTCGCCGGGCTCGCGCACGGTCGAGGAGCGGTTGTAGCCGTTGTGCTCGAGCCAGGCGACGATGGTCTCCATCGGCACGACATTGCCGGGCGCGACCGACAGCGCCTGCGCCGCGACCAGATCGCGCGTGGGCACGCGCTGCACGATGGCATTCACCGTGGTCAGCACGATCAGAGGCTTGTCGCTGCCGGTCAGCGGCGCAAGCCGCGCCAGTGTGGTCAGGCGCTGCGCCAGGATGCCGCCATGCGGCGAGACGCGGTCATAGGGCTGGCAGTCCCAGGCCGGAAACGTCAGCACCGGCAAATCGGGCGCGAAGAATTGCAGCGCGCGCTCGAGCTGCTGCATTCGCCCACCGTCGCGGCAGACCACGGCAAGGCTGACGGCCGGTTTCTTCGGCCGCGCGGCGATGGCGCGGGCCAGATCGGAGATGACGAGGCCCTCGGCGCCCTCGGCAACATTGGCAAGCGTGAGCGCGCGGCCGGGCGTAAGCAGCTCGGCCGGCGACTTCATCCCCTGTTTCATAAATCGCCGTCCGTAATCGGGAACGCCTTGATGCGCGCAAACAGCGCGCCGGTGACATCAGCTGGCAGCACCTTGTCACCGGTGATGGCGGCATAGAGATCGGGATCGGACTCCTCGAGCAGGGTCTCGAGCTCGGTCAGCTCGTCGTCGGACAGATTGCCGATCTCGGCATCCGCGAAGCGGCCCAGGATCAGGTCCATCTCGCGCGTGCCGCGGTGCCAGCAGCGGAACAGAAGCCGCTTGCGGCGATCGTCCAGCCCGTTGCTCGATCGTGTCGTTCCCGTCATGTCTCAGATCCAGTCAAACGCAGAAAGCCCGGACGTGCCGGGCCGGGGTGATATAGCCACTCGGACCGCCCCTGTCAGCCCTCGATTTGGCATGGCCCGCTGCCCGCGTGGGCGCCGCGAAAAAAGCCGTGGATGCCCGCCATAAAGCCGGGCATGACGGGCCGAAACGATCCTAGATTCGCTCTCATGCGCCCCAGCCTGCTCAATCCGCTGTTTGCTCCCGTGACCAGCCTGCCCGGCGTCGGTCCGAAGCAGGACAAGCTGCTGCAGTACCTGCTCAGCCGCAATGAGACGCCGCGCCTGGTTGACCTGCTGCTGCATTTGCCGAGCCAGGTCATCGACCGCCGTGCGCGGCCAAAGATCCGCGACGCCGTCCAGGGAACCATGTTGACGCTGGAGGTCACCGTCGATCGCCATCGTCCGCCTCCGCCGCGCAACGCCCGCGCGCCCTATCTCGTCTACGCCAGCGACGACACCGGCGACGTCGTGCTGACCTTCTTCCGCGCCAAGCCCGGCTATGTCGAAAAACTGCTGCCTATGGGCGAGAAGCGCTACGTCTCGGGCACGCTGCAGATGTATGACGGCATCCCGCAGATTGTGCATCCCGACCGCGTGCTCGACGAGGAGGCGATCGCAAAACTCTCCGGCATCGATCCGGTCTATCCGCTGACCACCGGTCTGGCACTCGGCTCGCTCCGCCGCGCGGTCGCGCAAGCGCTGCAGAAGCTGCCGGCCCTGCCGGAATGGATCAGCCCGGAGGTGATGCGCCGCTGCAGTTTTCCGACGGTCACCGAGGCACTCAGCCGCGTGCACCAGCCGGTCGAGCTGACAGACATCCTGCCCGAAAAACCCTACTGGTCGCGCCTCGCCTTCGACGAGCTCTTGGCCGGCCAGCTCGCGCTGGCCCTGATCCGCGCGCAATTGCGCCGCCCGGCCGGCGTCCGCAACGCCGGCGACGGTCACTTGCGCAACAAGATCATCGACGCCCTGCCCTATGCATTGACGTCGTCGCAGCGAGAAGCGACCGCCGCGATCGCGAACGATCTGCAACAACCCGTGCGCATGCTGCGCCTGCTTCAGGGCGATGTCGGCTCGGGCAAGACCGTGGTGGCGCTGCTGGCGGCCGCCGCCGTCGCCGAAGTCGGCAAGCAGGCCGCGCTGATGGCGCCGACGGAAATCCTGGCGCGGCAGCACATCAAGACCATCGCCCCGCTCGCGGAGCGCGCAGGGCTGCGCGTGGCCATCCTCACCGGCCGCGAGAAAGGCAAGGAGCGGCGCGAGCTGTTGGCTCAACTCGAAGCCGGCGAGATCAATCTCCTCGTCGGCACCCATGCGCTGATCCAGGACGACGTGATCTTCAACGATCTCGCCCTGGCCGTCGTTGACGAGCAGCATCGTTTCGGTGTGCGCGAGCGCCTCGCGCTGACCTCGAAGGGCGCCGCCGTCGACGTGCTGGTGCTGAGTGCGACGCCGATCCCGCGCACGCTGGTGCTGACCTATTTCGGCGACATGGACATCTCCGAGCTGCGCGAGAAGCCGGCCGGCCGCCAGCCGATCGAGACCCGCACCATATCGATGAGCCGCCTCGATGAGGTCACGGACAGCATCGGCCGGGCCTTGGAGGCAGGCAAGCTGGTCTACTGGATCTGCCCGCTGGTCGAGGAATCCGAGGCCGAAGGCACCGAACACCTGACCAATGCGACCAAACGCTTCGAGAGCTTGCAAAAGCGTTTCGGCGACCGCGTCGGCCTCGTCCACGGCCAGATGAAGGGCACCGAGAAGGACCGCGTGATGGGCCAGTTCGCCGCCCATGAGATCGGCCTTCTGGTTGCGACCACCGTGGTCGAGGTCGGCGTCGACGTGCCGGCCGCGACCATCATGGTGATCGAGAACGCCGAACGGTTTGGCCTGGCCCAGCTGCACCAGCTCCGCGGCCGCATCGGGCGCGGCTCGGAAGCCTCGACCTGCCTCTTGCTGTACAGCGAGCCGCTCGGCGAGATGTCGAAGGCACGTCTGAAGGTGATCCGCGAGACCACCGACGGTTTTCGCATCGCCGAGGAAGATTTGAAGCTGCGCGGCGAAGGCGATGTGCTCGGCGTGCGCCAGAGCGGCCTGCCCGGCTACCGCATCGCGCGCTCGGAGGTGCACGGCCAGCTCATCACCCAGGCTAGAGACGAGGCGCTGCGGATCCTGAAGGACGATCCGAAGCTGAAGGGCGAGCGCGGCGAGGCGCTGCGGTGCCTGCTGTATCTCTACGAGCGGGACGAGGCGATCCCGCTGATCGGAGCGGGTTAGCCTGCTGCTCTTCGGCGCCCGACCTCATAAGCCGCCACATGCGCGCGGGCTAGATCCAGCAGCGGCGTATCGATACCGAGCGTGCGGGCGCGATTGGCCATATCGCCCAGGATATGCTCCGCTTCGGTGACCGAACCACGCTCGATATCGCGCAGCATCGAAGCCTTGAGCGGCGAGTCCAGGGTGGTGAACAGTTTCCGGTCGAACTCGATGAACGGGGCGCGTGGCTCAAAACCCGACGCCGTTGCAACGGCACAGCATTCCGCGAACAGCCGGAAAATGGACTGCTCGCCGTTCGGCACCGCCAAGATGTCGCCGATACTTGCGCGCATCAGGCAAGTGATGCCGGCGAGCGTGCTGAGCTGGACGAACTTCTCCCACATGTCCTGCATGATCGCTTCGCTGGCGCGCACGTCGATGCCGGGGACATGGAGCAGTGTTTCCAGCGCGAGCGCACGCTCGCTCAGCGCCCCGTTGGTCTCGCCGAAGACGATGGTCTGATTGGCCATGAACTGAACGACACGACCATCCGCGTCGAGCCCGGCGCTGACGTTCGCCAGGCCGCCGAGGACGCGCGCAGCACCGAACTTCGCGGTCAGAGCGTCAATATGTTTCAATCCGTTGAGTATCGGCAGAATCATCGTGTTGGCGCCAACGGCCGGGGCAAACTGGGCCATCGCATCGTCGAGCGAGTAGGATTTCACCCCGACCAGCACGACGTCGAACGTCTCCTTGAGATCGTTAGCCAGGACGATCTTCGGCTGCACGGCAAAGTCGCCATGCGGGCTCACGGCCTGCAGTCCATTCCGCCGCAATTGCTCCGCCCGTCCGGGCCGCACCAGAAAGGTCACGTCGCCGCCGGCTCGGGCCAGGCGAGCTCCGTAATAGCCTCCAAGCGCGCCTGCGCCGATCACCAGCACTCTCATTCGAACTCCGATTGCATCCATCTGTCTCCGCAGAAACAATAGCAGACGGGGCGTGCGGCGTCTCCTCCCCGTCATTGCGAGCGCAGCAAAGCAATCCAGAATCTTCCCACGGAGACAGGCTGGATTGCTTCGCTGCTCTCGCAATGACGAAGTGGATAGAGCCGCTTCAGAAGACTCACCCTTTCGCCGCGGTCGACTTTATGAAACCTTGCGCTCATGCGCAGGGTCATCGTCGTCGGTTCTCAGGGAAGCGGAAAGACGAGCCTCTCCCGAAGTCTCGGGCGGAAGCTTGGACTGCCCGTGGTGCATCTCGACGTGCTCTACTGGCGGCCGGGATGGAAGCCATCCGACAAGGCCAGCTTCCGTCTACGCGTCGCGGAGGAGATCGCGGGCGACGCATGGGTCATCGACGGCAGCTTCTCGGGGCTCGCCTTCGATCTCACGCTTGCGCGTGCCGACACCCTGGTCGTCATCGACCGCCCACGCTGGCTCTGCCAGTGGCGCATTCTCTGGCGCTCCGCGTTCGATCGCGACACGACGCGACCCGATCTGCCCGAGGGATGTCCGGAACAGTTCGACTGGAAACTGATGAAGGAGGCGTGGCGCTACGACACCGAGCGCGTGCCCGTCATCGAGGCCGAGCGCCTTCAATATGGCCCCGATGTCCCGGTCGTGCGCCTGAGACGCGACCGGGACATCCAGGGTTTTCTGGAGTCGGTTTCAGTGCACGGCGAGTGATCCATCGCCGTGACTTCAGACTGGACGGTCAGGCCTTCTTCTGCGCGACACGCGCTGCGAAGGCCTTCAGCAGTGCCGCATCCACCGCTTCGCCATTCGCGTCCGCGGCGAGGTGCTCGAACCAGCGTGCAAAGCCTTCGTAGATCTGGCTCGCCGGATGGTCGGGCCCGAGGAAACCCGAGATCTCCCGCATCTCCGCGACCCAGCGATAGGCCTTCGGGATCATGTCCGGCAGCGCGACTTCGAGCCGGGCCAGGACCGCGGGCTGGCTCAGCGCGAGCTCGTCGCGCAGCGCATCGGCCGCGCCCGCTTTCGTGGCCGCGACCACCATGGCCGAGCCGATGCCGGCCAGGCCCTTGACGATACCTGCATAGGACATCTTCAGCGCGGAGGCCGCACCGACGGGGCCCTCGACAATCCGCACGTCGAGCCCGAGATCCTTCAGCACCGCGAGATCCCCAGCGTACTCGCCGGACAGGTAGAAAGCCGGGCTCTTGCCGCCGGGCTGCGGCAGGAAGCCGATGATGCCGCCATCGACGAACGGCGCCTGTGCCGAGCCGATGATCTCCTCGATTCTTTGAACGGTATCGACATTGACCGCGTTGCAGTCGACGACGATCGGCTTCTTCTCGCGCCGGACGATCAGCGCGGCCAGCCGCTCAGCCAGCGCTACCGCTTCGCCCGGCGGCACAATCGAAAGGATGATGTCGGCCTCCGCGATCGCGTCGTCCTCGGCGCCGATCATGCCCGCATCGGCGGCGCGCTTTTGCGTCGCCTCGCTGCGCCCCTTCAACGACGTCAGCACGCGCGCACCGTTTTCGCCGAGGCGGCGGGCCACGGCGCTGCCCATGGCGCCGGGCGCGAGAATCGCAATGGTCTTCGTCATCATGCACTCCAGGTCGAATTCCGAGCGAGGCGCTCAATTCAACCGGAAGACTAGCAGAGGACGAAAGTGCTTGCGTGAATGCGGCCATCCGAAACGGGAATGGCCCTACTCCACCTTCGCGGGCTGGGGCTGGAGCGCGGACGCGTTGGCAATGCGCGCGGCGTTCGCCATGCCCGCGAGCGCGGCGGCCTTTTTCGGGTCGGGCGCCGAGCCCGGCTGCACCACGCCGGCCGACATGATCAGGGTCGCGGCATCTTCGGTGCTCATGTCGACTTCGACGATCTTGCTCTTGGGCACGTAGAAGAAGAAGCCCGTGGTCGGGTTCGGCGAGCACGGCAGGAACACGGAGACGTGCTCCTCCTGCCCCGGCAGGCTGCGCGCGACCTCTTCATTCGGCGACTGCGAGATCAGCACGATCGACCACATTCCCGGCGACGGAAACTCGACCAGGCCGACCTTCCGGAAGCTCGAACCCTTCCCCGAGAACAGCGTCTCGAACACCTGCTTCAGGCCGCGGTAGATGGCGCGCACCGCCGGGATGCGGCCGAGGAAGGTCTCGCCGATATCGACCAGCGTCCGGCCGATCAGATTGGCCGCGAGGAAGCCGACCAGCGTCAGCGTGAAGAATGCGACAATCAGTCCCCAACCTGGAATGACATACGGCAGATAGGTTTCGGGCCGATAGGCCAACGGCACGAACGGCCGCACCACGCCGTCAACCCAGGTGACGAACCACCAGACCAGATACAGCGTGATGGCAATTGGCCCCGTCACGACGAGGCCGGTGAGGAAATAATTGCGGAAGCGGCCCATAAGGCCGGTATGCGGTTCCGGGATGGGATCAAGCGGCGCAGGCGCGTCGTCGCGGGGGGTCATTCGGGTTCCAGGTCGGTCGCTGCACTCAAGCTAGGGTCTTCTAGCAGGTTTTGGAAGACTACCTAGCGTTCCGGCCTGATCCCTTCTGCCTATTCCACGGTCACCGATTTCGCGAGGTTGCGCGGCTGGTCGACGTCGGTGCCCATGATGACCGCCGTATGATAGGCGAGCAGCTGCACGGGGACGGCATAGACCATCGGCGTGAACGCGGCCGCCATATCGGGCATGACGATGGTGACGAGGGACTCGACGGTCGCCTCCTCCGCGCCCTKGGCGTCCGTCATCAGGATGATCCTGCCGCCGCGGGCGGCAACCTCCTGCATGTTGGAGACGGTCTTTTCGAACACGCGGTCATAGGGGGCGATGACGACGACCGGCATGGTCTCGTCGATCAGCGCGATCGGCCCATGCTTCAGCTCGCCGGCGGCATAGCCCTCGGCATGGATATAGGAGATCTCCTTCAGCTTCAGCGCGCCTTCGAGCGCGAGCGGGAAGCTGGTGCCGCGGCCGAGATAGAGCACGTCGCGCGATTTGGCGATCTCACGCGCGAGCTTCTCGATCTGGAGCTCGGTGGTGAGCGCGTCCGACATCAGGCGCGGGATCTCGACGAGGCCATGAACGAGCTTGGTCTCGTCCTCGTCGGACAATTCGCCGCGGGCCTTGCCGGCCGCGATCGCAAGATTTGCCAGCACCATGAGCTGGCAGGTGAAGGCCTTGGTCGAGGCGACGCCGATCTCGGGGCCGGCGAGCGTCTGCAGCACGGTCTCGCTCTCGCGCGCGATCGTCGAGGTCGGCACGTTGACGACGGCCACCGTGTGCACGCCCTCAGCCTTGGCGTAGCGCAGCGCGGCCAGCGTGTCGGCGGTCTCGCCCGACTGCGAGATGAAGATGGCGAGATCGCCCTTGCGCAACGGCGCCTCGCGGTAGCGGAATTCGGAGGCGACATCGACCTCGACCGGCACGCGCGCAAAGCGCTCGAACCAGTATTTCGCGACGAAGCCGGCATAGCTCGCGGTGCCGCAGGCGGTGATGTTGATGCGCTGGATGCTCTTGAAGTCGAACGGCAGCTTGACCGGCAGCGAGACGCGCTCGGTCGCCATGTCGACATAGCGCGCTAGTGTGTGGCCGACCACTTCCGGCTGCTCGTGGATTTCCTTCGCCATGAAGTGGCGGTAATTGGCCTTATCGACCAGCGAGGTCGAGGCGGCGTGCTTGATCTTCTCGCGCTGGACGGCATGGCCGTCCTTGTCGAAGACCGTGGCGCCCTTGCGCGTCAGCACGACCCAGTCGCCGTCTTCGAGATAGCTGATCGTGTCGGTGAAGGGGCCGAGCGCGATGGCGTCGGAGCCGAGATACATCTCGCCGTCGCCATATCCGATCGCGAGCGGCGGGCCATTGCGGGCGCCGATCATGAGATCGTCGTCACCGGCGAAGATGAAGCCGAGCGMGAAGGCGCCGCGCAGCCGCGCCAGCGTCAGCTTCACCGCTTCCACGGGCTTGTTGCCGCGCGTGAGCAGATCGTCCACGAGATGCAGCACGATCTCGGTGTCGGTCTCGGTGTGGAACACCGTGCCCTTTTTCTCGAGCTCCTCGCGCAGCTCGCGGAAATTCTCGATGATGCCGTTGTGGACCACGGCAACGCGTTCGGTCGCGTGCGGATGGGCATTGTTGACGGTCGGCTTGCCGTGGGTGGCCCAGCGGGTGTGGCCGATGCCGGTCGTGCCTTTGAGCGGCTCGGCCTCGAGACGCTTCTCCAGGTTCTTCAGCTTGCCCTCGGCGCGGCGGCGCGCGAGATGCTTGCCTTCGAGCGTGGCGACGCCCGCGGAGTCGTAGCCGCGATATTCAAGACGTTTGAGCGAATCCACCAATTGCTCTGCAACCGGCGTGCGCCCGAGAATGCCGACAATCCCGCACATGCGGATCAATATCCCCCAAATCGTCGAAAAATCGCCTAAACGATCCGCTCGGTCTTTAGCGAAGTTCCTAAGGAACCAGATACTCAATAATTATTGCTGATTGAGACAGCACCGTTTCGCATCCGGCTTCGACTGCGTCGAATTGGCCGGCCTTAAACCGCGCGCATTAACTCCTTGTCAACAAGTTTGGCCAACGATTCCGGGACAGGAGAATAAGGCCATGAAAGGCTCATCCGACCGCAAAGGTCTGTCATCGACGTTCCTGCGCGCCAGTGAAACCACGGGCACGCATCTAGCGCATTGGCCCCCGCCCCAGCGCGGCAAGGAAAGCAAACCCGTCTTCGTCAAGCACGCTGCCGGTGAGCCGGCCAAGCGCGCCAAGCCGCGCGGCTGGCGCCTGACGCGCGCGATCTTCTCGGAATTCTCCGACGACGAGTAGCGGAAGCCTCACCACCCCAGCACCGCAGCATACACGAGGAAAACGACTAGCGCCCAGAACGCCAGCCCGATGACGAGGGCCAAAATCTCGGGCGGATCGTACTCGTTCATCTCCCGTAGCAGCAGTCGCCCCATGCCCGTGACGAATGTGTCGATCAAAAAACTGAAGAGATCGCGCACAAAGCGAGACGACACCGCAGTTGGCGCTCAGTTCTCCGGCTTCTTTTCCGGCTTCTTGCCGCCGGTCTTCATCTCGCGATAGCGCGCAGCGCCGCCTTCCCGGATCGTCTGCTGATTGCGCTCCAGCGCCATGGCGTCGTCGGGCACGTCGCGGGTGATCACCGAGCCGCAGCCGATATAGGCGCCGTTGCCGATCTTCACGGGCGCGACGAGAGAGGAGTTGGTGCCCACGAAGGCACCCTGCCCGATGATCGTCTTGTGCTTCTTGAAGCCGTCGTAGTTGCAGGTGATGGTGCCGGCGCCGATGTTGGAATTGGCGCCGATGGTGGCGTCGCCGATGTAGGAGAGATGGTTGACCTTGACGCCGGCCTCCAGCGTCGCGGCCTTGGTCTCGACGAAATTGCCGATGCGCGCGCCGTCGCCGAGCGAGGTGCCGGGTCGCAGCCGCGCATAGGGGCCGATCGAGACGTTCTTGCCGAGCGTGGTCTGCACGATGTGCGAGAAGGAATGGATCACCGTGCCGTCGGCGATCGACACGCCCGGACCGATCACAACGAACGGCTCGATGGTGACGTCATTGCCGAACACGGTGTCGGCGGACAGATAAACGGTCTCGGGCGCGATCAGCGTGACGCCTGCTTCCATCGCCGCTTTGCGCAAGCGCGCCTGCATCACGCCTTCGGCCTCCGCGAGCTGCGCCTTGGTGTTGATGCCGCGCACCTCGTCCTCGCTGGTCTCGATCACGACGGCCTCCCATCCCTGTTCACGAACGACGCCGACCGCGTCGGTCAGATAATACTCGCCCTTCGAATTCGCATTGCCGATCTTGTCGAGGATCGCGAGCGCACGGCGCCCGTCGATCGCCATCAGGCCGGCATTGCACAGATCGATCTTGCGCTCGTCCGCGCTGGCATCGGCATGCTCGCGGATCGCGACCAGACGGTCGCCCTCGACGATGAAGCGGCCATAGCCGGTGGGATCGGCGGCGCGAAAGCCGAGCGCGGCGATTGCTGCGCCCTTCGCAAGCGGCGCGCGCAGCCGCGCAAAGGTCTCGGCCGAGATCAGCGGCGTGTCGCCGAAGGCAATCAGCAGATCGTCCGCGCCCCGCGCAATCGCCTCGCGCGCCGCCAGCACMGCATGCGCGGTGCCGAGCCGTTCTGCCTGCACGAAGGTGAGCGCATCGGGACGGATGCGCTTCGCCTCGTCCGCGACCGCCTGATGGTCGGGGCCGATCACGACGGCGAGCGAGGTGCCGGTTCCCTTCGGTGTGGCGGCGAGCACGTGCGCGAGCAGGCTCTGGTGGGCGACCGGATGCAGCACTTTCGGCAGGTTCGATCGCATGCGCGTGCCTTCGCCGGCGGCGAGTACGATCGTGAGGCTGGAACGGGCGGTCATCGAAATCCTGTCAAACATGGCCGAATCAACGGGCGGCGGCAGGCCGATGCCGTCATGAGCTGTCGCCTTGCTACCCCCGCAAACGCCCGGAATTCAAGTGCGACGGGGTTTTCCTGTTAATGTTCCCTGATTGATTCGGGGAAGCTGTTCGGGGCTGGGCACTTAACGTTCATGGCAAAGGATTCCGACCCACTGGCGGACGCCTTCGGGACCAAGGAGACCGGCGGGCTGTTCTCCGGACTTCTGGCCGAGGAAAGCGCGGTCGACCGCAGCATGATGTGGCGGCTGGGCGCGTGGGGCGTGGTTGCCGTCGGCGCCGTCGTGATGGCCGTGATGGCCAATCAGGCCCAGCTCGGCTGGCGCCGTGACCAGGTTGCGTCGGCCGATCTGTCGCGCCAGGCCGACCGGCTCCAGATGCTGACCAAGGAGAGCCAGAACGAGGCCCGCCGCCTCGCCTCCGCCATCGAGACGCTGAACACCGATCGTGACCGGCTCTATTCGCGCGTCACCGTGCTCGAGCAAGGGATGGATTCCGTCACCGGCGCCATCGTCAAGCAGAGCGCGAAGCCGCAGGACGCGCCGGCGCCTGACACCCAGCCCGCGGCGCCGACCGTCGCGCCGGTCGCCTCGACGCCGGCTCCCCCAAGTGACAAGCCGCGCGCGGCAGCCGGGAAGGACCAGGCGAAGGAGCCGACAAAAGACGCTGTGAAGGAGGCCGCAAAGGATCAGTTGATCCCGCCGCCGCAGAACGCCGCCATGGCCTCGCTGGTGTCGCAGTCGCCGCTGACAACGTCGGCACCGCCCATGCTTCCACTGGTGCCATCCAAGTCGATCATGGCGCCACCCGATCCCGCCGCATCGAAGCTGACGCAGCCCGAGACGACGGAGAAGGCCGCCGAGAAGAAGCCCGAACAGACGCCCGCCCCGACCGAGGTCGCCGCAGCGCCAGCCAAGCCGCCGGAGACGGCCGAGAGCGAGGCCCCTGCAATCGCGGTCCAGCAGACGCGCTTCGCCATCGACCTTGGCGGCGCCAACTCGCTCGACGGCCTGCGCGCGCTCTGGCGCGGCCTGACCAAGTCCAATCCGGAGATCGCGGCGCTGCGGCCGATCATCATGATCAAGGAAGGCAATGCCGGCCTCGGCATGCAGCTCCGCCTCGGCGCCGGCCCGCTGATCAATGCCGCCGCGGCCGCAAAGCTCTGCGCGGGCCTCGCCGAGAACGACCGCCATTGCGAGACCACCGTGTTCGACGGCCAGCGGCTCTCGATGCGCGGCGGAGCGGAGAAGGGACAAGAGAAGACTCAGGACCGGGTTCAGGAGAAGAACTCCGAGAAGAACCTGGACGCCGTCCCGCAAGCCGAGACCGCGCCGGCCCCCGCGCCTGCCGCCAAACCGGAGAAGCGCCGCCGCAGCTACTCCTCAAAGCGCTCGTCGAAGCGCGAGGAGCCCGCGCCTGCACCCGCGCCTCAGCCGCCGGCCGCACCGGCGAAGCCGGAGACGGCCTCGGCGGGATCGACGCTGTCGTCGTTCTTCAGGCGGTAGGAACGCGCACGAGTTAGATCACTGCGGCCTCTCATCAAATTGGGGCGTCAATGGCCGTCGAGCAATGACTCGTCGAACAGCGCAAGCGATCAGAAATATCCACCTCGCCTGTTGCCCCCTCCCGTCATCCCGACCATATTGCGCCCATGACAAAAAAGCCCTTCCGCCTCACGCCCTACCAGGTGCAGTTCCTGATCGTCGTCGGTTTCGTGTCCGTCGGCTATGCGATCTATCTGCGCTATCTCGGCATCGAGAACTCGACCGTCGGCCTCGCCTGTGACGCCGGCCTGCAGACGCTGATCTGCAAGGCGCGCACAGTCTCGACGGTGCTGTTCAAGAATTCGGTGTTCGGCATCGTCGCGCTGGTGGTTGCGACGCTGAACCTGATGCGGCCGTCGATCGTGCTGCTGACCGTCGGCATCGTCGCCGCCGGCCTCGGCATCGTGCTCTACAATGTCGTGCTGTCGGGCCTTGCGATCGGCCTGTTCATTCTTGGATTTGCTCGGCCCGCGCCCGCCACAGCGTGAACGCGAACAGCAAGTAGATCGCGCAGGTCCACAGCGACTGCCAGTTCTCGCGGCCCTCGTTGAACAGCACATAGGCGGCCGCCAGCGTGAGCAGGCCCGCGAATACCGATTCCGCCATCGGACGCTGGCCGATCTGCGGCCGGTTCAGCATCAGCACCGCGAACGGCACCACCGCCATCGTCAGCGAGGCGTAGGGGAAGTCGTGGTAGCGCGAGTCGAACACGAAGGCGAGCGCGGTCTGCGCCGCGATCACCGCGGTCACCGCCAGCGTCAGGCCGAGCACGGCGGTGAGCTTCGACCATTTGCGGCCCTCGCGCGGGCCGAGCAGATCGAGGAAGGTCGGAAGGCTGCGGCCGATCACCATCGCCTGCGCGCAGAAGATCGGCGACAGGATGCCGGCCAGAAGCAGCGCGCCCCAGTGCAGCCAGCCGCCGATGCCGTAACTCTCATAGTACATCTTGTCGGCGCCGATCCCGAGCAGGGTGCCCGCTGACGTCGCCGAGATCGCGACGCCGAGCCAGGCCGAGAAGCGCGGCGTCCACGGCCGCCTGCGCAGCGTGAGGCCGGCGACGGCGAACACCAGCACGCAGAGGCCCATGCCGGCGCCCATGTACCATTTCCAGTACGGGAAATTGCTGATCGGCTGGCCCGGCGGATATTTCAGGTTCCGGCGCACCGAGTCATACAGGCCCCAATAGCCGCCGACGGTGCCTTCCAGCTTGCGCTTCCAGGGCTGGTCATAGGACTCGATCAGATTGACGCGAAACTTGTTCGCTTTCGCCAGGCCCAGGATTTCCGAGACGACGCGCGCCTGGTTGGTGCGCGACGGCAGCGCGCCCTCGCGCATGCGCCCTTCGCTGGGCCAGCCGGTCTCGCCGATCAGGATCTCCTTGCCGGGGAACGCGACCGCCATGCGCTCGCGGATCGCCTCGACATGGCTCGCTGCGAACTTCGCCTTCACCKGAACATCCTCCCAATAAGGCAGGATGTGGATCGTGACGAAGTCGACGGCGTCATAGACCTCGCGATTCCTGAGCCAGAACTCCCAGACGTCGGCATAGGTGACGGGCACGCTGACCTGCGCCTTCACCGAGCGGATGATGGAGACGAGGTCCGCGGTCGTCATCTCGCCGCGCAGCAGCACCTCGTTGCCGACGATGACGCTGGTGATGATGCCGGGGAATTCCTTGGAAAGGCGGACGGCGAGCGCGGCCTGCTCAAAATTCTTGGCGCGGTTGCTGGAGAGCCAGATGCCCTGGAGCACCTTCAGCCCGCCGACCTTGGCGGCGATCGCCGGCACCTGGTCGAGCCCGTTCTCCATCGAATAGGTGCGGACGCAGTCGGTGATCTCCTTGAGCTGGCGCAAATCCTGCTCGATCTGGTCGGCCTCGATATGGGTCCACGCGTTCAGCGGCGACTGTTCCCCGCGGAACGGCGCATACGAGACGCATTGGACCTTGTCGGCCGGGTCGATCGGGGCGCGCGCGAGCGTGATTGGCGTGGCCAGCCACCACCACACGGCAGCAATCGCACCCAGTGAAACGAGCAGAAGCGCCAGTGGCGTACGAAGAGAAATCGGTTCCGTCCTCCGCGAGGTGCCGTCGATTACCTGCTCACGCGCCATCTGCCAAGGGGTGTGTCCGGGATGGATCCTTCCCTCCCCCGAGGAATTTACCTGCGGCCGTTCGACAGAGGCCTAGGATCGTGACTTTGCTGGACAAAATTTCAAATTCAGGTCATGGACTCGGCAGGACTTTGCCGCCGCATTGGGGACCCATTTGGACGCCATCACCGGCGAGTCCGCGAGGTCCTGGCGCGGGCGGTCAGCTGATATATTGGGGAATTCATGCGGCAACGGGTGTTCGAGTTACGAAATGCGGTCCTGCGGCAGTTCGCCGCCACCTTGGCCGTCTCCTCCCTGGTCGTGATGGTCGGTCTCGGTGGCGCCTCCGCCCAGAGCGGCACGCCCGCCCCGGACCAGGGCAAGGCAACCACCCAGCCCGCCGATGCCGCCGCCAAGGACGCCGCCCAGAACCAGCGCCGCACCGACGAGTTCGCCGAAGCAGCCCAGGTCATCAACGGCCCGGCCGGCAACCCCGAATGCGTCTGGCTCGGCCGGCGCGTGGTGCGGCTGATGTGGCGCGACGACCTCGATACCGCGTTCCGCCATCTCGACCTCTACGACCGCTTCGGCTGCCCCGGCGGCCACATCCAGGCCGCCTTCCGCTGCCTGACCCGCTTTGGCGGCCAGATCGATCCCAAGGTCGCCGAGACCCTGGACAGCCGCGTGCACGCCTGCTGGATCAACCCGGCATCCCAGCCGCAGCAGGCGTCAGCCAGCGCCTCCCAGCCGGCGGCGCCAGCCACGGGCAATTCGCAGGCCCCGCAGCCGGCCGCGAGCCCCGCGCCTGCGGCAAGCCCGACACCGGCGCCCTCGAAATAGCCGCGATCGTTTCAGCCGCCGTTCAGGAACGATCGGCGATAGAAGCGGTTGGCACTGCCGCACATTCCAAAACTGTCATGCCCTCATACGGTCATGAGGCCATGACAGTTGTGAAACCGCGCGGCAGAGGTATGCTCCATTTGCCGCGGACTCGGTCGGATCTCGGGGTCGGATCCGCTTCCCTGCCACCTCAGCCCCTTTTGGTTTAGCCGCGATGCGCGTTGTCGCCGCCGTTCTGTTGCTTGTGTCCGTGCTTCACGCCGGCATCTGGGGAGTCCTGCGCGACAAGGAACCCGCGCCCGACTTCAAGGGCCTGCTGCCCAGCGTCTCCTACGCCCCGTTCGAAGGCGCGGCGCACCCCGACATCGACAACATCCCCACCGTCGAGAAAATCCGCGCCGACCTGAAGACGCTGTCGACGATGACGCGCGCGATCCGTCTCTATTCGTCCACCGGCGGCGTCGAGCTGGTGCCGCCGATCGCGGCCGAGTTCGGCCTCAAGGTCACCGTCGGCGCCTGGATCGACAAGGACAAGGATCGCAACGAGCGCGAGATCAAGGCCGCCATCGAACTCGCCCGCAAGAACAGCAACGTCGTCGGCGTCGTGGTCGGCAACGAGGTGATCTACCGCGGCGAGCAGAAGGTCGAAGACCTCATCGACATGATCAAGAAGGTGAAGGGCTCGGTCCGCGTGCCCGTCACGACCGGCGAGATCTGGAACATCTGGCGCGACAATCCCGACCTTGCCTCCAACGTCGACTTCATCGCCGCCCACGTGCTGCCCTATTGGGAAAACTTCCGCTCGGACCAGGCCGTCGACCAGGCCGTCGATCGCTACAACCTGTTGCGCAATCTGTTCCCGGGCAAGCGCATCGTGATCGCCGAATTCGGCTGGCCGAGCCAGGGCTACAACCTTCGCAACGCCGACCCTGGTCCGTTCCAACAGGCGCTGACCCTGCGCAACTTCGTCAGCCGCGCCGAAGCCATCGGCATGGAATACAACATCGTCGAAGCCATCGATCAGCCCTGGAAATACTTCGAGGGCGGCGTCGGCCCGTACTGGGGCATCCTCAACGCCAGCCGCGAGCCGAAATTCGCCTGGACCGGCCCGGTCGAGAATCCCGACTACTGGAAGCTGATGGGAATTGCGCTGCTGGTCGGCATCCTCCTGTCGCTGCCGATCCTGCGGCTGGAACAGCCGACCGCCAGGCAGGCGTTCCTGCTATCGGCGACCGCCAACGGCGTCGGCGCCTGGGCCGCGACCGTGTTCGCGTTCTGGAATGACCACTATTTCATCTTCGGCTCGGCCTTCGCGCTCACGCTCGGCATGATCCTGCTTGTTCCCCTTGTCCTCATCGCGATGGCGCGCGTCGACGAGATCGCGGCGGTGGCCTTGGGCCGGCCGCCGGAGCGGCTGCTCTCCAAGAGCAAGCCGGTCGAGAACGTGCCTGAGAATTACTACCCGAAGGTCTCGATCCACATCCCCGCCTATTTCGAGCCGGTCGAGATGCTGAAGCAGACGCTCGATGCGCTGTCGCGGCTGAACTATCCGAACTACGAATGCGTCGTCATCATCAACAACACGCCCGATCCCGCGTTCTGGCAGCCGATCCAGGACCATTGCCGCACGCTCGGTGAACGCTTCAAGTTCATCAACGCGGAGAAGGTGCAGGGCTTCAAGGCCGGTGCGCTGCGCATTGCAATGGACCGCACCGCTGTCGATGCCGAGATCATCGGCATCCTCGATGCCGACTATGTCGTCGATCCCGACTGGCTGAAGGACCTCGTGCCTGCTTTCGCCGACCCGCGCGTCGGCCTCGTGCAGGCGCCGCAGGAGCATCGCGACGGCGACCTGTCGATTATGCACTACATCATGAACGGCGAATATGCCGGCTTCTTCGACATCGGCATGGTCCAGCGCAACGAGGCCAACGCCATCATCGTGCACGGCACGATGTGCCTGATCCGCCGCGCCGCGATGGACATGGCCGGCGGCTGGTCATCCGACACGATCTGCGAGGATAGCGATCTCGGCCTTGCGATCCAGGAGCTCGGCTGGACCACCCATTACACCAATCACCGCTACGGCCAGGGCCTGCTCCCGGACACCTACGAGGCCTTCAAGAAGCAGCGTCACCGCTGGGCCTATGGCGGCCTCCAGATCGTGAAGAAGCACTGGCGGCACTTCCTGCCCGGCCGCAGCCGGCTGACGCCCGACCAGAAGCGCGAATATGGCTTGGGCTGGCTGAACTGGCTCGGCGCCGAAAGCCTCGGCGTGGTGGTGGCGCTGCTCAACCTCATCTGGGTGCCGATCGTCGCCTTCGCCGACATCGCCATCCCCGACAAGATCCTGACCCTGCCGATCATCGGCGCCTTCATCGTCTCGCTCGCGCACTTCCTGTCGATGTACCGCGCGCGCGTCGCGATCAAACCCGGCCAGATGATGGGCGCGATGATCGCCGCGATGAGCGTGCAATGGACGGTGTCGCGCGCGGTGGCACAAGGTCTCATCACCGAGCACATCGCGTTCGCGCGCACCTCCAAGGGCGGCCTGTCCAGGATGTCGATCGAGTTCCAGGCGTTCTGGGAGGCCGTGATCGGCACCCTGCTGGTGATCGGCGCCGGCGTGCTGATCGCCTCCAACAGCTATCGCCAGATCACCGAGATCTACATCTTCGCGGGCGTACTGGTGCTGCAAAGCCTGCCGTTCCTGGCCGCGGTCGCGATCGCGATCCTCGAGCTCAGCCGCATCAACTCGTTCCAGTTCTGGCGCGACAGCGCGATCCGCACCGCCGAGCTGATCGGCCTGCGCCCCGTGGCCCTGCCGACCCCCGCCGGCACGCCGCAGCCGGTGCCGAGCGAGGTCCGGCGGGAAGCGAACTGACGAACGAACGGCCTCTCGGCGCGGGTGAAACCTCCGCGCCGGCAAGCCACCGGCGCTGTTCGGCGTGGATAGCGGGCCGCCAATCGAGTTGAAAATTCTGGCCTAAGCGGCGGAAAGCGCGAGCGAATCCCCGCCTCCGCCAAGAGTTTGGGCCGCCACTCGCACTATTGACCTCAGCGCCCCGTCCCCCTACACAGCGCGGGCCGAAAGCATGATCCGGAAACAGCCGGTTTTTCCCCGCGACGCCAGTTGAGGCAGCGGCAAGACATGCTTCTCGAATGTCCGAAGACGATGGCGATCGATCTTGAAAGCCATCAGCGGCCATGGGAGCGCGTAGCTCAGCCGGTAGAGCACGTGACTTTTAATCACGGGGTCCTGGGTTCGAGCCCCAGCGCGCTCACCAAGCCAAATCAAAGACTTAGCTGAAAAACTCGACTATTATTCCGGGAGCGAAGGCGATCCGGGTAGCAGTCGGGGTAACCAAAACGTGATTGAGAGAAAGCTCATTGCCTGGACGCTGACCGCCGTCAGCGCGATCTATTTCGTCCGCAATCTCGTCGAGGCAGACGGACCAACAAGCACACCCCTCGGCACATTCACGCTGGCCGGCTTTATCGGTGGGTGCGTTTGGCTCTGGGAGATTCGGAAGGAAGAGCAGCGCGAGTTGCGCAGAGTACGCGCCGAGCAAGAGCCGCCAGCGTGAAATCGATCGGGCGTTGCTTAGCCGATGCGCAGGAGCCCGCGCGCATTCGGAGTCCCTACGATTGGGTCACGTACTAGCGACCGCACGCGCCAGCGATGACACGCAGAATTTGAACTTTTCTCGGGGCCGAAACACTACATCTACGATCTGGAGGGCCCAGAGCCATGACTACGATCGATATCGCCGGCTGGGTTTTATTGGCAGCGGTGCTGGTGGCTACGCTGAGCACAAAGAAAAGGCCGTTGGGTTGAGCGCCTGCATTTGCCTAAGGCGTTACCAGGGCAGCTTTGCGATCGCGTAGGCAACAAACGCGAGAAGCGCAATCCAAGCGAACGACACGCACCAAGACCTAACCGCACGATACGGGCTAACGCCCCGCGTAGCACGGGTCACAGCGATAGAATCATCCATATACCAACCCCAAAGCACTGAAAATCGACAGCACGACAAAGCTGAACCGATAAATTCGTTCCGTCCAATCCATAAGCGTCCCCTGCTTATGCAACTTGTGTGACGTCCATATCGTGCTTGGTTGTTCGGGAAAAGGAAGCAACTTTGACCTTAAGCGCATTTTATGGCGGACCGTGGCCCGCTCGCACTCACGGCCCCTTGAGGCGGCTCAAAGCGACAGGATCAACCAAACGACTAGGCCAGCGTTCACGGTGCCTACGGTGACAATGCCTGCCTGAATAAGTCGCTCGGTCATTATGTCCCCCTCGCGATTGAGAGGGAACCTTGCGCTCAACCGGGACGAGCGTCTATGCAGATAGTGCCAAAACCGGGAAATCTCGGCAATATATGATGGCGTGTTTCGCACGCCCGCTAGCGCGAACCGGCGGGCCATTCAACTGCGGTGTGAGCGCGGGACGGAAGCCTCGCGCCTCAGCCGCCCTCGCGCAGTCCCCGCTCAATCACTTTCAAACGTTTTCGGAGAGCGCGATCTAGGGCGCTGGCTTCTCTTGGCGCAATTCTACCGGTGGTAATATCGGACAGCATCCTGCCCTGAAACGTCGCGATCTGGTCTAACGTCATCTGCTCGATTTGAGCAATCCGCGCCTCAACATCGGAATTTGCTTCCGCCCTGTTGCGCATGTGCTTGCTCCCCTGATGAGTCGCGATTTTGATTTTGGATCCCGGCGGCGCCGAAGCAAATGCCCGCAGCGCCGGAATTGTGGATAAGCTACCGCTTCAACCGGTGGACGCGCGCCGCCGGCCGCGGCCGTGTCTTTTCCTGTGCGGTTCGCCTTTCCACACCCACGATAGGCAGTAGCTCGCGCGCGTTCCGAAATACTAGGAATCGATAATTTGACTCCGCCTTGCGCCGCATTTCGATGGCGAGATGCGGCCTCAAAAGATCACCGTTGGCGAGATGCGCGAGATGGGTGTGCGCGGCGTCCTCATCTATTGCGCCGACTATCGTTGCAGCCACCACGTTGCTCTAAGCGCGGATCGATGGTCTGACGAGGTCCGGCTCTCGGATATTGAGTCGAAATTCGTCTGCCAGACGTGCGGCAGAAGAGGCGCCGATGTCCGACCACACTTCGATTGGAATAGGCAGACCGTGCCAGCTATGGGGTACCGATGAAACTTGCCACCGAACGATCCTTCGCCAACCCAGAAGTCGCGGCCCGCAAGCTGATAGAACTCGCGACGACTATTGAAGCTGTCCAGGACGGCCGCATCCACATCGAGAAGGTCAACGCGCCCTTCCTTTACACGCTAAAAGCCAGTGGCTCGGAGTTTGGGGCCGGCATCAAGTATGCGGTTGAATGCGGCTGGCTCGAGCTGCACGAGAGCGGGACCTATGTCCGGCTGATCGGCACCAGCGCAAAAGCGGCCCCAGCAAAAGACTAAGTTGCCGGGGCCGTTTGGAGGCTACCTTGGCGGTAATGGGGTCGCCAGGTGGTCATGAGCATAGGAAAAACCGGCAATCAGTTCTGTCCACTTGTGCCCAAAGCGGTATAGTTCCTCATCGGGAACGGAACCGATCGCAATGAAGTTTAGAAGGGACGGCCCGCCAGCGTGACCAGCGGGCTGGTAGCGATCGTCAGGCGCAGTCGCGACCTCCGCGGGGTACGATCGAAGTACTGGCTCGTGGAGCTTCGCGCGCGTTCTCAATGTCCGAAAGGAGATTCCAATGCGTACTCCGGCCTTGGCGATTTTGGCAATCGGGATGGAATCAACAGAGCCGGCGGCAGCTCAGACGTATAATCCGGCCTATCCGGTTTGCCTGCACGTTTACCGCGCGGGGGCCAACTATTACGATTGCAGCTACACATCGCTGCCTCAGTGCAATGCTTCGGCATCGGGCCGCGCCGCAGAGTGCGCCATAAATCCATACTTCGCGGGCGTGGAAAACCCCGCAGCTTATCGGCGGCACGGCCGCCGCGCCTACTAGGGCAGTTGCGAGAGACGCCCAGCCCGCCAGCGTGAACCGGCGGGCCTTAAAGCTTCACGGCCGCATTGTCCGCTCAATTTCGCCCGCCGCCCAGGTCGCAAGGATCATCGCGAACCGGAAGCGAGCACGAGCGACGTAGTACCGAACTACAGACAACATTTTTCCACCTGTTTGATCAGGCCGTCCGGGTCACTGATGCCGGAGTCATTTTCGTCCTCCTGTTCATCACGGCACGACCAGTTGCCACCACACGAGCCAAGGGTTCAGCTCGATGTCACCCTGCTCCTCCAGCTCTTCGCTGCCCGGTCCCGCGTCTTGGTGCGGGCCATTCCTTTCACGATCGGCGAATTGAACTCATCATCGCGCGAGGCGTACCAGTTGAGAGCTTTTCGCAGGTAGGCCAGCGTCCGGTCAGCCATCACCGGCCCGCTCTCGTCCTCGATATCGTCCAGCATGTCGACGATATGGGAGCGCTTGAGCTCGTAAACGCTGTAATCGCCGATGTCCGGCTTAACCAGCCGCGCGAAGGTATTTTCGTATTGATCGGCACTCCGCAGATTGGGCTTGGCGTACCGCTCTATGAATTGATCCAGGATATGGCCGACCGTCTTCTTGGTCTTGGCCTCCTTGCGTTTCCGTTCTGTGGCGGGATCAATACCCCGCTGCATCTTGACGGCGGCAGCACTCGCCCTCTGGCGGGCCTCTGTGACATTGAGGGCTGGCAAGTCGCCCTCCGCCTCCGTCTCCGGCTTGGCACCCTGCTCGAGCAATGTGCCGAGCGTCAGCTTCCGGCTCTTGCCGTCCGCCCGGTAGCGGTAGGCCCAGCTCTTGGCCCCTGTGGGCTGGATGACGAGGTACAGGCCGTTGCCGTCGTGGATCTCTATCCGCTTGTCGGGATCAGCCTTTTTCTTGTGGGCCGCCGCGTCCGTCAGCTTGGGCATCACATCCTCCGGGGTAGCCTTTGGGGTAGCTAGACCGGGGCGTTACGCTTTGTTACCCCGCGGAAGTAACAATGCATTCCAATCGCTGATTTTCCAAGGAAAATAAGGGTATCCGGCCCCTATCCCGTGATGATTTGGAATGCTGCGAGATACCCATTTCCTGACTTTTAATCTCGGGGTCCTGGGTTCGAGCCCCAGCGCGCTCACCAAGCCGAAACACTAATTTAAGCGAAATCACCAGCCGACCGAAAAAGCCGTGTGTGGGCACTGTGTTGGCAAATTGATTGCCGATCTGAGCGTCGGATGGCAGCGCGGCAATTGCTCGCGATCGCCATGAGGCCGGCGCGCTCAAGCGGCAGCACGCCCTCTCCGTCCGCCAGATCCAGGCAGATGCGCTCCATGCGCGCGAAAGAGCCCCACTAGGGCCGGCGCAACACCCCAAGCAGGTCGGCGACATCAATCACATCAAGGTCTTCGCGACGGTGGACGCCGCGGAACGATGGCTTGCGGAGAACGACCCGGAGGGCGTCGCCTTCGAATACGATGTGATCGAGTGATGTGGAGCGGATAATCAGCGCCACATCGTTGGTGGGTTCAAGGCGTCGCGACCCGCCGCTTTCAACGCGTCGGTTGAGAGGTGCCCATGTGCCGCGGCATCGAGGAGCTTCGAGGCAACGTACGCTCTGGCGCCCGTCTCGCTTACAGGAATATTTTCGCAAACTTCATCGAGCACCGCCCTGAGCAGCGCAGTCATTTCAGCATCAAACACGCCGAACTCCCGAAATTGAGAGGATACTGAACGCTGCACAAGCGGAATATATTCGCTTGGCAGCGTTCGCCGCGTATTCCGGTCTGGGCTCTGAAATCCCAGCGCCTTCCAAATTGGCACCTGTCTGTCAAAGTAATGTGACAGCTTCCTCGGCCACATCAACAGGAGTTTGCAGGGCCTGCCAAGGCCCGCCAGCGTGAACCGGCAGCCTGAAACCTTCCCAGGTTTCGTACGTAAAATCTCTATCCGAGGTTTTTGTTAGTTCCCATCTCGGGGCTGGAAATGAACACCGCCGCCGGGACAATGTATTAGAGCCCGGCGGCGTATTTGTTGGTGCCTGAACCGGCGCGCGCCTCGAGCGGCGGCTTCCACCTGAATTTGTAGGGCAGATTTTTTTCTAACCTGAGTTAGTTTTTTCTATGCCCAGCGTCGACTACCCCAATTTTTCTGCGCGTAGAGCAAGGGGTCGACCGGGTGGTTCAACAACTGGGACTGGAGGATTGGGCCTGGCAAATCGCCGCCGACGTGTATCGCTTGAATCTGTATAGCCGACTCACCGGACGAGCGGCCCCGGGAGACGCCGTTTCAGACGAACAGCTTGCCAGAGCAATCCGCGAAAGCTTCACTCAAACGAACGACGGCGCCTATCGAGAAATGGTTGAGTTAGCGACCGATGCCGCTTTATCGGCCTACGATCGTGTCGTCTCACGCAATGTCAAACAGGCGCGCGCTCAACTAGCGAATTAACGGCTCGTCGGCGGATGATGACTAGCCTGCCCCGCAAGAGAACCCCGCCGACCTTGTGAGCCGGCGGGCTTATCTCTACCGCTTCAACCGGCGGCGATGCGTCATCAGCCGTTACCGGACGCCACTCCGATGCATTGATGCCGCAATCGGCGCGATGTTATGCTAGTCGCAGAACCGGGAGTTTCTCGATGCGCAAAATCGCCGCCGCTGTCATGTTTGCCCTGATCGCACAGACCGCATTGGCTCAGGACCATGTTCCAATGTACGGCGAGTCCAAGGACAAGACGGAGGCCGAGAAGGCGGACGACATTCGGGCCGAGCGCGCCTATCAACGCTCCCTCGGCAATGTTCCCGACCAGAAGGCAGTCGATCCGTGGGGAACTGCCCGCGGCGACGAAGCGAAGAAGCCGGCCACGCCAGCCAAACCGGTAGTGAAACATTCGTCCAAGGCCAAGAGCGGCAGCCCCCCCAACTAACGAATTCTAAAGGGGGGCCGCCAGCGTGAACCGGCGGGTCAGCGCTTCGCTGCGTTGCCAGCTAATTCCATCGCGAGATCTAGGGCTGCGATTCCAATTTGGTCGGTCGGACGAGATCTGCAGCGCTGGTCCATCCAAGCAATGATCGCTGTGAAGTCACCGCCTCCGACAATTTCTCTATCGCCGCTAACATTCAGACCACTGATGAAGCCTACAACCCAGGATTCGAAAGCGCCCTTTACTACCGCATTCTTGGTTCTGTTCGTCCAAGTCGAGCACGACTGCGAACCTGCGCCGACGATGGTCGCCCCGGCATAGAGCGCGCTTATTGGCAATAGCAGAATGGCAACGACCGCCAACGCCTTCATCATCTGAACCATAGGCGAACCTACCGATCCGAGGCGCCCCTGTCAGCCCCCCGCTCGGGCGCCCCCGGCGGGCCTCGTGTTGCAGCCAGTCAAACTGAAACGATCGCAAGCTCTGCACGTACCTAATTTTTGCCATTCCATCTCGGGGCTGGAAATGAACACCGCCGCCGGGACAATGTATTAGAGCCCGGCGGCGTATTGTTGGTGCCTAGCGTGGTGTGAACCGGCGAGCCCTGGTGGTCGCGACCGCCTCAGCCGCCGTGGCGCGTCATCAGCCGCCGGCGCTTCCAGGCGCCACTGCCCGGCCTCGACACGCCTCTATCATAGAGCGACGGCCGGCGAGGCTGCCATCGAGCATCCAGCCAAAGCTTATGCCGTGGCGACGGCAATAGCCGGCCAATTCTTGTGAAGCGCAGAAGCCTGGTGCGTGCGGAGCCGGCTCCTGAGCGCGGTGGCCAAGGGCTACGAGTGTTGGTCCAAGGGTCTGCAACCTTGGGGAAAACGCACCCTAGGTCAGTCGGACTGCATTTTCCGAATCAACCAGATGTGCGCGCGTTGGCGCGTGATCTTGCCGGGGGTGTGCGTGAGCCAGTTTCTGTCCGTGCTGCTATTGCTGACGACACTAACGCTGACGGTGTGTTTCGGCGTGGCTGCCTGGCGCCAGTCGGCCGGCAGAGATGTCGATATCACCGCCACCATTTCACATCGGGAAACCGGCTGGAGGTCGGAACGGAGCAACTGAGACCTTGCGCTCGCTCTTGCGAGAGAGTTTTGAAGTCACCGTTGGCGCGCGCCAGTTCGATTGCGATGCCCCCCGGGCTTGATCTCGAAAATGCATCGGGGCGCAGCAGCCCCTGTTGCGGCCTCTAAGTCGAGCGGCCCCCTCACGGATAACGCCTCGGTGAATGAAACCATTCGCCGCATCACGCGAAGCACTCAGGAAACAATCCGGGTCCAGTGTCCTGTCACCCACGAGGGGATCTCGCGATGATTATTCTCAAGGTCTTTGCTGTTGTTCTTGGCGCTGGCATCCTTTTCACGATGTACTCGGGGGACCTGGGCGCCGACGTCGTGCTTGCCATCGTGTCCTGCCTGGCGTGACAAGAAGACCGGCCAGCGTGAGCTCGAGGGCCAGTAGCGTCAGGTGATTTGCCTGACCTGTCTTCAGCTTTCCGGCGCCGACGTAGCAGCCGGCACGCTCAGCGGCGCTCCTCCAACCGAAACCGGCCCTACGGATTTCGACTGCCGAACCATCCGCTTCCGCATCGCTGCCGACAGTCCATAGCGCGCGTTCGCTTTTCGGATCGAGGACGTGACGTCCGACATCATTGCATTCTGCAGCGAGTCGACCTTCGCGATGAGGGTGGACAGTTGCGAAGATATCTTCCTCACATCGACCCGTTCGTCCGTGATGCTCTGCCGCAGAGACAACAGCACCATTGAATCCTGCTGCAGCAGAGCTGCATTTTGCTGCAAGGCGTGGTTGCTCTCCTGTAGCGAAGCCGTGTGTTGCTGCTGGGCCGACTGAATGTCCTTCAAGGCAGCGACAACCGGATCCGCCCTTGGCGTGGAAGCTTCCCGGCGCGAAAGCAGTTCAGCCAGACTGCTGAGATTCGGCGACGGAAATTCAGCCGGCAATGTATAGATCGCCGCCGCGCCATTGATGGCCAAGGCACACACCGACAGCGCCAGGACCGATTTCCGGCTCGACCGCTTGCTCGATGCCGGAGCTTCCGGGGCTGCGGGTTCGAGTGCTGCGACTGCGAGCGCGAGCGCCGCGGGGTCGAGTTGTTCGACGAGGCCTTGCGCCTCGGATGTCGTGGTCATGTCCATTGACCTCAAATGAGCGAGCAAAAGGAAGCCGACGCCGGAACGTCCTCGCGACGGCTCCTCTACGCAGCACCCACCTACAACTGCCTAAAATTGTGGGCATTTTGGATTAATTCCACGTTAGCGACGTGGCCGCCTGGCAGGCCCAGCCGCCCCGGCCGATTACGGGGGGCGATGCGACCGAATGAGTCACGCGGCAGCCTGCTTCGAAGCACCAAAGCCGAGAGACAAGGCCCCCGAAAGGTGTAAGATTCAGGAGAACCGGAGGAACGGCATGTTTGAAATCAGCGGTTTCGACACGGCAGGCGTCGTCAGCCTCAAGCGGCTGTCACTCGCGGCCGCCCTCAAGAAGGCCAGAGAGCTTGTCGAAGACGGGTGCTGGGACGTTCAGATCGTCGATCCAACGGGACGCGTACACACCTCGTTTGAGGAGCAGGCCGCTTAGTCGTGGCGCTGGGCCGGCTCCGCGGCTAGCTCATCAAGAGCACGCTGATCAGGAGCACACTGATCCGGAGCACACCCGGCCTCGCGCCTGACGGCCCGCCTCTCAGTACCGCCGATAGTAATTCTCTGGCCGGTCCTGGAATTGTAGTGGAACCGTGCCGTTGGGGTAGCAGACACCGTCGCGGATATCGACGTCAGCGCCGTGGCCGCATGGCACCGGACGCCGGCGCATTCCATAGTAAGGCCGCGGGCCCTGATAGTACCCCTGCAGTGCCGCCTGGTCTTCGGGACGGAGATAGCCGTTGGGATAGCACATCCCATCGCGGGCGCTCTGATCCCAATGATCGCCGCACGGCGGTGGATGCCTCGGCACGCCGCGATACTGCACCTCGAGCGGGCGTTCGACAGCTGCGGCAGGCGCCGTTGCACCGTCATGAAGAGCAAGGATTGTCGCAATAGTGGTGATCAACATCGAAGCGGTCCTCCAGGGCCGCAAGATAGACAAGCCCTCTGAATGACGCCTGAACGCGACGGGAGCGCCACGACCATCAGGGTCGGCCGATGGCACGATGGCGGCCACCGCGCTGCACTGGACACTGCAGCTGCGGTTCCATGGGCCTTGCCACAAAAGCCGGGAGACAACGCCTTCGAAAGGTGTAAGATTCAGGAAAACCGGAGGAACGGCATGTTTGAAATCAACGGTTTCGACACGGCAGGCGTCGTCAGCCTCAAGCGGCTGTCACTCGCGGCCGCCCTCAAGAAGGCCAGAGAGCTCGTCGAAGACGGATGCTGGGACGTTCAGATCGTCGATCCGGCTGGGCAGGTCTACACCTCGTTTGAGGAGCAAGCCGCTTAGTCGCGCCCGCCCCTCGGCACTTTTCAGAAATCATCCGCCCGATCCGATCACGCTTCGCGAGCCGTGGCCGTGACCGCGATCGAAATGAAAACCCCAGCGCCTGGTAGGGAGCGCTGGGGCGTTTTCAAAATATCAATCGGTAAAAGCAATGAGGCCTTCATAGCACCGGTCTCGAAGCGCGAGTGTGAACTGGTTCACACGGCTCCGCCGATCTTCGCGTACCGCGTCCGGGTGTGGCTATCCGCCTCGGCCGACGTTGGACGAGGCATCATTGAGCCAGCGCGCCGTTGCTTCATCGCTCCAGCCGGGGACCGCGAAGCGCACGCGAGGATTCACTTCCGTGCCGAAACGATCAACCGGAGGATGGCGTGTCGCAGGATTGTGCGCACGAGCGTGGTGCGCGGCGTCCGCAGACGTACACAAGACGATCAGGAGGCCCAGGGCCAAAACAACACGCATCGTATCGGCTCCAATCGAGTCCGTTCCCGCTCATGTAATACGCCGACCGACCCACCGCGATCTGACGCAGCTTCACAGCTAGGAGAGCGAAGCGCGAACGCGACGCTCTTGCGATCGAGCGGACCGCCGCTCAACTCCCGCGCGCCGCACCGTTGCCAACCAATTCGTTTGGGAGCACGCTCTCTCCAGGCGCTTAAGACGCCGCACAGGGAGAACCACATGAAGGAACCGGGCCTGGACGGCCGCCATCGGGACAAGGATGGCGCGATCAGCAAGAAGCATGGCAACACGCTGGTCGGTACGTTGCGGAAGATCTACGGAAAGGCATTTGCGGCCGGTTATCCCGATGCGACGCCGCTCAGCGAGGTCTTGCATCAATTGAACGAGACCTCGCTGAGCCAGTTGCGTCGCGATCACGACACCGGGCATCTCGGGCACAAGATCGACCAAGCGTCGAAGTGAATGGACTTCACTTGGCCGATTTCGCTTGGCCGACTTCACTTACCCCACTTCACTTGGCCGACTTCGGGTCGTTGAAAAACCGACTCCGCCAACAGCCTCTCGGACGCGGGCTGCGCTATCGG
Source organism: Bradyrhizobium sp. P3_C3 (assembly GCF_056402655.1). Lineage (NCBI taxonomy): Bacteria > Pseudomonadati > Pseudomonadota > Alphaproteobacteria > Hyphomicrobiales > Nitrobacteraceae > Bradyrhizobium > Bradyrhizobium sp. P3_C3. Next base: position 12,150 of record NZ_JBFUGY010000041.1, on the reverse strand, counting down.
TCGTCCCACCGTACTTGCCGTTTGAGCCCTCGCTACCCCCGCGCTAGCATGAGCCCTTTTACGGAGGCTCATTTGAAGCAGTTCATTATCATCATCGCCGCCATCGCGCTCGCCGTGACTGCTCCCGCCCGCGCGCAGGCGCTGGTCGATCCCAACAAGGTTGCCCCCGAATATCGCGAGGCGGCCGAGAAGCGCCGGGCCGAGCAGATGCGGCAACGCGAATGCGCACTGAAGGCGGATCTCGACAAGGTGCTGCCCAGGGATCGCACCGTCTATCTCAACCACTGCCTGGACACGCTGGCGGTCAAGCAATAGCGGCTGGCTGGGGCCGTCTCGATCAGACCACGACCGTAGGCCGACCTGACCGCACGATGATCTGTCGATTTCGGGCTCGTGTTGTGGACCAGCGGGCGATTTGTCGCACCGGCGCCGCGAAGACGCGGCCCCCTCCTCACTGGCGCCGCGGCTTGCTCGGAAACAGCCGATCGCGGATGTAGCGCGAGGTCGGCGTCAGGCGGATGCCGCGCGGCTTCTGCCAGGCGGCCCGGTCGATCTCCTTCTTGTCGCCGATCTCGAGCCTGCCCTTGGCACCCTTGGCGATGAAGATCGCGTCGCTCATCTTGCGACCGGAGCGCTTATTCCTGGCCGTCACTTCCTTCCACAGGCTGATCCGGCCGAGCTTCAGCTTGGGCAGCTCCTCCTTGATCTCCCGCCGCAGGCAGTCCTTGTCGGACTCGCGCGAACGCTTGCGGCCGCCCGGGAACATCCACAGGCCGTCCGACCGCCGTCTGACCAACAATACCTTGCCGCGTTTTGCGGCAACCAGCTTGGAAGACTTCGCCATTACTGCCGTAGATCGAAAACAGAATCGCCCCATCGTAACTTGTCTAGTTGAATAGACAAGTTCGCGGGGCGCTTTGACCACAGCCCGTGCGAGCAGCTCAGCTTTCGCTCGCCGCCGCCCGGTCCTCGGTCCTGATCCAGGCCATCATCAACTCCCAGGCCACCGACAGGATGATCGGCCCGATGAACAGGCCGACGATCCCGTGGGCGAGCGTGCCGCCGATCACGCCGACGAAGATCACGATGGTCGGCGTGGTGAGGCCGCGCCCCATCACCAGCGGCTTCAACATGGTGTCGATGAAGCCGACGAGGACGAGAAACACGGTGAGCAGCAGCGCCGTGGTGACGTCCTTGGCGGTCCAGATCCAGATGATCACCGGCAGGATCACCAGGAACGCGCCGATCTGCACGATCGACAGCAATAGCACGATGAAGGCGAGCAGGCCGGCGCTCGGCACGGCTGCCATCTTGAAGCCGATGCCGGCGAGCAGCGCCTGCACGATGGCGACGCCGATCACGCCTTGCGCCACGGCGCGGATGGTGGCGCCCCCAAGCTCGAGAAAATGCTCGCTCTGCTCGGGCACGATGCGAAACAGGAAGCCGCGCCCGGCCGCAACCAGCCGCGGCCCGTGCGGAAACAGGAAACCGGCGACGAACACCGAGACCAGAAACTGGAGCGTGCCGAGGCTCGCATCGCCCGCAAGCGACAACAAGGGTCCCGCCAGCGGCTGGAGATAGGGCGCGACCTCGCGCAGCACCGCACGGATGTTGTTGTAGGCCTGATCCCAGAGATCAAAGAGCCAAGGGCCGACCACCGGCCACGACTTGAGCTGCTCCGGCGCCGACTGCAGCGCGAGGTCGCCGGTGCCGAGTTGCTTCGCCAGTTCGCGCGCACCGTCCACCGCGCTGAGGCCGAGCCAGGTCGCCGGGCCAATGACGATGCCGAGCGTGATCAGGGTGAGGATCGCGGCCGCAGTCTTCGGGCGGCCGCCGAGGATCTTGGCGACCCAGCTGAAGGCCGGATAGAACGCGACCGCGAGCACGGCGCTCCAGGCCAGGATCGGCACGAACGGGCGGATGATCAGGAAGGTCCAGATGATCAGCAGGCCAAGCAGGCCGACCCGGATCAGGAGCTGGATGATGTCCTCTCCCGTCAGGAGCTGACGGAGACTTTTCACGGGCACGCCTTTCCTTGCGGCATTGACGCGGGTTCCGGCACTTGCGCGGCAAAGCGTTATTGCCAGCCGCGCATCCGGCGTCAAGACGAGCGGGCCCGCGACGGCGCAAGGGATCGGACCGCTGCGCCGCCCGGCGCGGCACTAGCTGTCGCCGAACGGGTTGGTCCAGTCGGCCGAGCGGTGGCGCTCCCTCCGCTCAGAAGTGGTAGTTCACGCCCACCGTGCCGGTCTGGATGTTCAGCTTCACATTGGCTGGAGTCGCCACCAGATTGCCTGTCGTCACCGGCTGCTCGGTGATCGTGCCGAAGCCCATATAGTTGTACTCGGCCCGCACCGACCAGTTCGGCACGAACATCCACTCGATGCCGCCGCCGGCAAGCCAGCCGGTGCGATTGAAGCTGCCCGAGGCGGAACCGGCGAGCGGGCCGGCAAGGCCGTTGTTGACGCTATACTTGTCGCGGGTGAAGGCCGCGCCACCCTTGGCGTAGAGCAGCACGCGGTCGAAGGCGACGCCGAAACGGCCGGCGACCGTGGCGATGTAGTCGTTCTTCAGCGACAGGTTGAAGCCGGCACCGCCACCGAACGGGCCGCCGGCATTGAGTGTGACGCTGGACCAGGCGCCGGTGCCTTCGAGGCCGATCACGAAATTGCTGATCTGGTAGTTGCCGCCGATCTGGCCCCCGACGATGCCGCCGCTGGCCGTGACCGAGCTCCAGGTCGCGGTCGGATCGGTCGGGTCGATGCCGGTCCATTTGCTCCAGGCGCCGCCGCCATGCGCGCCGATGTAGAAGCCGGTCCAGCTGAAGATCTGGGCCGCCACCGGCGCTTTGACCGGCGCGGCCGCAATGATGTCAGCTGCAAATGCCGGCGTTGCCAATGACAGCAGCGCAGACGCCAAAACCAGTTTCTTCCGCATGATCTCACCCCCAAATTGTCCGCCCTCCGACCGAGGCGACGATGAAATCTAGCTGCGGGATCACGCGCGCGCTTGGACCAATCGGCRACGCGATTTGGACTGACGGGCGCTCGTCAGACCCGGGAAGCTCCTGCAACGCCGCGACCGGAGCCCGGTTTGGCTAACGGCGATTAACCGGATTTCCCGAGGTCAGTTTACGCCGATGCAAATCCCCGCACCTACGCTTCTCGCCAACATTCAAAAACACTGATGTGCAATGGCCAACAGCATCTGGACGACCGAAGAATTCACCTGCGCGGGTTGCAGCATGAACTACACCGCGACACGGGAAGAGCACAGCGAAGCCCACACCGGCAGCTTCAAATGCAGCATCTGCAGCGGCGTGGTGCACACCTGGTCCGGCAAGCATCACTTCTTCGGCTGGCAAGCGGTGAAGACAAAACCGCCGGTGTTCGGAAGGCGGTGGGCGGGCGTGCAGTGACAGGCGCCAGCGATGGTCTCGGTACCGTAGCCCAATTGTGGCGACGGCGCGCCTCCACGCCGTCATTGCGAGCGTAGCGAAACAATCCAGAGGCTTTCCGCGGCAACGGTCTGGATTGCTTCGCGACGCTCGCGATGACGAATCCATTGAAGTAAACGTGTTGCGCCACTCCAACGTGCTGCTGGTGCTCGCAGACCCACTACTGCCGTCATCGCAGTCTGCGCGAACTATGGCTTCTGCTACTCTGCGGCGCAGGATAGACTTTCCGCCCCGCAATAGAAGCTGACACGCAATGACCGCACCTTTCGTTCCCCAGATCGCCCTCTACCGCAACTGGCTCGCCGAGCAGCGTGGCCTCTCCTTCGCGAATTACGAGGAGATGCGGCAGTGGTCGGTGCGCGATCTCGACGGCTTCTGGCGCAGCATCTGGGACTATTACGATCTGCAATCGCCGACGCCGTTTGCGGCCGTGATCACCGAGCGCAAGATGCCGGGCGCGGTGTGGTTTCCCGGCGCGCAGGTCAACTATGCGCGGCAGGTGTTCCGGCATGTCGAGGCCGCCGACGCCGCCGGCCTGCCCGCGATCGTCAGTAGCGGCGAGGACGGCAAGCTCAACGAAACGAGCTGGCCGGAGCTGCGGCGCAAGGCGGCGGCGCTCGCGCTGCATCTGAAGGAGAAGGGCATCAAGCCCGGTGACCGGATCGCGGCCTACCTGCCCAACATCCCCGAAACCATCATCGCGTTTCTGGCGAGCGCCAGCACCGGCGCGGTCTGGAGCGTCTGTGCGCCCGATATGGCTGCGCCCGCCGTGATCGACCGCTTCAAGCAGATCGAGCCGAAGGTGCTGATCGCCTGCGATGCCGTGACCTATGCCGGCCGCCGGCATGATCGCAAAGACGTCGTCGCGGAGCTGCGGCGATCGCTGCCGACCGTCGAGCACGTCATCCTGCACAGCGAGGCCGCGCCCGCAGCACCGGACGCCCAGCTCGCGGACATCGTCGCAAGGACAGGCGCCGCGATCGACGCGTTCGAGCCGGCCTGGCTGCCGTTCGATCATCCGCTCTGGATCGTCTATTCCAGCGGCACCACCGGCCTGCCGAAACCGATCGTGCACGGCCATGGCGGGATCGTCATCGTGGTGCTGGCGCTGCTGGGCCTGCACAACGACCTCGGTTGCTCCTACCACGAGAACTCGTTCGGCGAGCGCTATCACTGGTACTCTTCGACCGGCTGGATCATGTGGAATTCGCAGGTCGGCGGCCTGCTCAGCGGCACCACCTGCTGCATCTTCGACGGCAGCCCGGGCGGCACCAAGGACAAGCCGGACTGGACCACGCTGTGGCGGTTCGTGGCACAGTCGAAAGCGACCTTCTTCGGCGCCGGCGCGGCGTTCTTCGCCAACTGCGCCAAGGCCGAGATCGATCTCACTGCGGCCGGCGATCTGTCGCGGCTGCGCTGCCTCGGCTCGACCGGCTCGCCGCTCAGCGCCGATACGCAAGCCTGGTTCAACGATCGCTTCGCGGCGTTGTCGAAAATCAACGGCAGCAAGGCGCAGGCCGACATCTGGTGGGCGAACATCTCCGGCGGCACCGATTTTGCCGGCGCCTTCATCGGCGGCAACCGCGAACTGCCGCAGACGCCGGGCGCGATGCAGTGCCGCCTGCTCGGCGCGGCGGTCGAAGCCTTCAGCGAGCAGGGCCGCGCCGTCATCGACGAGGTCGGCGAGCTCGTCTGTACCGAGCCGATGCCCTCGATGCCGCTCCGTTTCTGGAACGACAGGGGCGATGCGCGCTATCGCGCCAGCTATTTCGAGACCTATCCGGACAATTTCGACGGCAGCGGCCGCGGGCCGGTGTGGCGGCACGGCGACTGGCTCAAGGTCAATCCGGACGGCTCCTGCATTATCTATGGCCGCAGCGATGCGACCATCAACCGGCACGGCCTGCGCATGGGCACGAGTGAGCTCTATTCCGCGATCGAAGCGCTGCCGGAGGTGCTGGATAGCCTCGTCGTCGACCTCGAATATCTCGGCCGCGACAGCTACATGCCGCTGTTCGTGGTGCTGCGCGAGGGCACAGCCTTTGACGCTGCGATGCAGGCCAGGATCAACAAGGCGATCGAGGCCGGCCTGTCCCGGCGATTCCTGCCGAACGAGATCTTTGCCGTCGCCGAGATCCCGCGCACGCTCTCGGGCAAGAAGCAGGAGCTGCCGATCAAGAAGCTGCTGCTGGGCCACCCCGTCGAAAAGGTCATCAACAAGGAGGCGATGGCCAATCCCGCCTGCCTCGACTGGTATCTCTCCTTCGCCCGCGATTATCTCGCCCGAACCGCATCGTAGCTTCGATCAACCGCCGCCGAAATTGGAGGGATCGAGATTCCTGTTCTCCGACGGCGGGATCGGCGGCCACCCGGGAAATTTGTACCAGCCGGGCGGGACCGGCGCGTCCTCGGGCAGTTGGACGGCGACGTGATGGCGCGGGCGGGCATGATGCGCCGGCGCGGCAGCCGCCGACGCGCATGTTGCAATCAGGAGGACCAAAGCCAGGACAGACCGCATCATACGTGCTCCAGACGTCCACCCAGGCACTATGTGGTGCGGGAACCACGCTGGGACGACGCATCGCACCGTCACGATGTCTCACATCGGCGGCATCGCTGCTGCCGCGAGACGCCGGAGATCAACCAATTGCGCCAATGGCGTTTGGATTCCGTTCACCGATCGCCGCTAGATCAGGATGGATCCTCCGCGACGAACAGCAGCTATGGCCGATCTCAACGCAGTCCTCTCCAGGCTCAACGACCGCCTGCTCCGCCTCGAAGGCGAGCTGTTCGTGCTGCGCTCGCTGGCGCGCGCGACGCTGACGGCGGGCGACGACCATGCGGCGCGCATGCGCAAGCTGGTCGAGGCCGCAAAGGTCGCGCTCGACGACGAGGCCAAACGTGAACTCGACAAACCGACGCGCAAATATGTCGATGCGGCAGCCGCGCTGGTGGAGGAACTTCTGGTCGAGCCCACCCAGGCACGGCCGCTGTTCACCGTCATCGACGGCGGCCGGCGCGACTGAGCGCGTCAGATCGGACGTATCCCACGGGGATCCGGAGACTGAGCCTTCAGCCGGCTGAGCCCCTCCTCGATGATCGCGATCTCCTCGTCGATCTTGCCGATCGGCAGGCTGAAATCATAGCCGGACCTGCTCTTCAGATCGACCGCGAGCCGCTGCCTGTGCATCATCAGCTCGTCGAGCCCACGGCGGTTCTTCAGCCGCACATAGGCGTCCACGATCTGCTCAATTGCGCTCGGCATGAAATCGGTCCCGGCAAAAAAGCCCACGCGGCGCGCCCGCGCCGGCGGGACATTTTTGGTGTCGCGGTACGCAATACAAATCCGCGACGGATTCGTCGATACGACAGGCAGGTTGAGAACGCGTTACCGTTTGATGATTTCGTGATGGCGCCGGCATGAAAAGCCGCTGGCGATCACTCGCCAGCGGCCAAAGCCGGGTTCGAAAACGGATTCGGAATCAAATTTGGCCAGCCCCGGTTGGTGCATTCTAGCGGCACACGGGGGCTGCTTATGTTAGAAATGAAACAGAGGAACCGGCGGATACATCATTTGCTGTCGATGTGGCCGTCCGGCAACGCTAATCCGTGACGCAAAAATACTTGCGCGGCAGCCTGCGGTAGGCGCTGTAGCGGTAGTACGGCCTGTAGGCGTAGCCGCGATAGAGTGCGGGCGGCTCCTCGCCGTAATAGGCGCCGTGGTAGAAATTATAGACCGGCCCTTCGGCGCAACGATAGGCATCCCACGTCGGACCGATGAACGGCGCCACCCCGACCTCGGGCGGGACCGCCGGATACGGCCCGCCGGCGCGCGCTGGCGTGGCTACGCTCAGTCCCGCGAGAAGGAAAAACCACGCGCTTCGCATGCGCTCGCTCCTGATACGGTGCCATACGCGCATGGAAGCACCGGAACGGCCGGCTGCGCAATCGCGGAGCCCGTCGCGCCCCCGCGCCCGGTGCATTGTTGATAACCGGCACAAACCGCCCGCGGCTGGTGACAGGACGCACCGACGTGTTATCGGGGGATGACGCAGTTGCGAGACGGATCGGACACCCATGCGCATTACCCTCGTCGGCTCCCGCCATTTCGGCGTGACCACCCTGAACATGCTCCGGGAGCACGGCGTCCCGATCGTGCGGGTCGTCGTGGCCGACGCCGAGGATCGCCTCGCGGCGAGCGCCAAGGCGGCTGGCATCGAGGTGACGGTCCAGGCCAATCCGAAGCTGGTGGTCGCCTCCGAAATCGGCCCCGACACCGACCTGATCATCACCGCCCACAGCCACGCCCGGATCGGCAAGGACGCCCTGGCCGCCGCGAAGTACGGCGGGATCGGCTATCATCCCTCGCTGCTGCCGCGTCATCGGGGCAAAGCCGCTGTGGAATGGACCATCAAGGAAGGCGATCCGATCGCCGGCGGCACGATCTATCATCTTGCCGACCGCATGGACGCCGGCGCCATCGCCGCCCAGGACTGGTGCTTCGTCAAGAAGGGCGAGACGGCTCGCGAACTCTGGGAGCGCGCGCTCGCTCCGCTCGGCCTCAAGCTGCTGGCCGACGTGATCGACTACGTCAAGGTCCACAAGGCGCTGCCCTCCAAGGTTCAGGACGAGCAGTTCGCGACCTTGGCGCCAAGTCTTTCCTGAGTCCCTTCGTGAGTCGTTCCCTGAGTCCTCTCCTGACGTTTACCCTTAACGTGAAGGCGCGTTGATTCTGCTTCGAAAATTGGAGCCGGAAACACAAATAAACCATTGTTTCCACAGGAACAATTTTCGCTTTGGCAATGCAACAAATTTCCGTCACATTTAGGCCGAATAAGCGTCAGCATATCAGACAGATTCAAGGACGGAATTCATGCGTTTTGGTCGCATTACGGCATTCTGTGCCGCTTCAGTTATCACCCTCGCCGCTCCCGCTTTCGCCCAGACCCCCTATGACGGCAACTGGCATGTCACCATCGTGACCAAGAGCGGCACCTGCGAGCCGACCGCGAGCTCCATGCTGACGGTTGCCGACGGCAAGATCACCGCGCCCGGCGCTAACGTTTCCGGCACCATCGGCAGCGGGGGACTTGTGAAAGTTTCGATCAATGGTGCATATGCCAACGGTCAACTCAGCGGCAACGCCGGATCGGGGAAGTGGAATGGAGCATCTGCAGGCATACCGTGCAGCGGGCGGTGGGAAGCATCGCGCCAGTAAGAAATTCGGGATCAGCGTCGTAAGCCGGCGGCTGCTGATCGCGGCCGCCGTTTTGTTTGCGGCGGGGATCGCCAACTCTGAGAGCAAGGCCCAGTCCGGCCCGTTCGCCCCGCTGGCGGGGAGCTGGAGCGGTGCCGGCACCGTCACGCTGGATGACGGCTCGACCGAGCGGATCCGCTGCCGGGCCAGATACGCCCCGATCGGACCGACGATGGAGATGTCGCTGACCTGCGCCAGCGACGCCTACAAGTTCAATCTCGGCGCCAACGTCAGGGCTGAAGGCGGCGCCATCGCCGGCAGCTGGTCCGAAGCCAGCCGCAACATCAGCGGCTCCCTCCAGGGCCGCGGCGCTGGCGGCAACTACGAGCTGGTCGCCTCGACCGCCGGCTTCAACGCCAACATCACGCTGAAGACGTCCGGCAACAAGCAGAGCGTCACGATGCGCGCGGACAGCCAGTTCCGCGGCGCCAACATCTCGCTGTCGCGCTAAGGCGGACCGCGTTCAAGCCAAAAGCCCCGGCGATTCCGCCGGGGCTTTTTTATGCGTTTTATGCGTTCGGCACGAACGCCGTGACCTCGATTTCGACCTTGGCCCGCTCGTCCACGAGACCGCCGATGTAGAGCAGCGTCGAGGGCGGAAAATTGCGCCCCAGCGTTTCCTTCCAGGCCGCGCCGATGCCGGCGCCCGCGGCCTCATATTCGCTGCGGCTGGTCAGGTACCAGGTCAGGCGGACGATGTGCTCCGGACCGGCTCCGGCCTCGCCCAGCAGCTTGATGATCCGCTTCAGCGCGGTTGCGACCTGCGCCGCCATGTCAGGCGCGTAATTGCCGGTCTCGTCGCCGCCGGTCTGCCCGGCCAGCACCACCCAGCGGCCCGGCCCTTCGGCCACCACGCCGTGAGAAAAGCCCCGCGGTTTCTTCCATTCAGCCGGCTGCAAGATTTGCATGAGCGAAGATCTCCCTTTTCTTGTTGTTCAATGATGCCTTAGCACGCCGCCCTGCATCGCTGCATCCGCAGTTTTGGCCGTTGCAAACGCCGGCGATGTCGCCGATACCGGCCCTCCCCTCAGGCTCGATCGCCCGCACCAGCAACGATGACCGCGACACCGTCCAAAACGATGGCTGCACTGTGGATGGCCGGCTGGCTGGCGCTGATGCTGGTCATGGCGGTTGCCGGCCGCGAGACTACGCGCGAGCTGAACGTCTTCCAGATCATGGAAGTGCGCTCGCTGATCGGGTTCACGCTGCTGCTGCCGATCATCTACCGGGCCGGCGGCTTCAAGGCGGTCGCGACCAAGCGCCTGCCCCAGCACCTCGCGCGCAACGGGGTCCATTATTTCGCGCAGCTCGGCTGGTTCTACGCACTGACGCTGATCGGAATCGGCCAGGTCGTCGCGATCGAATTCACCATGCCGATCTGGACCGCGCTGCTGGCCGCAACGTTTCTGTCCGAGCGCATGACCGTCTGGAAGATCGCCGCCATCGCGCTCGGCATCGTCGGCGTCGTCATGATCGTGCGGCCCGCCACCGGCGAGATCAATCCGGGACAGCTGATCGCGCTCGGGGCCGCGATCGGCTTCAGCATTTCCATGATCTTGGCGAAATCGCTGACCCGAACCGAGAGCGCATTGTCCATCCTGTTCTGGATKATCGTCGTGCAGATGGTCGTGGGCCTGCTGCCGACGCTCTACGTCTGGACCTGGCCGTCAACCACTCTCTGGGGGTGGCTCTTCGTCATCGGGGTCTGCGGCACATTCTCGCACTATTGCCTCGCCAGCGCGCTCCGCTACGCGGATGCAACCATCGTGGTGCCGATGGACTTCTTGCGGGTGCCGCTCACCGCGACTGTCGGCTGGCTGCTGTATTCGGAGCGGCTCGACGCCTGGACCGTGCTCGGCGCGACGCTGATCCTGTGCGGCAATCTCCTGAACCTGAAGCCGACCGCCCCAGTTCCCGCCCGCGCGCAGTGAACCTCGCGCTGTCTCGCGCGACAAAAACGAAGTGGCCGTGTGATCTGGATCACGTTGGAGGGTCATTCCATCGTGCACATTCGGCCACACAGCAGCGGGTTGAATACGACGTACTGCCGTTTTGGTGGCGCGAAGTCGGGCACTTCGTGTAGGTTCGTTGCCAATTTGTTGCTGCCTGCAATTCGATTCTGTTGGGGATTTCAGATGCGCACTCTCACCCTGCTCGTTTCGCTGATGTGCATGGCACTGTCGGTCAGTGCCGCGAAGGCCGACCGCCGTGTCGCTTTCGTCGTCGGCAACGGCTCCTACAAGAACGTCGCACAATTGCCGAACCCGCCGATCGACGCCAAGGCGATGGCGGCGACCCTGCGCAATGTCGGCTTCGAGGTGATCGAAGGATCCAACCTCACCCGCGACCAGATGACGGAGAAGCTCCTGGACTTCGGCCGCAAGGCGCAAGGCTCCGATGTCGCAGTGTTCTATTACGCCGGCCACGGCATCGCGGTCAGCGGCAGCAACTACCTTCTGCCTGTCGACGCCGACATCAAGTCGGAGATGGACGTCAAGCTCGGCGCAGCCATCAACATCGACCTGACGCTCGAGCAGACCATGGGCGACGCCAAGGTCAAGCTCGTCTTCCTCGACGCCTGCCGCGACAATCCGTTCGCCGCCAAGATCAAGTCGAACTCGGCAACGCGCAGCGTCAACGTGCAGAGTGGTCTTGCCGAGATGAAGTCGGGCGAAGGCACGCTGATCGCGTTCGCCACCGGCCCGGGCCAGACCGCGCTCGACGGCCAGGAGGGCAACAACAGCCCGTTCACACGCGCACTGATCGACAACATCACCAAGCCCGGCGTCGAGATCCAGCAGGCGATGACGTCGGTGCGCGCCCAGGTCAACGAAGAGACCCGTAAGGGCCAGCTCCCTTGGGGCCACACCAACCTGATCGGCGCGGTCTATCTCAACCCGTCGCAGCAGACGCAGGTTGCCAACGCAGCCCCGACCGCTTCCGGAATCGTGCCGGGGGCAGCGAGCAGCTCCGACGGAGTCGAGCTCGAGTACTGGCGCTCGGTCAAGGAATCCAACAAGCCGGAAGAGCTCAACGCCTATCTCTCGGCCTATCCGAACGGCCAGTTCAAGGCGCTGGCGCTGGCGCGGCTTGCGGCGATCAAGAGCGGCCCGTCCACGGCGACCCGCAATCTGAACTCCGGGATCGATCCCGCCACCTTCACCGACGACTCCACCCAGCTCACCGAGGACCAGATCGGCCTCGACAAGGGCCAGCGCCGCGACGTGCAGCGCCGCCTGACCGGGCTCGGCTTCGACACCAAGGTCACCGGTGCCTTCACCGACGAGACCCGCGCGGTGCTGAAGCGCTGGCAGGCCGCCCGCGGTTATCCGTCGACCGGCTACCTCAACAAGCTCCAGCACAAGGCCCTGCTGTCCGAGATCGTGGCGGCCGCACCGGCCACCGCGAGCGACGACAGCGCGAAGCCGGCCCGGCG
>NZ_JBFUGY010000040.1:0-78605 GCF_056402655.1 Bradyrhizobium sp. P3_C3 | reverse complement strand
CCTCGGCATCCGCGGCGCGGCCGATCAGCAGCGTCGGCGCGGCATCGTCGATCCGCGCGTGGCGGCGCACGCGGGTATAGCGGAAATAGCGATAGGCCAGGCGCAGCGCGCTGAGGAAGGAAATTTCAAGGAACCAGTAGAGGACGATCGTCACCTTGCCGAGAAAGAAGGCACCGCGGACGTTGGGGGAGACGAACACGTAGTCGAGGACAAGGAGCGCCACCGTCAGCACGGTCGCGACCCGGATGATGTTCAGCGCGTCAGGCAGCGAGATGAAGCGCCATTTCGTCGTGGTCAGGTTGAAGAGGAAGAACACGACCACGCTGAAGGCGAGGAAGTAGGGCAGGATCTGGAACAGCAGCGGCAGGCGGTCGAAGAAGCCGTCGCCGCCCTCGAAACGCAGGTAGAAGGCTGCGAACAGCGCCGCCGTGGTCGCCAGCAGGTCGTGGAGCGCGATCAGGAAATTGCGCAAGGTGAGATGCGAAAGACGCGTCATCCGCCGACCGATGAAATCCCAGTTAGGTGCAACCTGACTGCGCTGATAGCCCATCTCGACAAGACTTGCCAGTACAAGGCTTGCCAGCGGCGCGGCCGTTCAGGAACCAGCTTCCCACACCTTCGCCTCGGCGTGTCGGGCCCGGATCACCATGCCGCCGGCAACGCCGACGCCGATGACATACATCCAGCCCTCGTGGAAGTCGAACAGATGGGAGTTGAACAGCGAGGTGAAGACGTTCTGCACCACCACCAGCAGGCCAATCCAATGGGCCAGCCCGTCGCCGCGGAACAACAGGAGATGCAGGACCCAGATCGCGTAGAGAACGGCGATGCCGATGACGCCCCATTGCACGGCGACATTTAGCGTCTGGTTATGCGGATTGCCGATCACCTCGGCGGAGGCCTGGTAGCCGCTGCCGGTCTTGACCTGCTCGAACAATCCACGCGTCGAACCGGTGCCGTGCCCCTTGATCGGCGCCTCCGCGAAGAAGCTGAGCGATTTCCGCCAGAATTCGAGCCGCAGGCCCAGCGAGGTCGGCTCGCCCTTTTCGACATAGCGCGTGTAGTCGCTGGCAAAGGTATCGGCGGTCTTGCGCAATTGCGGCGAGGCCTGCCAGGCGAGAGCGGCGCCGACGAGAAGAGCGGCCGAGATGATCGCGATGCTGCGCCAGCGCAKGTGCAGCAGTGCGAACACGCCGAACATGATCGGAACGGTGACGAGCGCTGTGCGCGACACCACCACGAAGGCCATGTTGACGAAGAAGCTCAGAGCCAGCGCGATCAATAGTCCCGCGAACCAATAGCGCTTCTCGCGCAGCAGCATCACGATGGGATAGGCGAGCGCGACCGCGCACAGCGCGAATTCCTGGCTCTGGTCGATGTAGTTCTTGACGAAGATGCCGCGCTCGAGGTGATCGGGCTTGAGCGTCAGGTTGGGATAGAAGGCCACCAGCCACGACATCACCGAGAGCAGCGCGCAGGACACCAGGAACGCGATGAACATCCAGTGCCCGCGCGACGAGCGCTCGAAATGATAGAGGAAGACCGGCAGCACGAGCAGCTTGACGGTCGGGTTGACCGCATAGAGGCGCGCGCCCCAGGCCGCATCCGACCACAGCGTGCCCACCAGCGCGAGCAGGACCAGCGCGATCGGCGCGGCCGCGATCGGGCGCTTCAGCGATTGCAGGAATGCGCGGACGTCGAGAAACGGCACCATGCAGACCAGGAACAGAGCGTTGAAGATCGCCGCGAGCGAGGTCGACCAGGGCAGCGAGGCCACGGTCAGGATCGCGAACAGGTCGGCCGTCTCGCACCACGCCGCCGGGCTGCGAAAGCGCCGCCACAGCATCTGGGCGGTCGTCTCCCGGGCGAGCGTCGTCGCCTGGTCCGTCACTTGCCCCCTCCCCGCGCGCGATGGACCAGCGCGGTCGTGCTGAAGCCCTGGAGGATGTCGACCAGCACGACGATTCCGCCGGCGGCCTCGACGACCTCATGGCCGACCACCTGCTCGCGGGTGTAGTCGCCGCCCTTCACCAGCGCGCTCGGCTTGATCCGGGTGATCAAATCGATCGGCGTATCCTCCTCGAAGATGACGACGAGATCGACGGCTTCGAGCGCCGCGAGCACTTCCGCACGCGCCCGTTCGTCCTGAACCGGGCGATCGGCGCCCTTCAGCCGCCGCACCGAGGCATCGCTGTTGAGGCCGACGATCAGGCGATCGCAGGCTCCGCGCGCCGCGGTCAACACCTTGACGTGGCCGGGATGCAGGATGTCGAAGCAGCCATTGGTGAAGCCGACGCGCAGGTCCTGCCGGCGCCACTCCGCGAGTTGTGCGTCGAGCGTATCAGGCTCGAGCACGATCTTCTCCTCAGCCGCGAGATAAGCATGCGGCAGGATCTTCCGCCGCAGCTCGGCCGCGCTCACGCTGGCCGTGCCTTGCTTGCCGACGGCGACGGCAGCGGCCGCATTGGCCATCCGCAACGCCGTGTCCCAGTCCGCACCCGCCGCGAGCGACACCGCAAGCGCGGCGGCGACGGTGTCACCGGCGCCGGAGACGTCGCGCACCTTCACGGGGACAGCCGGAACGTGAACGGCTTCGCCATTGCGCGGTACCAGCGTCATGCCGTGCTCGCCTTGCGTGACCAGGATCGCCTCGCAATCGGCGAGCCGCATCACGTCCTCGCTGGCATCGACGATGCTCTGCGGCGTGTCGGCGCGGCTGCGCGTCGCCTCCGAAAATTCCTTGCGATTGGGCGTGAGCAGCGTGGCGCCGCGATAGATCGCCCAGTTCAGGCTCTTGGGATCGACGATCACGGGCTTGCCGAGCGTTCGCGCGGCGTCGATGGTGTGGCGGATCACGCGCGCGGTCAGCACGCCCTTGGCGTAGTCGGAGAGCAGCACGATGTCGGCGCGCGCGATCTGCGGCAGGATTGTGTCGATCAGCCTGGTCTCGATGTCGTCGGAGGCAGGCATCGCCTGCTCCCAATCCGCGCGCAGCATATGCGTGGAAAAATGCTCGGAGACGAAGCGGACTTTTCGCGTGGTCGGCCGCGACGGATCGCACACCAGCGCGCTTTCGATGCCGACATGCTCCGCAAGTGCCGCTTCGAGCCGCTTGCCCGCATCGTCCTCGCCGACGAGGCCGACGAAGATGCAGCGCGCCCCGAGGGACGCGATATTGCGCGCGACGTTTCCGGCGCCGCCGATATGGATCTCGCTGCGCTGGGCGGCGATCACGGGCGCCGGCGCTTCCGGCGAGATCCGCGACACCTCGCCATAGACGAACTCGTCCAGCATGATGTCGCCGATGCACAGCACCGTACGGCCTGAGATGGCTTGCGCGAGAGCGTCGAAATCGAGAATGGGGGTCGGCATGGTCCTTGAAGCCTCAGCGGAAGCGGTCTGGCCGGTCGAGATAATCGCCGACATAGGCTTTCACCGCATCCTCGAGCGTCGTGAAGCCGCCGTTATAGCCGGCGCGGTGCAGGCGATCGACCTCGCTCTGGGTGAAGTATTGATAGCTGCCGCGGATCTGCTCGGGCATGTCGACATATTCGATGTTGGGCCTGGTGCCGAGCGCCGCATAGGCAGCGAGCATCAGGTCCCTGAAGCTGCGCGCCTTGCCGGTGCCGACGTTGAAGAGACCGGACACCGACGGCGTCGCCAGCAGCCACATGACGACGCGGACAACGTCGTCGACATAGATGAAATCGCGGCGCTGATCGCCGTCGGCGATGCCCTCGCGGTGCGACTTGAACAGCTGCACGACACGGCCCGCCCTCACATCATCGAAGCGGCGCGCCAGCACGCTCATCATCGAGCCCTTGTGGTATTCGTTGGGGCCGAACACGTTGAAGAATTTCAGTCCGGCCCATTGCGGCGGCAGCTTCTCGCCGCGCGCGACGCGCTCGGCGACGGCGAGATCGAACAGGTGCTTGCTCCAGCCGTAGAGATTCATCGGCCGCAGTTTCTTCAATGCGGGCGGTGAGGCGTCGTCGTCAAAGCCGTCGGCACCATCGCCATAGGTCGCGGCCGACGAGGCGTAGATCAACGGCACCGCATCCGCCGTGCACCAGTCCAGCAGGCGCATCGACAGGCGAAAATTGGTCTCGATCACGAGATCGCCGTCGGTCGCGGTGGTCTCGGAAATCGCCCCGAGATGGATCACGGCGTCGAGCTTGCGGCCCTTCAGCCAGTCGAGCAGCTCGGCCGGCGGGACGATATCCACAAGCTGGCGCTTGGCGAGGTTTCGCCACTTGCCCTCGGTCCCGAGGAGATCGCAGACGACGACATCGCTGCGACCGACCTCGTTCAGCGCGGCGACGACATTCGATCCGATAAAACCGGCCCCACCGGTCACCAGCAACATTCCACCTACCCTGCCAGGTTTTGCCCTGCCCGATTTTCACGGCCCGGTCCTGCCCTAGCGCATGATCCGCCAAAGTGTAAGCGGTTTTGGGATCGGCGCTGTCCCGGCTTTACCTGCAGGTCCGGAGCGGGTAACCGAACCGCAACATCAGCACGTTCCCGGTCCTATTAACGAATGAATCAAGATTCGCAATTTGGTCGAGATGCAGATCGGAGCGACACACGCCCGATCCTGATCGTCCCCTATATGTGGATCGGCGATTTCGTCCGGAATCACACCGTTGTCCGGGTCCTGAACGAGCGCTGGCCCAACCGGCCGGTCGATCTCCTCACCACCTCCCTCTGCGCCCCCCTGGTCGACTACATGCCCGGCGTGCGCGATGGCATCGTGTGGGACCTGCCGCGCAGCCGGCTCGCCGTTGACCGCCAGTTCGGCCTGGCGAAGCTCCTGCGCGAGCGGAATTACGGGACAGCCCTGGTGCTGCCCCGGACCTGGAAGGCGGCCATCGCGCCCGCCCTGGCCGGGATTCCGGAAAGGGTCGGCTTCGTCGGCGAGTTCCGGTTCGGCCTGCTCAACCGCTGGCGCTGGGGCGAGAAGAAGCTGCCCCGCTTCATCGACAAGAACGCCGCCCTGGCCCAACCCGATGGCGCCCCCCTGCCCGCGGAATGGCCGGTGCCGCAATTGCGGGTCCCGGCCGAGGACATCGTCCGCTGGCGGCAGGCCAATGGCCTCAGCGCCGGGGCGGCGGTCGCGCTGGCTCCCGGCTCAGTCGGCGCCTCAAAACGCTGGACCTATTATCCGGAGGCTGCCCGCTTGCTGGCCGAGCGCGGGCTGGAGGTCTGGGTGGTTGGCGGCCCCGCCGAAAAGGGCCTCGCTCAGGAGATCGTCGCCGCCGGCGGTCCGGGCGTGCGGGACCTCACCGGCACCGATCTGCGCAACGGCGTCCTTGCCATGGCCGCGGCCGGCGTCGCCATCTCCAACGATTCCGGCCTGATGCACATCGCAGCCGCGCTCGGCACGCCCACCATGGGCATTTTCGGCCCGACCAGCCCCTATCTCTGGGGCCCCCTCAACGGCCTCGCAGCGACCGTGGTCCAGGACAAGAGCGTGCTCTCATGCCAGCCCTGCCAGAGCACGATCTGCCGGATGAACGATCACCGCTGCATGCGCGACATCGCGGCTTCCGAGGTCGTGGCGATCGCGCAGCGGGTGCTCGGAGTGTGAACTCATTGACGCCATGCGTTGGTCGGGCAACTGGCAGCGAATCCAACAGCAGGTCTTTCCGTCCGCCAGCTTTAGTCAGTGACGTTGTCAGTTCATTCGCGGGATAAGGCTGCGTCGCTGCCGCTTGTGAAGGCTGAACCAAGATCACGTCGACAAAGACGAATCTTCATCGAGATTCGAACAAGAGGTTCGTTCCTCAAACGTCGCTCGATACATGCCTCTTGGACATTTTACACAGTTATGGAGGTAGCCCCATGCCGATCGTTCAATTCACTCGCTTCAAGACCGACAAGCCCGAGGAAATGATCAAGATCGTCAGGCAGGCGAAGAAAATCTTTGAGAAACACGGCGCCGAATTTCTTCGGCTCTCCCKCTTCCACACTGGCCAGTGGGCAGGAGAGTTGCTGGTTGCGACGCGCTATTCCAATTGGGAAGTTTACGGCAAAGTGYAGGAAGCCGTGGCAAACGACCCGGAGTTCACGCAAGTGCAGGCTGACGGAATGAAGATTTCCCAACTACAGGGCCGCAACATCGCCGTTAGCATCGATCTCTAGCTCGGGCGCCGCCCCGCAAGCCACTCAAGCGCGGAGGCCGCCGGACAAGTGCGGCGGCCTTTCCAGCTCTGACAGATCGCACTCGTCATCGCGCTACGCTGCGCTTTGCCTCAAGCAGACGAGCGCTCTGCAGAGCCTATTGACTTAGATCAACAACAGCTTCGCCAGTTCGCCGCACCCAAATACTGCTCAAGACCGATACGAAGGGGCGCGTCTTGCTGCGCCCCCATCGGCGTCGAAGAGGCTGATTTGGCAGCATTGACCATTTAGTCGGAGAGTTTCATGAGGACCTTCAATCCTTTGGTGACGTTGGTACTTCTCGTGACGCAATCGGCCTCGATTCAGGCTGCGGATTTGAACGGAGCTTGGACAATCGACGCCTCGGCCTGTGGCCAAATATTCACCAAAGAGAACAACAGGCTTGCCTTCAAGAAAGATGCTGATCTCCACGCGGGCGGTTTAATCGTCCAGGGAAGGCAAGTAACCGGCACATTTGAAAAATGCACGGTCAAATCGTTGCGCGATGACGGGCCGAATATGCGAATAATCGCGTCGTGCTCGGACGGCGTCTCGATTTCAGACGTCGCATTCGACCTGACATACTCCGGAGAGAATAATATCACACTCAGCTCCAAGGAGCCGGTGCCAGTGCAAATGCCGTATGTGCGCTGCCCAATGTGAAGTCGACCGCGACGGTTTGAAGGAACCTGGATGGATGATCCGGGTATCGTAACTGCGGCCGATGATGAGATCGTGCCGCTGCTTTGCCCGACGTGTCAAACGGCCTCGTAAAATCCGCAACGCATCGCACCGGCCGTCAACCCGTTGATTCCGCTGGCACCGGCTACTTTGCATGGGGTTGTTTTCGAGATTTTTGTTTGCGGTCGCGAAAACGGCAGTTCAGAGCAGAGGACGATAAACGTCGCCGATCCGCGCCGCTTCGGCATCGAGGCTGAACTTCGCCAGCACCCGTGCCCGCCCCCGCGCGCCCATGGCGAGCGCGGCGTCCGGGTCGCGCATCAGCGGTTCGAGCGCGGCGGCCAACGCATCAGCGTCACCAGTCGGGATCAGCACACCTGTCGAGCCGTCCTCGACCACTAGCGCGGCCGCACCGGCGCGCGCGGCGACGAGCGCGCTGCCGGCCGCCATCGCCTCGATCAGCGTCAAACCAAAACCTTCGTTGCGCGAGGTGAAGGCGTAGATCGTCAGCCGCTGATACCAGCGCTGCACCGCTTCGATCGGCAGTTCACCGGTGATGACGATGCGCGACTGCAGGCCGCCGGCCTCGATGCGTTTCTTCAGGTCGTTCGCGAAGGGCATTTGCTCCGGCGTGACCTGTCCGACGATGACGGCGGTGAAATCAGGATAGCGCGGCAACAACCGGCACATCGCATCGACGAACACATCGGTGCCCTTCTGCGCGCGCACGCGGCCGAAGCAGCCGATCGCGTAGCGGCCCGGCAGCGCGGCTTCCGCAAAGGCAGCGGCGCGATCGTTCGGCGGCGCATAAACGTCGGTGTCGACGCCGTGCGGGATCACCGTCGCCTTCACTTTCAGGAACGAGGCCGAGATGTCTGATGTCGCGATGATCGCGTCCATGCGCCGGATCAGCCAGCGCGTGATCCAGCTGTGATGGCGCTGCGCGGCCGACGTGAACACGAGTTTCAATGGCCAGCCGAGCGCGCGCAGGAGCACGCCCGCGATCATCTCGTTGTTGCGCCGCGCGTGCCAGATCAATGGCGTCTTGCGGCCCCATAGTTTGAGGAAATCGGCAGCGCTCAGTCGCGAAATCCCCTCCGGCGCATCCGAGCCGAACCACGCCGCGCGATAGAGCTTTGCCAGCCGTGGCGCCACCATCCGGTTGGTCGCGGTGACCCCGGAATAGCGCCTGTGCAGATTTGGCACGATCACTTCGAGATCGCCGGGGGAATTCGCCACGTCATGCTCCGTTACGGAAGCCCCCTATACGCAACATTAAGCATAGTGACCAGTTCAGGGCTGCCGAAACCCCCTCTTCACCGCGCAAACGTTAACGTGGCGCGTTGATCGAAGACGGGTGAGATCATGACTGTGCTAGTCACCGGCGGCGCCGGCTATATCGGAAGTCACACGGTCCTGGCGCTGGCGGAAGCCGGCGAGGACGTCGTCGTGATCGACGATCTCTCGACCGGTTTCTCGGCCTATCTGCCCGAGGGCGTGCCGCTGTTCATTGGCGACGCCGGCGACGAGAACCTGGTCGAAGGCGTGATCGCCCAGCACAACATCGAGAGCATCATCCATTTCGCGGGCTCCGTCGTCGTGCCGGAGTCGATGCGCGATCCGCTCGGCTACTACCGCAACAACTTCATGACCGCGCGCAACCTGCTCAACGTCGCCGTCAAGCGCGGCATCAGCCGTTTCATCTTCTCCTCGACCGCGGCCGTCTACGGAAATCCGGACCTGGTACCGGTGCCCGAGCACGCGCCGACGCGGCCGCTGTCGCCCTACGGCTCGTCGAAGCTGATGACCGAGATCATGCTGCACGACGTCGCCGCCGCCTACGGCATGCAATACGTGACCTTGCGCTATTTCAACGTCGCCGGTGCCGATCCGCAGGCGCGCATCGGGCTGGCCACCGTCGGCGCTACGCATCTGCTCAAGATCGCGGTCGAGGCCGCGACCGGCCAGCGCGCCAAGATCGACGTGTTCGGCACCGACTATCCGACCCAGGACGGCAGCTGCATCCGCGACTTCATCCACGTCTCGGACCTCTCGCAGGCGCATCGCTCGGCACTTGCTTACCTGCGCAATGGCGGCGCCTCGACCACGCTCAATTGCGGCTATGGCCGCGGCTATTCGGTGCTGGAAACCATCGACGCGGTGCGTCGGGTTTCGGGGCGCAGCTTCGCCGTGCAATACGCCCCGCGCCGGCCCGGCGACATCATGACCATGGTTGCCGACACCAGCCGCATCCGCGGCCTGCTCGACTGGAAGCCGCAATACGACGACCTCGAGACCATTGCGGCCCACGCGCTGGCTTGGGAGGACAAGTTGTTCCGCGAGCGCCATGGCGAGCTCCGCCACGCCGTCTCGGCCTAGATTCCATCCCAGCGCAAGCCCTTAATTGGGCTTGAAAAGCGCGGCTTTAGCGGGCACAGAGGCCCTTCGATCCCTGACGCGCGGGCAGGCTTTTCCTTGCCCCGTCAATGGACACCGGATGGCCCAGTTTCCAAAGAAAATCACCGACGATCCCTATACGGCGGCAATCCTGATTCGCCGCCTGGTCACGGAACAGGGGATCATCTACTGGCGGCGTTACCTCGTCGCCTTCGCGCTGATGGCGCTTGCCGCCGGATCGACCGCGGGCGCGACCTACGTTCTCGGCCAGGTCATCAACCAGGCCTATGTCGACAAGAACATCCCGGGCATCGCGATGTTCTCGGGCATCACGGTGATCCTGCTGTTCATCAAGGGCGTGGCGACCTACGGCCACATGGTGATCCTGACCAAGATCAGCAACGCGATCCTCGCCACCAACCAGCGCCAGCTGTTCGCCAAGCTGATGCGTGAGAGCGTCGGCTTCTTCTCCGAACGGCATTCGTCTGAATTCCTGGCGCGGCTGACCGCCGGCGCCAAATCCATCACCGACGTGCTCAACATGCTGGTCAACGCTGTCGGACGCGACCTCATGATGCTGCTCGCGATGATCGGCGTGATGGTGTGGCAGGACCCGGTGATGTCGTTCATCGGCCTCGTCGTGGTGCCGCCGGCGATGCTGGTGCTGCGCAAGCTGGTCAAGCGCATCAAGGGCCTCGCCTTCAACCAGTTCACCGGCACCGCCGACATCTTGGAGACGATGCAGGAATCGCTCCAGGGCATCCGCACGGTGAAGGCATTCACGCTCGAAGACACCATGCAAAAGCGCATCGACGAGAACATCGCGATCGTCGAGCGCAACGCCAACAAGATGGCCCGCGTCGCCAACCGTTCCAACCCGCTGATGGAGATGCTCGGGGGCTTCGCGGTCGCCGGCTGCCTGCTCTACGGCGGCTACAGCGTGGTCGCGCTCAACGCCACGCCCGGCGCGTTCTTCTCCTTCATGACCGCGTTCCTGATGGCAACCGAGCCGGCCAAGCGGCTGGCGCGGCTCAACATCGACCTCAACAGCCAGCTCGTCGGCGCCCGCATGCTGCTCGAAGTGGTCGACAGCCCGGCGAGCGAACATTCCGACGACGACAAGCCGGCGCTGAAGCTGTCCGACGCCCGGATCGAGCTGCGCGACGTCAGCTTCTCCTACCGGACCGGCGAGACCGTCCTCAACCGCATGTCCTTCGTTGCCGAGCCCGGAAAAGTCACCGCGCTGGTCGGCCCCTCCGGCGGCGGCAAATCGACCGTGCTGGGGCTGCTGCTGCGCTTCTACGAGGTGACGCAAGGCGACATCGTGATCGACGGCCAGTCGATCGGCGCGGTCTCGCGCAAATCGCTGCGCGCGCAGACCGCCTATGTCGGCCAGGACGTCTATCTGTTCCGCGACACCATCCGCAGCAACATCGCCTTCGGCAAACCCGGCGCGACCGAAGAGCAAATCGTTGATGCCGCGAAAGCCGCCTGCGCGCATGATTTCATCATGAGCTTCCCGCTCGGCTACGACACGCCGGTCGGCGAGCACGGCACGCAGCTCTCGGGCGGCCAGCGCCAGCGCATCGCGGTCGCACGCGCGCTGATCAAGAACGCGCCGATCATCCTGCTGGACGAGGCCACCGCCGCGCTCGATTCCGAGTCCGAGCGGCAGGTGCAGGAGGCGATCGAGCATCTCTGCCAGAACCGCACCACCATCGTGATCGCGCACCGCCTGCACACCATCATGCACGCCGATGCGATCCTGGTGGTCGAGGGCGGCGAGATCGTCGAGCAGGGCCGGCACGACGAATTGCTCCGCCGCTCGGGCCGCTACGCCTCGTTCTTCCGCCTGCAACACCACGACGCCGGCGCTCTGGCGCCGATCAGCGCAACCGCATAGAGTTTCCTTCACCCCACCAAGAGCAGCGAGATCGCTCCATGAACGCCGCCTCCTACGTCATTCCGCTTCCGCCCCAGGCTTCGCTTCCCGTCGTCGGGGAGAGCGGTCGTTATCCGGTGCGCCGCATCTGGTGCGTTGGCCGCAACTATCTCGAGCACATCCGCGAGATGGGCAACGACGAGCGCGCCCCGCCGTTCTTCTTCGCCAAGCACGCCGACATGCTGGTGCCCGACGGCGCCACCATTCCCTATCCGCCGCTAACCAAGGATCTGCATCACGAGGTCGAGCTGATCGTCGCGATGAAGAGCGGCGGCCTCAACATCCCCGCCGACAAGGCGCTCGAGCATGTCTACGGCTACGCCGTCGGCATCGACCTCACCCGCCGCGACCTCCAGATCGCCTCGCGCAAGAAGGAGCGCCCCTGGGAGATCGGCAAGTCGTTCGACGGCTCGGCTCCCTGCTCCGCAGTGCAGCCGGCCTCGAAGATCGGCCATCCCGCCAAAGGCAGGATCTGGCTGACGGTCAACGGCAAGGAAGCCCAGAAGGGCGATCTCACCGAGCTGATCTGGAACGTGCCCGAGATCATCTGGCAGCTCTCCCAGCAGGTGAAGCTCGCCGCCGGCGACATCATCATGACGGGCACGCCGGCCGGCGTGTCGCAGCTCCAGCCGGGCGACAAGCTCGAATGCGGCGTCGACGGCGTCGGCACGCTGAAGGTGAGCATCGGCCAGCCGGAATAGGCTGAACGACATCTGGAAATCGAAAGGCCCCGGACATGTCCGGGGCCTTTTGCATTTCTACCA
This sequence comes from Bradyrhizobium sp. P3_C3, assembly GCF_056402655.1. Classification (NCBI taxonomy): domain Bacteria; kingdom Pseudomonadati; phylum Pseudomonadota; class Alphaproteobacteria; order Hyphomicrobiales; family Nitrobacteraceae; genus Bradyrhizobium; species Bradyrhizobium sp. P3_C3. The sequence continues at coordinate 66,659 of NZ_JBFUGY010000040.1, read as the reverse complement.
GGCCTTCACCGGCCGATTGGCATGGCTTGCCTGCGGCACCCCGCGATTGAGCGACATGTGCGAATGCACGCACAGCCAGCCATCGCCATCTTTTGAAAACACCATCGTCGCTCGGCCGGGGCGCGGAAACGCGCTGCCATCGGGATGGTAGCCCTTGCTCGTCCACGGCGCGACCACCGTCGCCATCGTGCCGTCGGGGGACGCCAGGATCGAGACCTGGTCGAGGACGAAGCGGAAGTCGGTCGTCTTCGGCCAGACGTTATTCCATTGCGTCGTAACCCACTGGTCGAGCCCCGGGATGACGTCGTTATGCGTGCCGAAAGCGAGCACGTCCGGGTGAAACAGCGGCCGCGCCGAGGCGTAGTCGACCTCGCGGACATAGCCTGAGAAGGTATCCAACCACTCGCGGAAGAATTGCACGATCTCGGTGTTCGCAAGTGGCAACGGGGCCATTGCCTGCTCCATGTTTGGCCGCTAAATCGCGGCCACCTTGTTGCCATGGACTGAAGTGTGCGGCAAGATTCGCGGTCGAGGCTGAAGGGTCCGCCGCAGAGACTGCATCAGAAAACGAGAGGATGTCTCGGATGTCGAACACGATCACGGAGCTCGAGGGGCTGCTGATGCAGCGCTCGCTCACCGACCCACAGCTTGTGGCCGCAGCGGAGAAGGCAGCGGACTTCCGCATCCTCCCCGATGCAACCGTCATCAAGATCGGCGGCCAGAGCATGATCGATCGCGGCCGTGCCGCGGTCTATCCAATCGTCGAGGAGATCGTCGCCGCCCGCAAGGCGCACAAGCTTCTGATCGGAACCGGCGCCGGCACCCGTGCGCGGCATCTGTATTCGATCGCCGCCGGGCTCCGGCTGCCGGCCGGCGTGCTGTCGCAACTCGGGGCTTCCGTCGCCGATCAGAACGCCGCGATGCTCGGGCAGCTGCTGGCCAAGCACGGTATCTCCGCCGTCTCCAGCGCCGGGCTGTCGTCCGTGCCGCTGTTCCTTGCCGAGGTGAGTGCGGTGATCTTCAGCGGCATGCCGCCCTATAGCCTGTGGATGCGGCCCGCGGCCGAGGGCGTGATCCCGCCCTACCGGACCGACGCCGGATGCTTCCTCGTCGCCGAGCAGTTCGGCTGCAAAGCGATGATCTATGTGAAGGACGAGAACGGCCTCTACACCGCGAACCCGAAGACGTCGAAGAACGCCACCTTCATCCCGAAGATCTCGGTGGCGGAGATGAAGGCCAAGGGCCTGCAGGACTCCATCCTGGAATTCCCGGTGCTCGATCTCCTCACCTCGGCGCGCCATGTCCGGCAGGTGCAGATCATCAACGGCCTCGTCCCCGGCAATCTCACCCGCGCGCTTGCGGGCGAGCATGTCGGCACCATCATCACCGCGAGCTGAAGAGAGCACCGTCATGGCTGATACCAACCGGATCAAGCACGTCGCCTCGCCGCTCGCGCGCCAGACTCTGCTCGACAGCGATCTCACCCGCCCCGTTGCCGGCAACCGCCCGATCAAGCTGCTGCCCTGGCTGCAGGTCATCAAGATCGGCGGCCGCATCATGGACCGCGGTCACGAAGCGATCCTCCCGCTGGTCGACGAGCTGCGGTCGCTCTTGCCGGAGCATCGCCTGCTCATCCTGACCGGCGCCGGCATCCGCGCCCGCCATCTCTACAGCGTCGGCCTCGATCTCGGCCTTCCCGTGGGTTCGCTCGCCCCGCTCGCCGCCAGCGAAGCCGGCCAGAACGGACATATCCTGGCAAGCCTGCTCGCGCCGGAGGGTGTCTCCTATGTCGAGCACCCGACCATCGCGAGCCAGCTCGCCATACACCTCACGGCCGCGCGCGCGGTCGTCGGCAGCGCCTTCCCGCCCTACCACCATCATGAATTCCCGACCGCACGCATCCCGCTGCATCGGGCCGATACCGGCGCCTTCCTGCTCGCCGACGCGCTTGGCGCTGCCGGCCTCGCGATCGTGGAGGACGTCGATGGGGTCTACACGACCGATCCCAATGGCGCGGATGGCAGGAAGGCCGAGCTGCTGAAAGAGACGAGCTTTGCCGATCTTGCGAAGCTGAAGGGTACGCTGCCGTTCGATCCGGCGCTGCTGGAGGTGATGGCCAACGCGAGGCACATCACGCGCGTGCAGGTCGTCAACGGTCTCGTTCCCGGCCGGATCGCCGCGGCGCTGCGCGGGCAGCATGTGGGGTCGATCATCAACACCGGCGCCAAGCCGGTGTGAGGCCGCAGCAACGTCCGCAAAAACAAAACCCCGGAGCCTGCTCCGGGGTTTTTCGTAGGGCGGATTAGCGCAGCGCCGACATCACGATGAGACCGAGGATCAGCGCCGTCAGCGAATATTTCAGCGTGTAGTAGACGTTGCGGTTCCACTCCTTGACCTTGCGGCTGCCGAGATGGATCTCGTAGAGCTTGCCGAACACCTTGTTGAGCACGCCAACGCTCTCGCCGTCCACGTTCTGAGTCGCGGAGGCCTTGACGATGTGATGGCTGACCCAGCGGTTGATCGCGGTCATGAAGCCGTACTTCATCGGGCGCTCGACGTCGCAGAACAGGATGATGCGGTTGACGTCGGTCGCATTCTCCGCGCTGTGGATGAAGGTCTCGTCGAACATGAAGGCCTCGCCGTCGCGCCAGACGCATTCGACACCGTCGACGAGGATGCGGCACTTGTTCGAGTTCGGCGTGACGAGGCCGAGGTGATAACGCAGCGAGCCGGCAAAGGGATCGCGGTGCGCGCCCAGCTTGCCGCCCGGCGGCAGCATCGCGAACATCGCGCCGTGCACGCTCGGGATCGATTTGAGCAGCTCCACCGTCTTCGGGCACAGCGTGTTCGCTGACGGCAGGAAGTCGTCATACCATTTCAGGTAAAACCGCTTCCAGCCGCTCTTGAAGAACGAGTAGAAGCCCCAGTCGTTGTTCTTCGCCGCGGCCCGAATGAAGCCTTCGTCGAACAGCCGCACCGCCTCGTCGCGAATGGTCTCCCAATTCTCGCTGAGCGGCTTCAGCTCCGGAAACTGCTCGACCGGGATCACCGGCTTGTTCGGCACGGCGGAGCCTGCGTACATCAGCACGTTGTACGGTGCGAGATAGGTCGAGTGATCGCCGAGCTGGCGCGCGAATCGCAGTCGCTGCTTGCCGCGGAAGTGAACGTAAATGGTCGAAGCCGCGAGCACATAGAGAATGACAAGTTGCGGCGCAAAAAGCTGTTTCAGCATTTCCCCAAATCCCGAGTGACCCAGCCGGGGACGTGATCTACTCCGACCCGGCCCGAGCTGCAAGATATTGGCGTGCATCCTGAGGCTGTTCCGCAGGTTGTGATTGGGCCGTCTTAAGCCGTGCCGCGCACAATTTGAAATCGTAGCCGACCCGCCGCCAATCCCCGCGTTGCGGTCGGTTTGCGGCATGCTATCCTGGTTCTAGGGTTGGAAAATCGGGGTGCGTCTTGGGGATGTGGCGGTCGTTGGCGGGCTCCGCGCTCGCGCTGGTTCTGCTTGGAATATTCGCACCCGTGAGCGGCCAAGGCACTTCGCCGTCACCCCAAGGCGGCAAGCCTCCGGATCCGGAGCTGCGCGGCCAGTGGTTACGGGTCGGGCAGACATTCGCCTGCAAGGTCGAAGCCGGTAAGCGCATCACCCCGCCCGATCCCGACGTGCTCAGCTTTGCTTGCCAGCGCATGGGCGCGCTCGGCGTCGGCATCTCGGAGACCTCGCTCAAGGCCGTGCTCGGCGAGCCGCACCGCAGGCTGCCGTAACCGAACAACGCGACGGCCTATGTCTACTTCCTCGGCAAGACCGGCGAGTTTCCCTATCTTGCCGCCATCGTGAAAGCGAACCGCACCGTCGCGCTCCAGATCAGCGGCGAGGCACCGGTCGCCGCCTACAGCTTCAACCGGGTCAATCTCGGCGACAGCACCGACAAACTGATGGCGCAGTTCGGCGGCCCATTCCACGTCGGGCCGAGCGGACTGGAGAAGACCGAACTCTGGACTTACGAGCCACGGCCCTTCTCATTCGAGGTGAGGCAGGACCGCGTCACCTCGATCCGGATCAGCGATCCGACCGTCAAGTAGATTGGATTGTGTTCGATCAAGCCCGCGACAGCGCCTGCAGGCCCTTGAAGGTGAGGCGCTTGGGGTCGGTGACGCCGGCGAGATAGAGCCGGCGGATGAAGGCGATGACGGCGTCGCGGTCGCAATCGGTCAGCGCGACGACGGCGTCGACCGCAATCTTCTGGGCTTCCATTGGGCTCACCTCGGCCTTGCGAGTAACCCCGGCCGAGACAGGCTAGGACTCACCGGTTAATCCGGCGTTAACCGTTCGGGCAGCATGGCCGTTTCAGGCGAGTGGCCGTATACGCAAAACAACGCATTGGCAGTCGCCGCGCGGCCGCAATGTCTAGCGTGCGCCGAGGCTCTTCTTGAGCTGCGCAAAGTGCTTCTTCAGCCGGGGCACCGCGAAGTCGGTGAAGGCCCGCACCTTCGGCACCGCGAGCCGGCCCTGCGGGCAGATCAAATGCGCGGGCATCTCCGGATCCTCATCGCCGGCCAGCACGATCTCGAGCTCGCCGCGCACGACCTGCTCGGCCACCTGGTACGAATACATCCGCGCCACGCCGCGCCCGGCGACTGCTGACGCCACCGCCGCATAGGTGCTATTGACGACGAGGCGCGGCGTGAACTGGACTGTCCTGGCTGCCGATGAGCCGGCCTGTGGCGCAAAGGTCCAGGAATTGGGCAGGTGCGCCATCGCCACGATCTGGTGCTTGGCGAGATCGCCGGGTTCAGCGATGCGCGGGTGCTGCTTCAGGTAGCGCGGCGCTGCGACGACGACGCGGCTGATCTCGCCGACCCGCATTGCCACCATCGCCGAGTCCGCGAGAGGTCCGATGCGAAGCGCGATGTCGACGCCCTCCTCGATCAGATTGACCGAACGGTCGAACAGCAGGAGCTTTGCCGACACCGTCGGATAGGCATCGAGAAATGCATCGAGGATCGGCCGCAGCACCATCTCGCCCGAGACCACGGGGGCAGTTATCGTGAGCAGGCCGCGGGGTGCCGTGCGCGGACCGGCCGCGATGTCGTCGGCCTCCTCCAATTCGGTGAGCACGCGGCGGCAGATCGCAACATAGCGCTCGCCCTCCTCGCTCAGCTTGATCGATCGTGTCGTCCGGTGCAGCAGCTCGGCGCCGACCCGCTCCTCCAGGAAGGCGATGGCGCGGCTGACCGCAGCCGGCGAGCGGCCGAGCTTGCGTCCTGCGGCGGCCAAGCTGCCCTCGTCCACCGCAAGGACGAACACCTTCATCGCATCCAGACGATCCATGCCTACCCGTCGCCCCATCAAATTCCAGTGACAAGCTAGGCGCTCGCCCCCGCCGCGACAACCGCCGCCAAAGGCCGGTCCGGCATTCGTTCGCACCGCGTAACAGTGTCTGCCGGACAACGTGTATTCGCAGCCGGGCCGCCGGGGCGTACCTCAGTACGCGAGCCAGCCGCTGCTGGCGCAGGTTCTGAAAGCCAACAACAGGAGTCAGCCATGGGTATCGAGCAGAAGGTCGCCATCATCACCGGTGCATCGCAGGGCATCGGCGCCGCCCTGGTCCAGGGTTTTCGCGATCGCAACTATCGCGTCGTCGCAACGGCGCGTTCCATCAAGCCGTCGGGCGACGATGATATCCTCGCCGTTCCCGGCGACATCGCCGACCGGGCCACCGCCGAACGTGTGGTCTCGCAGGCCGTCGCGCGCTTTGGCCGCGTCGACACGCTGGTCAACAATGCCGGCATTTTCGTCGCAAAGCCGTTCACGCAATACACGGCGGAAGACTACGCGGCGGTGATGGGCACCAACGTTGCGGGCTTCTTCAACATCACGCAGCTCGCCATCGCCGAGATGGAGAAGCAGGGCTCTGGCCATGTCGTCCAGATCACGACCACGCTGGTCGATCAAGCGAACTCGAACGTGCCGTCGGTGCTGGCCTCGCTGAGCAAGGGCGGGCTGAACGCCGCGACCAAGTCGCTCGCGATCGAATACGCCAGGCGCGGCATCCGCGTGAACGCGGTGGCGCCCGGCATCATCAAGTCGCCGATGCATCCCGTTGCGACGCATGCCCAGCTCGGCGCGCTGCATCCGGTCGGCCACATGGGTGAGATGTCCGACATCGTCGGCGCCGTGCTCTATCTCGAGCAGGCAAGCTTCGTCACCGGCGAGATCCTGCACGTCGACGGCGGCCAGAGCGCCGGCCACTGAGCGCGGAGAAACACCATGCCGATCGTCACCATTCAAGTGACCCGCGAAGGAACGACGCCGGGAGCGGCGTCGCTCACGGCGGAGGAGAAGGCCGCGCTGATCAAGGGATCGAGCCGGTTGTTGCTCGACGTGCTCGGCAAGCCGCTTGAGTCCACCTTCGTCGTGATCGAGGAAGTCGACACCGACAATTGGGGCTGGGGCGGCCTGCCCGTGCAGGACTTCCGGCGTCGCCGCGCCGCAAAGACAGGATGATCCGCGCGCCATTGTGCGCGCAGGAGGATGACATGACCGAACTCAATGCAAATACTGGGCACCACGCCCGGCCGCATCAGCGGCCGGTATCGGACTCGCAATCGACTTCGCGGCAGGCTTGGCGGTACGCCGTGGCGGGATTGTCCGCATCACTGGTCGGGCTTGGCCTCGCCCGCTTTTCCTACACGCCGCTGATCCCGGCGCTGATCGCCGCAAAGTGGTTCAGCGCATCCGACGTCGTTTATCTCGGCGCTGCCAACCTCGCCGGTTACCTCGCCGGCGCCCTCGCCGCACGCGCCCTGGCCACCCGCATCGGCGCCGTCCGCGCGCTGCGGGCGATGATGCTGCTTGCCACCCTCTCCTTCTTCGCGAGCTCTACCCCGGTGTCGTTCACCTGGTTTTTCGCCTGGCGCTTTCTGTCGGGCCTGACCGGCGGAATCATCATGGTGCTGGCGGCCTCCGTCATTCTGCCGCACGTATCGGCCGCGAGGCGCGGCATCGTCGGCGGCGTGATCTTTGCCGGCGTCGGCCTTGGCGTCGCGGCATCGGGCTCGCTGGTGCCGTTGCTCCTGCAACAGGGCTTGCAGCAGAGCTGGTATGGCCTCGGCGTGCTCTCCGCCGTGCTCACACTCGCGAGCTGGTGGAACTGGCCTGCGGAGGCCAAGAGCGATACCGCGCCTTCGCATCACGCGAAGTCCCATCAGGCCTCGGCCGCCGTCCGCGCGCTTCTGGTCCAGTATGGCCTCAACGCGGTGGCCCTTGTGCCGCACATGGTCTTCATCGTCGACTTCGTGGCGCGTGGCCTCGGCCAGGGCATTGCGGCGGGCTCGCGCTACTGGGTGCTGTACGGTCTCGGCGCAATCGTCGGCCCGCTCGTCACGGGCCATCTCGGTGACCGCTCGGGATTTGGACCGGCATTGCGCGCGGCCTTCCTGATCGAGGCGACCGCCGTGCTGCTGCCCACCGTTAGCACGGCGCCGGTTTCACTGATCGTGTCGAGCGTCGTGGTCGGCGGCTTCACGCCCGGTATCGTGCCGCTGGTGCTCGGGCGTATCCACGAGCTCGTGCCGCATTCGACCGAGCAGCAGCGCGCGACATGGAGCCACGCCACCACGAGCTTCGCGCTATTCCAGGCGGCGGCAGCCTACGGTTTCTCCTGGATCTACGCGCAGACCGGCGGCGACTATCTGGTCCTGTTCGGACTTGGCGGCGCCGCCGTGGTGCTCGCGCTTGCGATCGATCTTGGGCTCGCGCTCACCACGCGCAAGGCATAAAGCGGACGACGGCGTGATCAGGAGTACTGCATCACGCCGTCGTCGATCCGGCCGAATCGCAACGTGACGATGTCGAGCGCGTAGTTCTGGTACAGCCGCCAAGGCTGCTTCGAGCCCTGCTTCGGCATCCTCGCGACCGAGCGCTGCACATAGCCCGAGGTGAAATCGAGCGACGGCTGCGCGGTGATTTCAGGGTCGTCATTGTGCGGCATGCATTGACGGAAATTGTGCCGGTCCATGTAGTTGATGAGACGGCAGACATATTCGCAGGTGAGATCGCATTTCAGCGTCCAGGACGCGTTGGTGTAGCCGAAGGCCGACGCCATGTTCGGCACGTCGGCGTACATCATGCCCTTGTAGGTCAGCGTGTTGGCGAAATCGACGGCGCGGCCGTCGACGCTGACCTCGAGACCGCCGACGACCTGGAGCACCAGCCCCGTCGCCGTGACGATGACGTCGGCCGCAAGCTCGCGGCCGTCCTTCAGGCGAATGCCGTCGCGCGTAAAGGTGTCGATCTCGTTGGTGACGACGGCGGCACGCTGCTCGCGGATCGCCTTGAACAGATCGCCGTCCGGCACGAGGCAGAGCCTCTGGTCCCAGGGATTGTAGCGCGGCGTGAAATGGGTCGCGACGTCGTAGTCGGGGCCGAGCGCCATCTGCACGCCCTTGAGCACCAGCTCCTTGACCTTGGCGGGCCGGCGCCGGCTGAGCTGGAAGAAGAACATCCCCCACATTACGTTGCGCCAGCGGATGACATGATAGGCAAGCCGTGTCGGTAGATTGCGGCGCAATTTGTTCGCGACGGGGTCCTGCGCCGGACGCGATACCACATAGGTCGGCGAGCGCTGGAGCATGGTGACCTGCGCCGCCTTCTTGGCGAGCTCCGGCACCAGCGTCACTGCGGTTGCGCCCGAGCCGATCACGACGACGCGTTTGCCCGCGTAGTCGATGTCCTCGGTCCATTTCTGTGGATGCACGATGCGGCCGGCGAAATCCGCCACGCCCGCGAACTCCGGCGTATAGCCCGCCTCGTATTTGTAATAGCCCGAGCACATGAACAGGAAATTGCAGGTGAAGCGCACGAGCTCTGTTGCGCCCTCGCCCGTGATACGCTCGGCCTCGACGGTCCAGCGCGCGTCCGGCGTCGACCACGCCGCGCGCTTGACGCGATGACGGAAGCGGATGTGCTTCTCGATGCCGTTCTCAGCTGCTGTCTCGCGCACGTAGTTCAGGATCTGCGGCCCGTCCGCGATCGCCTTCGGATCGGTCCACGGCTTGAAGGAGTAGCCGAGCGTGAACATGTCGCTGTCGGAGCGGACGCCGGGATAGCGGAACAGGTCCCAGGTGCCGCCGATACAGTCGCGGCCTTCGAGGATGACGTAGCTCTTGTCCGGGCACTTGCTCTGAAGATGATAGCCAGCGCCGATGCCGGACAGGCCGGCACCGACGATCAGGACGTCGAAATGTTCTGCGGCTTTAGCCATAGCGTTCTCCCCGGCACAGGATGGGCGACGCCGTGCCGAATTGCAACCGTCAGGCGGTGGTAGCGCCGTAGACAAGGGCTGTGTCGAAATACTCGTAGAATTCGACTGCCTTGCCATCCTTGAAACGCCAGAAATCGACCTTCGGGGTCTCAGCGATCTTCCCGGTCCTTTTGTTGGTCCAGGCACATGAGCCGCGCGCGAAAACAACGTCGCCCTGCGCGACGTATTCATTCATGGTGTAGTACTGCATGCTCCAGTCAGCCAGCAGACCGTCGAAATAGCCACGAAGCTGCGCGCGGTCGTCATAACACTTGGCAAAGGGCACCGCCGGAGCCCCCTGCGGAAGCGAGTCGAATTTGATCTGCGGGCCGATGACGCTGTCGAACCAATAGTCGACGCTGCCGCCCTTGCTGTCGTTCCACCGACGATAGGCTTCTTTGAGCAACTGAACGTTGGCTTCGCTGGACATCGCATTCCCTCCATATGCATTTGACAATGAACGTGGGAAACGCGGCCACCCGCTTCAGAAAGTGGCGGGCTTGTTTTGGCTCTACCTCCGAGCGTAGCACAATGAGTCTACAAAAAAGGCCCCGGATCGCTCCGGGGCCTTCGTGTCGCAGCTGGATGCGATCTCAGTAGCGGTAGTGGTCCGACTTGTACGGACCTTCCTGCTTCACGCCGATGTAGTCGGCCTGGTCCTTGCGCAGCTCGGTGAGCTTGACGCCGATCTTGGCGAGGTGCAGACGCGCGACCTTTTCGTCCAGCGACTTCGGCAGCACGTACACTTCCTTCTTGTACTTGCCGTCCTTGTTGTTGGCGAACAGCTCGATCTGCGCCAGCGTCTGGTTGGTGAAGGAGGCCGACATCACGAAGGACGGATGGCCCATCGCGTTGCCGAGGTTCACGAGGCGGCCTTCCGACAGCATGATGATGCGGTGCTTGTCGGGGAATTCGATCTCGTCGACCTGCGGCTTGATGTTGGTCCACTTCAGGTTACGCAGACCCGCGATCTGGATCTCGTTGTCGAAGTGGCCGATGTTGCAGACGATGGCGCGATCCTTCATCGCGCGCATGTGCTCGATCGTGATGATGTCCTTGTTGCCGGTCGCGGTGACGAAGATGTCGGCGCGCGGGGCGGCGTCTTCCATGGTCACGACCTCGTAGCCTTCCATCGCGGCCTGGAGCGCGCAGATCGGATCGACTTCCGACACCATCACGCGGCAGCCGGCCTGGCGCAGCGACGCGGCCGAGCCCTTGCCGACGTCGCCGAAGCCCGCGACCATCGCGACCTTGCCCGACATCATCACGTCGGTGCCACGACGGATGCCGTCGACCAGCGATTCACGGCAGCCATAGAGGTTGTCGAACTTCGACTTAGTGACGCTGTCGTTGACGTTGATCGCCGGCCACAGCAGCGTGCCGGCCTTCTGCATGTCATAGAGACGATGCACGCCCGTAGTGGTCTCTTCGGAAACACCCTTGATGCTCTTGGCGATCTCGGCGAAGTAGCCCTTCGGCTTCTCCTTGAGCTGCTTCTTCAGGAGCGCGAAGAAGACTTCCTCTTCCTCGGAGCCAGGCTTGTCGAGGAAGGCGGTGTCGCCGTTCTCGGCGCGCAGACCGAGATGGACGTACATGGTGGCGTCACCGCCGTCATCGAGGATCATGTTCGGGTGGCCGCCGCCGTGCCAGTCGAACAGTTTTGCGGTGTAGTCCCAGTATTCGGCCAGCGTCTCGCCCTTGACCGCGAACACCGGAATGCCGGCGGCCGCGATCGCGGCGGCGGCGTGGTCCTGCGTCGAATAGATGTTGCAGGAGACCCAGCGAATGTCGGCGCCGAGGGCTGCCAGCGTCTCGATCAGCACGCCGGTCTGGATCGTCATGTGCAGCGAGCCGGCGATGCGCGCGCCCTTCAGCGGCTGCTTCGGGCCGAACTCCTCGCGGGTGGCCATCAGGCCGGGCATCTCAGTCTCGGCCAGCGAGAGTTCCTTGCGGCCGAAGTCGGCCAGCGAAATGTCCTTGACGATGTAGTCGGTGAAGCCGGGCTTCGCATTCATAGCGGAGGTCCTGTTGTTGAATTGGTCGTTCCGGGTCGCCCTGGAGGGGCGGCCCGGAATCTCGGCATGATGGATAAGGATCCCGGGTTCGCCGCTGTCGCGGCGCCCCGGAATGACGTTGGTACTTAGACTGCGCGCTTGAGCGCTTCGACCAGGTCGGTCTTCTCCCAGGAGAAGCCGCCCTCGTTGTCGGGCGTGCGGCCGAAATGGCCGTAGGCCGAGGTGCGCGCGTAGATCGGGCGGTTGAGGTCGAGATGGCTGCGGATGCCGCGCGGGGTGAGATCCATCGCCTTGGCGGCGGCCTTCTCGAGCTGGTCCTCCGACACCTTACCGGTGCCGTGGGTGTCGATGTAGATCGACAGCGGACGCGCGACGCCGATGGCGTAGGCGAGTTGGAGGGTGCAGCGATCGGCGAGACCGGCGGCAACGATGTTCTTGGCGACGTAGCGCGCTGCGTAAGCCGCCGAACGGTCGACCTTGGTCGGATCCTTGCCGGAGAACGCACCGCCGCCATGCGGGGCCGCGCCGCCGTAGGTGTCGACGATGATCTTGCGGCCGGTCAGGCCGGAATCGCCGTCCGGACCGCCGATGTAGAACTTGCCGGTCGGATTGATGTGCCAGATGGTCTTCGGCGTGATCCAGTCCTTCGGCAGCGCCTCGCGGACATAGGGCTCGACGATGTCGCGGATCTGCTTCGACGAGATGTCCTCGACCAGATGCTGGTGCGACACGACGATCTCGCGCACGCCGACCGGCTTGCCGTTCTCGTACTGCACGGTGACCTGGCTCTTGGAGTCCGGACCCAGCACCTTCTCGCGGCCGGAGTGACGGGCTTCCGAGATGAGACGCAGGATCTTGTGGGCATAGAAGATCGGCGCCGGCATCAGATCAGGCGTCTCGTTGGTGGCGTAACCAAACATGATGCCCTGGTCGCCTGCGCCCTCTTCCTTGACCTCGCCCGGCTGCAGCGCATCGACGCCCTGCGCGATGTCGGCCGACTGCGGGTGCAGCAGGATCTCGATGTCGGCCTTCTCCCAGTGGAAGCCGTCCTGCTCGTAGCCGATGTCCTTGATCGCGGCGCGCACGACGCCTTCGATCTGCTCGTTGGTGACGGATGCGGGACCGCGGGTCTCGCCGGCGATCACCACCTTGTTGGTGGTCGCGAGCGTCTCGCAGGCCGCACGGATCTGCCACGGATCGATGCCAGCCTTCGGCCCTTCGCGGTAGAACAGATCGACGATTTCATCGGAGATCCGGTCACAGACCTTGTCGGGATGACCCTCGGACACGGATTCGCTGGTGAAGAGATAGGACGCGCGCATCAGTAACCCCTTGTTCCGCCGTTAACCTGGCGGGCGTTTGCGATGTTTAACCTTGGATTATGTCAATCACGCCGTCGCGAGATGACGTAGGACTCGTCGAGAAACCAGAGCCCGTTGTACTTCCGCAGCACGTCCCGGGCGGCATCCAGAGTGCGGCCGTTTTGAGTCATTTCTGTCAATCGGTCGTCCTCGATCTGCGCCACATACACCGCCGCATTCCACGCTGCAAAGGCCGTCGAGGTTCCGATGGTACCCGTCACCTCGTTGGGCAGCGCTTCCATATCATACCTGAAGATCGACCGGTTGTCCGCATAAGCATTAAAATTTAGGTCCCGGCCCAACGACCCAAGCTCGTACTTCACGGCGCGCAATAGCTCATGACGGCTGACCGCGAAAGGATTTTCTCCAGGCCAGATCGCCTGGATCATTTCCATGCCGGGATCGTGACCATGGGAGTGGATTCCGATCAGCCGCCCGCCCGGCCGAAGCGCCCGCGCCAGCGGCGCAATGATCCGTTTTGCCCGGAAATTGACCGAGGACAGGGCGCGGTAGGGCTGGGATGCAATGACCAGGTCGAAATTGGCCTCGGTCTGGCCCGGCCGCGGAATGGTCGAATCCAGCAGGAACCTGTGGTCCTCGCGGTACAACACCAGGACGACGGGCCGCTCGTAAAGCGGCATCGCCGTGCGTGGGCTGATCGCGGCGCGCCAGTTCTGCTCCAGGAACGGCCTCAACTCGGCGATCTGCTGCTCGAACTCGCCTGACGAGGCGCCCCGTAGCGGAACCTCGTGCCAGACGGTGGCCGCCGCCGCCGCAGGCGATGCCGGCGTGAGCCAAGGCGCCTCGGAGTAGAACATGTTGGTGAACACGAACACCGACGCCGGATGCTCGAAAATGCGGTCCGGGACCCTCTCCAGCGTCAGCCGCAAGTCCTCGAGGCTGAGCTCCTTGCCGGCGACGTAGAACGGCATGTGCGGGTAGCGCTGGTGCGTTGCGCGCAGCACCCGGGCCAGCACCGTGCCGTCGCCGACCCCCGCGTCGAAGATGCGCAGCGCCGGCGGGCGCGGATGGATGCTGGCGAGTTCCAGCGCGACGCGCTCGGCGACCACCCGCTTCTCGCTGCAGGTATGGACGAACAGCAGGTATTTTTGCCGGTTCTCGAAGAAACGGAAATTGCCGCGCGGATCGCGTTTTTCCGGGGGAACCTGGAGTCCCCGCGGCGGCGGCAGGCCGCCCGTCGTCGATGCGGCGATATAGGCCTGGATCCGCTCCAGCGTGTCGATCGTGATGCGCTTTCCCTCGCGCAGGCGATGGACCAGCTTCCCATCGTTCACCGCGCGCCGGCCAAACGTCGATTCCGCCATGTCCGCCTTGCGGCAGAACTCGGTGATTTGGCTAAGGATTTCGTCGTTCTTCATGAGTGGGAAAGCGGTGGGCAGAACTGTTGGGACCAGCGTCGTAGCAAAATCTGCCCACTGAGGGAATACCCTCTCTTGGCTTTACCCCACGTCCAATGACGAGCGCGTGAACCCCGGCGCACCGCCGGGCAACAAACAAGCGCTTCTCCTTCAAGGGACCATCGCCATGCGCCGCCTGCTCGTCGCGCTCTGCCTGCTCACAGCACCCCTGTGGGCCGCGCCCGCCCTCGCGCAGGCGCGCAGCCAGCTCGGGCCGCTCTGCACAACCGACACCACGCCGCCAGACCAGATGATCGACGCCTGCAACAAGATCGTCACGCTGAAGGTGTTCAAAGGCGAGCAGCTCGCGACGATCTATTTCTGGCGCGCGGTCGGCTGGAACAAGAAGGGCGACTATTCGAAGGTGATCGCCGACACCACCGAGGCGATCCGGCTCCAGCCGAGCCAGGCGGTCTACAATCTCAGGGGATCGGCCTATTACGACAAGGGCGACTACGACATCGCGATCGCCGATTTCGACGATGCGCTGAAGCTCGGCCCGCCTGATGGCACCATCTTCCACAATCGTGGCAACGCCTGGCGCGGCAAGGGCGACTACGCCAAGGCGATCGCCGACTACGATGCCACGATCAAGCTGCAGCCGAAATCGACGTTCTCGTTCCAGAATCGCGGCATTGCGAAGGAGGCGCTCGGCGATCTCGACGGCGCGCTTGCCGACATCAACCAGGCGATCCGGCTCGACCCGACACTGCCGCAGCCGCYGATCAACCGCACCGCGATCTGGCGCGTGCGGGGCGATCTCGATCGCGCCATTGCCGATGGCAGCGAGGCGATCCGGCTTGCGAAAGAAAAACCGCCCGTCAACATCATGACGCCGCCGAACAGCGTGCTGATCTCCGGCTATGTCCACCGCGCGCTGGCCTATGAGGCGAAGGGCGACTACGCCCATGCGCGCGACGACTACAAGGCGACGCTGGCGATCGTGGCTTCCGATGCCGGCAGCAAGGCCAACCAGGCGACCGCCAAGGTGCGGCTGTCGCTGGTGACGGATGCGCTCACTCCCATCCCGCGCGATGCGCCGTCACCGGTGACGCAGCCGGCCCCGCAGCAAACGGGCGCGGCACCTGCGCCCTCGCCTACCCCGGCGACGCCTGGCAAGCGCCTCGCACTGGTGATCGGCAATGGCGCCTACGCGCATGTCAAGGCGCTGCCCAATCCGGCCAACGATGCGCGCGCCGTCACCAGGAGCCTGCGCGACATCGGCTTCACGGTGTCGGAGGGTATCGATCTCGACCGCGCAGCGATGCAGAGAGTGACGCGCGACTTCCTGCGCGAGGCGGCGCGGGCACAGGTCGCGTTGGTGTACTATGCCGGCCACGGCGTGCAGGTCGACGGCCGCAACTATCTCATTCCCGTCGACGTCGAGCTCAAGCCGGGCGCGGGCATGACGGAGGCGATGATCGACATGGACACGATCATGGCCGGCCTCGACGACCAGGTCCGCACCAACATTTTGATCTTCGATGCCTGCCGCAACAACCCGATGGCGCAGCAGGTCGCAGCCGCCGGCATCAACCGAGGCATCGAGGGCGCTTCGGGCCTCGCAGCGCCAACGAGCCTGGGCGCCGGTGCAACGCTAGGCGCGGGGACGCTGATCGCGTTCGCCACCGCGCCGGGCCAGGTCGCGCTCGACGGCGAAGGCGCCAACTCGCCGTTCTCCGCCGCCCTCTCCCGCCATCTCGGCACGCCGGGGCTGGAGGTGCAGCAGATGCTGACGCGCGTGCGGGCGGAAGTGGTCTCGAGCACGAAGAACAAGCAGGTGCCGTGGTCGAACTCGTCGCTGCTGGGCGAGGTCTATCTGGCGGAGAAGTGAGGGCGGGTGAGCGCACTGGTTTTCAAGGGTGCGACGCTGCCCGCCACTCACTCGGTGTCGTCGCCCGGCTCGACCGGGCGATCCAGTAATCCGAGACACCAATGATTCACCGAGAAGCCGCGGCGTACTGGATTCCCCGCTTTTCGCGGGGAATGACAGCAGCCACGTGGCAAACTTAGTTGCCCCACACTTCCTTGGCGATCTCCACCGCAAGGCCGAGCTTGGCCCACTGCTCTTCCTCGGAGAGGATGTTGCCTTCCTCGGTCGAGGCAAAGCCGCACTGCGGGGACAGCGCGAGCTGCTCCAGCGGCGCGAATTTGGCGGCCTCTTCGAGGCGACGCTTGATGTCGTCCTTTTTCTCGAGCTCGCCGAACTTCGAGGTGATGACGCCGACCACGACGACCTTGTTGCCTTTGGGCAGGAAGCGCAGCGGCTCGAAGCCGCCGGCGCGGTCGCTGTCGTATTCGAGGAAGTAGCCATCGTAATTGGTACCGGCGAGCATGGTCTCGGCCACGGGCTCGTAGCCGCCCGAAGAAATCCAGGTCGAGCGGAAATTGCCGCGGCAGACATGCGTCGTCACCACCATGTCGGCCGGCTTCTCGGCCAGCGCGTAATTGATGACGCGCGCATAGATCTGCTGGAGACCCTCGGGATTGTCGCCGCGCTCGCGCGCCTTCTTCAATTCGTCCTGCGAACAGAGATAGGCCCACACGGTGTCGTCGAACTGAAGATAGCGGCAGCCGGCATCGTAAAACGCCTTCACGGCCTTGCGGTAGGTCTTGCCGAGGTCTTCGTAGAACGCGTCGAGATCGGGATAGACGTCCTTGGAGATTGCCTTGCGGCCGCCGCGGAAGTGCAGCACGGCCGGCGAGGGGATCGTCATCTTGGCGGTGACGTGGGCCTGGTCGGCGGACTTCTTCAGGAAGCGGAAGTGATCCAGCATCGGATGGTCGTCGGGGAAATCGAGCTTGCCGATCACGCGGACCGCGTCATGCCGCGTCTCGACGCCCGCGAACTGGATGCCCGTGTCCGGGTGAAACATTTCGCAGCCGGTGAGCTTGGCCAGGAAGTCAAAGTGCCACCAGGAGCGGCGGAATTCGCCGTCGGTCGCGAGCTTCAGGCCGATCGAGGCCTGCTTGTGCACGACCTTTTCTATCTCCATGTCCTCGATCTTGCGCAGATCGTCGACCGAGATCTCGCCCTTCTCGAGCCTGGCGCGGGCTTCCTTGATCTTGGCCGGACGCAGGAGGCTGCCGACTTCGTCGGCGCGGAAGGGGGCTTTGGTTCGCTGCATTTTCTACTCCCGGGATATTTTAGTGGGCCGCCGCCCCTGCGACGCCGAGGTGGCGCTCGAGGACCGACGGGTCGGCCTTCAGCGCGGCGCTCGGGGCGTCGTGGACGATCGTTCCGCGCTCCAATATCACAACACGGTCGGCGAGCCCCAGAATCTTTTGCGCGTTCTGCTCGACGATGATCGAGCAGATGCCGCCCGCCCGGGTGATGGCGCCGATCGCCTTCAGAAGCTCCTCGACGATGATGGGGGCGAGGCCCTCGGTCGGCTCGTCCAGCAGCAGGACCTTCGGGTTGAGGGTCAGCGCCCGGCCGATCGCCAGCATCTGCTGCTCGCCGCCGGAGAGCTGGTTGCCGAAATTGCTCCGCCGCTCCTTCAGCCGCGGGAACATCTCGTAGACCCTCTCGACCGTCCAGGGGCCGGGCTGCGCCACCGCGGTCATGTTCTCTTCCACCGTCAGCGAGCGGAAGATGTTGCGCTCCTGCGGCACCCAGCCAATGCCGGCCCGCGCCCGCTGATCGGGCCGCAAGCTCGTGACATCCGTGCCAGCGAGCGCGACCGAACCAGAGAAGCGGCGGGTCACGCCGACGATAGAGTTGATCAGCGTGGTCTTGCCGGTCCCGTTGCGGCCCAGCAGCGCAAGCACCTGCCCCTCGGCAAGGCGCAGGGACATGTTGGGCAGCACCACCGCCTCGCCATAGCCGGCGCGAAGTGCGTCGATCGCGAGCAGGTCAGACATTGACCGCCTCCTCGCCGAGATAGACGGCCTTGACCTGCGGGTCGCGCGCGACCACGTCGGGCGGACCTTCGGTGAGCAGCGCGCCCGAGACCAATACCGAGATGCGGTCGGCGAAGGAAAAGACGAGGTCCATGTCGTGCTCGATCAGGAGCACGGTGACGTCGCGCGGCAGGCTGCCTACGACGGCGAGAATGTCGTGGCGTTCGCTCTCGGGCACGCCGGCGGCGGGCTCGTCGAGCAGCAGCACGCGCGGCTTGGCGGCGATCGCGACCGCGATCTCGAGCAGGCGTTGCTTGCCGTAAGGCAGCGTCACGGTCTCTTCGTTCATGACGTCGAGCAGATGGAAGCGCCTCAGGAGATCGGCGATCTCGCCGTTGACGTCGCCCCGCGTGCCCATCCGCCGCCACCAGTCGCCGCCATGGCCGAGGCGCTCGGAGACGGCGAGGCCGATGGTCTCGAGCGGGGTCAGGTCGGGATAGAGCTGGTTGATCTGGAAGGTGCGCGACAGGCCGCGCAGCACGCGCTTGTGCACGGGCAAATCCGTGATGTCCTGGCCTTCGAGCAGGATCCGGCCCGAGTTCGGCTTCAGCACGCCGGTGAGCTGGTTGATCACAGTGGTCTTGCCGGCGCCGTTCGGGCCGATTAGCGCGTGGCGGGCGCCCTGCTCGATCTTGAGCGACAGGTCCCGCGTCACGCGCAGACCGCCGAACTGCTTTTCGAGATTTTGGGTTTCGAGCGCGATGGTCATGCGTCGCTCTCCGGCACGGCAACGACGGCCTTGCGTCCGGCAACCTGCTTGATGACCAGGTTCGGCACGTACAGCACCCAGCGATGCAGGCGCTGGCGGCCGACCAGCACGACCACGACCAGCACGAGACCGATCCAGAACTGCCAATATTGCGGGGTGATGGTGGAGAACAATTCCTGCAGCATGCGGAACACCACCGCACCGACCAGCCCGCCATAGAGATATCCGGTTCCGCCAATCACGAGCACCAGCATCAAATCGGCCGAACGCTCAAAGGCGAACACGTCGAGGGAGGCGATCGCCGTGGTCTGGGTGAACAGCGCGCCCGCGATGCCGGCATAGAACGCCGCGAGCGTGTAGATCGCGATCAGGCGGCGGTTGACGGGGATGCCGATGGCGGCTGCGCGCAGCGGATTGTTCTTGATCGCGCGTAGCGACAGCCCGAACGGCGAATGCACGACGCGGCGAGCGAACAGGAACAACAGGAACAGCACCGCCAGCGAGTAGAAGAAGCCGGTCTTGCCGAACATGTCGAACGCAATCTCGCCGAAGATCGGCTGCATCTCGATGCCCTGAAGGCCGTCGGTGCCGCCGGTGATGTTGGAGAAGCGTTCGGCGAGTGCCTCGAGCAGCAGCGCGATGCCGAGCGTCACCATCAGCCGGGTCAGATCGACGCCGCGGATCACGAGGAAGCTGGTGGCGAAACCCAGCACCATCGCGGCAAGGCCGGCTGCGATCAGCGCGAGCACCGGCTCGTTGATGATCCCATGCAAGGCGAGAAGCCCCGCGGCGTAGGCGCCGACGCCGAAGAAAGCGGCGTGGCCGAGCGAGACGATGCCGGCATAACCGAGGATGAGATCGAGCGACATCGCGAACAGCGCCAGCCGCAGGATGTCGGTCATGATCAGATAGCGCGTAGGAAAAGCGAAGCCGCAGGCCAGCACGACGAGCCAGAAGGCGACTTCGCCGTAGTGCCAGCGCGCCTGGCGCTGGGCGTGATAACCGACGTCGGAGGAAGCGCTCATCGGCAAACTCAACGCGCGGCCGTGCGGCCGAACAGGCCGTTCGGGCGCCAGATCAGGATCACGATCATCATGGTGTAGATCACGAAGGGGCCCATCTTCGGCACGTAATATTTGCCGGCAACGTCGCCGATGCCGAGCAGGAGCGAGGCCAGGAATGGACCGGTGATCGAGGACGAGCCGCCGACGGTGACCACGATCAGGAAGTAGATCATGAACTTCAGCGGGAAATACGGATCGAGGCCGAGGATCTCGGCGCTGAGCGCGCCGCCGAGACCGGCGAGCCCGCAGCCGAAAGCAAAGGTGAAGGCGAACACCTGCGGCACGTTGATGCCGAGGCCGCTCGCGGCACGGGGATCATCGACCGCGGCGCGCAGCCGGCTGCCGAACCGGGTCTTGGCCAGCACCATCTGGAGAGCAATGGTCAGCAGGCCGCAGATCACGATGATCATCAGCCGGTAGCGGCCGATGCCGACGCCGAACACGTCGAACTGGCCCTGGAGCGCAGCCGGCAGATTGATGAAGACGCGCGACGACCCCTGGATGTAGTCGACGGCCGCGACCGACATGAACGTAAGACCGATCGTGAACAGCACCTGGTCGAGATGGCTGCGCGCATAGAGATGCCGGTAGAGCGTTCGCTCCAGCACGATGCCGATCGCAGCCGACGAGACGAAGGCGAGCGGCAGCGCGGCGAAGAACGGCCAGCCCATCCGGTTGACCAGGACCATGCAGACATAGCCGCCGGCCATGGCGAAGGCGCCGTGGGCGAGATTGACGAAGTTCATCAGGCCGAGCGTGACCGCAAGCCCGCAAGCGAGCACGAACAGCAGCATGCCGTAGGCAACGCCATCGAACAGGTTGGTGAGGATAGAGGTCATTGGAAGCGGGTGAACCCTGGTAATCACTCGTCATTCCGGGGCAGCGCGCAGCGCTGAACCCGGAATCCATTTCCATCACGTCGAGATCCCCGATGCGCGCTAAGCGCGCTCGGGGATGACGCGCTTTTCGCGCGTCACTTCTTCGTCTTGCCGAGATCCTTGACGGCTTCGAAGGTCGCGAACTCGACATTGTAGAGCTCGCCGTCGACCTTCTCGACCTTGCGGATGTAGATGTTCTGCACAATGTCGCGGGTCTCGGGGTCGATCGAGATCGGGCCGCGCGGGCTTTCCCACTTCTGGCCCTTCATGGCTTCGACCAGCTTGGTGCCGTCGGTGTCGCCATTGGTCTTCTTCAGCGCCTCGTAGATGAGGTGGATGCCGTCATAGCCGCTCACGGCCATGAAGCCCGGACGGTTGCCGTAGGCCTTCTTGTAGGCCGCGACGAAATCCTTGTTCATCTGCGAGGGATGCGCCGCGGAATACAGATGCGCGGTGACCGTGCCGAGCACGGCGTCGCCCATGTTGTTGAGCAGGTCGTCGTCGGTGACGTCGCCCGGTCCGATTACCTTGATGCCGGCCCTGTCGAGGCCACGCTCGGCATACTGCTTCATGAAGTTGCCGCCCTGGCCGGCCGGCACGAACACGAAGATCGCGTCGGGCTTGGCGTCCTTCATGCGCTGGAGGAACGGCGCGAAATCGGGATTGGCGAGCGGCGTCTTCACCTCTTCGACCACCTCACCGCCACCGGCGGTGAAATTCTGCTTGAAGAAGTTCAGCGCGTCGTTGCCCGGCGCGTAGTCGGAGGTGAGCGTCGCCACCTTCTTGATGCCGTTCTTCACCGCCCAGTCGGCGATGATAGTCGAGGACTGCGCCAGCGTGAAGCTGGTGCGCACGATGTAGGGCGAGCGCTCGGTGATGATGGAGGTGCCGGCCGCCATCACGACTTCCGGGATCTTGGCCTGCGTTGCGAGCGGCGCGGCCGCGAGCGCGGCTGGCGTCACGCCGAAGCCGGCGATGAAATTGACCTTGTCGTTGACGATCAGCTCCTGCGCGGCCGTCTTGGTCTTGTCCGGAATCGCGGCGTCGTCCTTGAGGATGATCTCGATCTTCTTGCCGGCGACGGTGTCACCCTTCTGCTGCATGTAGAGCTTGATCGCGTTCTCGATCTGCTTGCCGGTCGAGGCCTGGCCGCCGGTCATCGGCAGGATCAGGCCGACCTTGACGGTGTCCTCGGCCTTGGCCGGCACGATGGCCGCAAGGCCCGCGATGGCGGCCGCTGCTGCGGTCCAAGAGACCTTATAAGAAAACGTCTTCCGTTCGAACATCAGATGTCCCTCCCCTTCATTCCTGACCTCTTGTGCGCCGGACCGAGTGCCCGGCCCTTGGCTCAACCTTAGCTCACGCACGCGCGATGTCGCGCCACATGGCGTCTTTCGCGCCCTTATTGTCAATCGGACGTTTGGCGACCATTCGGCGCAAGCCGCGCGTCCCGATTGCCGACGACAGGGAGCGATGCCGTGGTTACGTCGGGGTAACCCGAGCATCCCCATCCTGGCCGCTCCTATTTGTACGATTGTACAAATCAAATGGACCTGTCAACGAAAAAGCCCTGCCGCYGACCAAGCCAGTTTGTCGCGTGCCCCTTGCCACAGTCTAGAAAGCGACCGGCCGCGTGGATGGAGGATTTCGTCTTTCTTTTGCAGAATTCGGACACTGGCGAGGCCTCCGTTCAGCGTAAATCGGTAACTAATTACCCACCTCGAATAAGTCTATTTTACCTTGTTGAAGACTACTCTTCCCGCGCCAGCCTAACCCGGCGTCCAACCTGACTGAATTCGCGCGCGCACAATGCTCAAGCCCTTCCGCTCCGTCCTCACCCTCGTTGCGCTCGCCGCGGGGCTGTCCGGCTGCGGCACCGTCAACGAAAAACTCTCCGCCGGCATGGGCGACTACGTCCCGCAATGGGCCGGCGGCCTGCCAGCCGACGCACCGCCGCGGCCCGGCACGCCGCAATACGACGCCTACATGAAAGAGCGCGAACGCAAGCGGCTGCTGCCGGCGGCCGATCGCGAGAAGGAAGAGCAGGCGCAGAAGGGTGCGACGGGGACTACTTCGGGCGGCGCGGTGCGCTAGGGGAGCGAATGGCGAATAGGGAGTGGCGAATATCGCCACCCTCTCCATTCGCTACTCGCCACTCACCATTCGCTAATCCATGAACACCACGGTCTTGCGGCCGTTGAGGATGACGCGGTCGTCGAGGTGGTAGCGGATCGCGCGGGCCAGCACGCGACGCTCGATATCGCGGCCCTTGCGGACGAGATCCTCCGGCGTGTCACGGTGGCTGATGCGCTCGACGTCCTGATCGACGATCGGGCCTTCGTCGAGGTCGCGCGTGACGTAATGGGCGGTAGCGCCGATCAGCTTGACGCCGCGCTCATGGGCCTGGTGATAGGGCTTTGCGCCCTTGAAGCCCGGCAGGAACGAGTGGTGGATGTTGATGCAGCGGCCGGAAAGCTTGGCAGACAGATCATCCGACAATATCTGCATGTAGCGCGCGAGCACGACCAGATCGGTGCCGGTCTCGGCGACGAGATCGAGGATCTGCGCCTCCTGCTCGCGCTTGGTCTCCTTGGTGACGGGCAGATGGTGGAACGGGATGCCGGCGAAATCGAGCCCGGCATAGACCTCGCGCGGATGGTTGGAGACGATTGCGGTCGGAACCATCGGCAGCTCGCCGGTGCGCCAGCGATAGAGGATGTCGACCAGGCAATGGTCGGATTTCGACACCAGCAGCATCACCTTGCGACGCGCGGCACGGTCGCGCATCTGCCACTCCATGCCGAAACGCTCCGCGATCGCGGCAAAGCCGGTCTGGAGCGCCGACAGCTCCACGGCGAGATCGGCCGCGGTGAACACCACGCGCATGAAGAACTTCTTGGTCTCGACGTCGTCGAACTGCTGGGCATCGAGAATGTTCTGTCCGTTGTGGGCCAGAAAGGTCGACACCGCAGAGACGATGCCGGGACGATCCGGACAGGACAGGGTCAGGACATATTGATGATCGGGCATGGCTCTTGATGAAGGTTTGGGCAGCGACTACGGAGTGACCCGCGATTTGCGCCCTGCTCTATCACCGACCCCGCCCTTGCGCCAATCCCGACAGCGGAGTCAGGATGAACGGACCATTGCAATTTACCGCCGGAGCACACCCATGGCCGACCGCTTGAACGGCTACCGCATCCTGATCCTGGAGACGCGCGAGGAGGCGCAGTTTTCAAAGCTTCTGGCCGAGCAAGGTGCCGATGTCGTGCAGTGCCCGATGTTCACCATTCACGACGCGCCCGATCCCGCCCCGGTCGAGGCCTGGATTCGCCGCGCCATCGGCCAGCCCTTTGACGACCTCGTGCTGATGACGGGCGAAGGCCTGCGGCGGATCATGAAGCTCGCGCGGAGCCGTGGTCTCGACCAGGCCCTGGTCGCAGCCCTCGCCAAATCGCGAAAATTCACCCGCGGCCCGAAGCCCGGCAAGGCGTTGCGCGAGATCTCCCTCGATGCGCAGCAGACCACGGAGAAGCCGACCACCGAGGGCGTGATCGAAATGCTGGGCAGGCTCGATCTGAAGGGGCGACGCGTCGGCCTTCAGCTTTATCCGGACAAGGACCACAGCGCACTGACCGGCGCACTTGCCGCGCAAGGCGCCGATGTCGATACCGTGCTGCCTTATGCCTACGATTCCAAGGCAGCGGATGCCAACATCGTCGCCGCCATCGACGACATGGCCGAGGGGCGGATCGATTCCATCGCGCTGACCAATCTTGGCCAGGTCCGCCGCCTCGTGGAAGCCGCGAAGGCACATGGCAGTGAGGCGAGGTTGCGCGCAGGGTTGGAGCGGACGCTGATTGCGTCGGTGGGTCCTGCGGTGTCGGGAGAGCTCGCCGCGCATGGCCTGCGCACGGACATCGCACCGGCGGAAGACCACTATTTCATGCGCCCGCTGATCTCGGCGATGGCGGCGGCGCTCGCCGAGAAACGGCCGAGGGTGGCGGGTTAATCACCGGCCGACGATGCCTAGCTCGCCACCTGCGAGGCGGCCGACATCAACTCCTGAGGGCTCGGAGCCCCGAACATGCGGTGGCCGCCTTCAGGAACCTCGGTAAAGGTCCAGCGCACGATCCCCTCGCGATCGAGCAGGAACTGGCCGAACAGCTGGCCCTGGCCGGTTGCCGCCATGCGCTGATCGGCCTCCATCATCTCGTAACCGTCCTTGCTGTTGAGGTACTCGGAAGCCGCCAACCGATTCATCGACCCCGACGTTTCGCCGGGCACATCCACCTGCATGCTCTTGACGACGTCCATACCCACCTTGCGCGGCCACTCGGTTTCGTTCTCCGTAAACTCGATAGTGGGCAGGCCGAACGCGCGGTGCGAGACCCGCTCGGGGTCGGACGCGGCGAGCAGATTGGGCAAGGGATGATAGCGGAAGTAGAGCCGCGCGCGTTCGATGGGCGTATTCACGACCGTGAGACTTTCGACGCCCTTGTCGCGCAGGGCTGCGTCAAGTTGCGCCTGGGCCGCGATGTGGCGCCTACAGAACGGGCAGTGCAGCCCGCGAAACAAGCCGATCAATATCGGACTGTGCCCGCGAAAATCCTGGAGCGAGATCGTTCCATCGCGTGTGATGGCGTCCAGCACGACGTTTGGCGCGCGATCGCCCGGTTGAAGCGGTCCATCGACATGAAGTGCTGACATGGTTGAACTCCTTCATATGACCTAGTCAAGAAATGGCAGCACGATCAGCCCGGCGGGATCGAGCCCGTGGCGAGCGCAGACATCATGGGCCAGCGCGAAATATCGGTCGGCCTCGGGCATGTCGCCTCGATCAAGGCTCAGCGTGGCAAGACCATCATAGCATGGAAAGAGCTGCTGCGGTTCGCCGGTTTCGTTCGCCACCTCGATAGCCTCATTGTAGCAGAGGGCGGCCAGATCGGGGCGGAAATGGCATTGATGGATTTGCCCGAGCACGATCAGCGGCACGGAGAGATGCTCGCGCTGATCGAGCGCACGGTCGATTTCGATCGCCTTCTCGGCAGCAGGTACCCCTTCCTCGGTACATCTGTCCGTGAAGGTGCAACAGGCAACGGCAAAATTGGCAAGAAGACGCGCCTGGAAGCCGAGATCCCCGATCCGACGCGCGACATCGAGTCCACGCCGGCAGACCTCCACGGCCTTCGCCGGGTCGACAATCGTGTAGAGCACGCCGAGATTGGTGTAGCCGCGGCAGGCTACGTTGAGGAGGCCGGCGGTTTCGGCGGCTGCGACGCTTTGCTCCACCTCGCGTACCGCCTCCTCGTGTCGTCCAAGGCGCGCCAGCGCAACGCCCTTGGTGTTAAGGGCCTCCGCAATGGCACGTGCCGCCTCGAGCCCGCCCTGCTCGTCCGCGTCCGCCGGTACGGACCGTGCATAGCCGAGCGCCTCGTCTGCCCATCTTGCGGCGGCCACGTGATCGCCGGTCCGAAACGCGAGACGGCCACGCTCCTGCAGGAGATGCGCCCACTCGATGGGTGCGTCGGTCCCTCCAAGCAGTTTGGCCGCCTCGGCGTAATGCGTCTCTGCCTTGATCCGCTTGCCGGCGTCCCACAGCAATCGGCCAAGCTTGCGAAGGATTCGCGCTTCGCCGATCCGGTCCTGGATCGTGCGGTGYCCCTCCAACGCGCTCTGATAGTGCTCCTCGGCCGTGTTCCGGCGGCCAGCCGCGGCACAGAGGTCCGCAATCCGCTCGTACAGGACCAGACGTTCCGGCTCCCGTTCGCCGCCGGTCAACAGCACGGCGAGGGCCTGCTGGTAGAGACGGATGGCATCGTCATTGGCATAGCTGTCGCGCGCGCGATCGCCGGCCGCGCGCAGATAGCGCGCGCCTTTCGGCTTGCTCGCGCTCAGACTGAAGTGATGTCCGAGCAGTATGAGATCTTCGAGGCGCTCGGGCTCGGTGCCATAGAGCCTCTCGAGCGCCCCGCCGATCCGTCCATGGAGCTCGATCCGGCGCTGCAGAAGCAGGTTTTGATAGATCACGTCCTGAAGCATGGTTTGCGTGAAGCGGTAGGTCCGCAGCGAAATCGAGTTCGCGCCCGCGATCTCCTCGATGATCTCCGCGTCGCACAGAAGCTCGAGCCCCGCTTCAACCCTTGCCGGCTCGGTTGCCGCCGCACCGAGAGCAGCCGCATCAAAACGCGGGCCGATCACGGCGGCTTCCTGTGCCAAGCGGCGCACCTGATGCGGCAACCGGTCGAGACGCGCCAGCAACAACGCCTGAATGCTTGCCGGAATATCGGCGGCGGCTTCATCCGATTTCATCCGCCACTGCGCGCCGTCGCGCTCCAGAGTGCCGGCTACGATCAGGCCGCGTATGATCTCCTCGAGGAAAAGCGGATTGCCGCCGGCGCGATCGAGGATTCGACCGAACAGAGCTCCCGGCGGTTCACGCCAACCGTGACTGAAATAGGCCGCGAGCAGCCTTTGTCCGTCGGCGTCGCCAAGCGGGGGCAGCCGGAGGGTTGTGTGACTGATCCTGCTCGAACCGAACTGGTCCAGTTCCAGCATCGGCCGATGCGTAAACAGCAGCATCAGCCGCGTCCGCTCCAGTCGGTCCATCAGGAACCGCAACGCTTCAAGCGACACCGCATCGGCCCAATGCAGATCCTCGACGATGATCAGCAGTGGCGACAGTGCCAGGCGGCGTTCGAAGACGGTGCGAATCGCGAAGAATACCTGCCGGCGAAGCTGTTCGGGCTCGACATGCCTTAGCGCGGCGTTGGGGTCGCCGAGACCGAGGACATGCAGATAGAGGGGCATCAGGCGGTCGGCCTCGTCGGTCGCGAGGCCAAGCTCCGACAGCGCTTCCGCGACCTTCGCCTCCGCCTCTGCGGCGCCCGCCTTCTGCGCGATGCCATAGGCGCTGCGCAGCACGGCGGCGAGAGTGCCGTAGGATTGTTCGCCGAGCGGCGAGCACGCCGCGTGCCGGATCGCCACGCCGGCGAATCGATCCTGATCGCGGATGCGCGCGACGAATTCGCTGACCAGGCGCGTTTTCCCGATGCCGGCCTCACCGACCAGCCGCACCAGTTGAGCAGCGCCGCCGCACGCGCGATCAAGGCTGCCGATCAGGCGCGCAAGCTCGGCGTCGCGCCCGATCAACGGCGCATTGAGGCCCAGCGTGTCGAGGCCTCGCGCCGCACGGGGCGTGTCGAGCGGCTCCTTCAGACGGTGGACCAGCACGCTGCCCATCTTGCCCTTGAGCGAGACCTCGCCAAGCGAGTCATAGGAGAACGCATGCCGCGTCAGACGGTGGGTCAACGGCCCGACCAGCACCTCGCCCGGAGCCGCCATCGACTGTAGCCGCTGGGCGGTATTCACCGTGTCGCCGGTCACCGAATAGGATTTGGCAACACCCGCCCCGAGCCCGCCCGCGACGACGTGCCCGGTGTTGATGCCGACATGGAGCAGCAGCGGTGAACCGGCATACGCCTCCGCGCGTTCGCTGAGGCGCGCCGTCCGGCCGATCATGTCGAGGGCAGCGCGCACCGCCCGCTCCGGGTCGTCCTCGTGCGCCGCCGGCGCACCAAACAGAGCCAGCAGCGCATCGCCGATGAATTTGTCCACGAAGCCGCCAAAGCTTTGCACCGCGGCCGTCAACTCCTCGAACAATTCGTTTTGAAGCGTCTGCATGACCTCGGGGTCGAGCCGCTCGCTCATCGCAGTGAAGCCGCTGAGGTCGGCAAACAGCACGGTGATGGTACGGCGGTTCGCCTCGCTGTCGATCTTGTCCGACGGAGCTCGAAATGCGGCTTGAGCGTCCTCCGTCGGCACGAGCGGCGGAGAGGAGGACCGGATCGGGAGCGTCGTCGGGCTCGTCCGCGCCGATGCCTGCCCGCCTGTGGGGACCTCAGCGACGAAGGCACCGCATTTCGGGCAATAGGCGAAATCCGGCGCGCATGGAAACCCGCAGCCAGGGCACGCGTTCGGCTGCTTCGTGCCGCACTTCGGGCAGAAGGCAAAGCCGCTCTGGACCTCTAAACCACAGCAAGAGCAGTTCATGGGTCAGGACCTCGCGGAAGCCGCGATGGCGCGAGCTCCTGGACCTGCCGGATGGGCCCAGGAACAAGGCAAGCATGGGCTCGTCGCACGGGAAGAGCAAGCGGCGGTTGGTCAACCTCACCGCATCGGCTGGGCGACGAAGCGATGCTGCGCGCGCACTGGCGCACCGCAAATCGTCGGCAAGCATGGCGGCATGCGGTAGCGCCAATTGACAGGGGCATGGCCGGGGCTACCCTGCCAACAGAAGAACAAAAATAAGGGGGAATCGCCATGAAACCCGTCATCGCATCTTGAACACATCCGCACTCGCGCCTTTCCGCATCCGCAACTATCGCTTCCAGTGGCCGTCCGATCTGCTCACCTCGTGGGCGTTCGAAGTCGAGACGCTGGTGCTCGGCTGGTACATCATGGTCGAGACAGGCTCGGTGCTGCTGCTCACCGTGCTTGCGTCGCTGCAGTTCGTCGGGACCCTGGTCGCGCCGGTGCTCGGCATGGTCGGCGACCGGATGGGTCATCGCGATCTCCTGGTCGTGATGCGCCTTGCCTATACGGCGCTCTCGTCGACCATCATGGTTCTGGCGCTGACCGGTCATTTGTCGCCGCTGAGCGTGATGATCATCGTCGCGCTCATGGGCCTGATCCGCCCCTCCGATCTCGGCGTTCGCGGCGCGCTGCTTGCCGAGATCATGCCGCCCGAGCAACTGGTGGGCGCCATCAGCGTTGCGCGCACGACCCAGGACAGCGCCCGCATCGCCGGAGCGCTGACGGGCGCAGGCCTGTTCGCCGTCCTCGGCATCGGCCTCGTTTACGTGGCGATCGCCTGTCTGTATCTCGCGGCCGCACTTCTCATGCTCTGCCTGACCCGGCCGAAGAGGACCGTCACGACGAGCGATCTTCCGGCGAACCGCCACGCGGTCTCGCGATTGCTGGGCGACCTCAAGGAAGGGATCGTCTATGCCTGGAACGGCCCGGGAATGCGCGCGGCGCTGTGCGTCGCCTTCCTGGCCAATCTCACCGCCTTTCCTTTCACCGGCGGACTATTGCCCTACATCGCGCGGGACATCTTTCATACCGACCAGACCGGCCTCGGCTATCTCTCGGCGAGCTTCGCCGTGGGCTCGCTGATCGGCTCCATCACGCTCAGCCTGGTCAGCGGACTGCGCATTGCCCGGCTTCTCATCGGCGCGACGCTGGCCTGGTACGCCATGCTGCTGGTGTTCGTCGAGATCAGGACCATGCCGGTGGCGATGGCCTGCCTCGTTCTCGCCGGCATCGCCCAGAGCATGTCGATGATCTCAGCTGCCGTGATCCTGATGCGGACGGCGAGCGCGCACCTGCGCGGCCGCGTCATGGGCGTCCGCATGATGGTGATCTACGGCCTGCCGCTCGGGTTGCTCGCGGCGGGCAGCCTGATCGACATCATCGGCTATTCCGCGACGGGCTCGCTCTATGCCGCCGCGGGCTTCATCGCGATGCTAGCGATCGCGGTCCGCTGGCGCGCCGACCTCTGGCCGGTCCACGCCCCCGCAAACGCGCGCTAGTCCCCGTAGCCGCGCAGCCGCTCGACGTCCAAAATGGTGACGCCGCCATATTCGAGCCGCAGCAGCCCCTCCTTCTCCAGCCGGTTCAGCGCGCGGTTGGCGTTCTGCCGTGACATGCCGGAGAGCGCCCCGATCTCCTCCTGGGTGATTTCCAGATGCGCGGTCGACTCGGGATAGAGGATCGGATTGAACAGCGAGGCGATGCTGCGCGCGAGGCGTGCGGTGGCATCCAACGTGCGGTTGACCTCGAGCATGCCGATGAACTGGCCGAGCCGCTCGTTGAGCTGACGCACCAGGAAGCGGTTGAAGCCGACGCTGTTCTCGAACAGCCACATGAAGGCGCTGCGTTCCATCAGCGCGACGCGGCTGTCGCGCAGCGCGACCACGTCGTAGCGGCGCGGCTCGTTCTTGAGCACGCTGCCCTCGCCGAACCAGGCCCCGGCCGTCAGCCCCGCAAGGCTCGTCTCCTTGCCGTCGCGCGAGACCCCGCCCATCCGTGCCAGGCCGCTCACCATGCCCGCCCAATAGCCGAACGTATCGCCGCGCATGAACACGGTCTCGCCGGTGCGGTAAGACCGTTCCGTGATTCCGGCGCGAGCGACCTCGATCTCCGCTTCCGTGAGCTCGCGCGACCAGGCGGCGACCCGC
The DNA here is from genome assembly GCF_056402655.1 of Bradyrhizobium sp. P3_C3. NCBI lineage: Bacteria > Pseudomonadati > Pseudomonadota > Alphaproteobacteria > Hyphomicrobiales > Nitrobacteraceae > Bradyrhizobium > Bradyrhizobium sp. P3_C3. The sequence goes on along the minus strand of NZ_JBFUGY010000040.1, from coordinate 35,762 downwards.
TTCAGTTGATCCTCTGAAATCATGATGCCGAAGCCAGCCGCACCGTTCGCCACCCAATCTCTCTGCTGCACTGCAACACGACCGCTTCGACCGCCATCCGACGAAAGATGAAGGCCACTCCCGCCTGAAAAAACTTTGTCGCAGAATTGTCAGGCGGGAGACATTTCAAAATAGCGCTTTCCCCTATTGAGGACCACCTTGGGCGATGCGGCTTTTGATCCCGATCGGGAGCAAGAGTGGCGCGGCGCCGGTCGAGACCAATAGCTGCATGGCCTCACCGGCACGGCCGTACTAGGATCGCCCGACAGGAACGGACGAAGAGCGCCGCTGAATGCGCCATCACCGGGAGGGATTTGTTTGGTGGCTACCAGTCTCGAAGTGCGCGGCGTGTCCTTGCGATTCGGCGGCGTCCGTGCGCTGACCGATGTCAGCTTTGCCATCAATGACGGCGAGCTGTTCTCGATCATCGGCCCCAACGGCGCCGGCAAGACCTCGATCGTGAATTGTATTTCCGGCCGCTACAAGCCGACCGAAGGCCAGCTGTTCTACCGCGGCCGCGACATCACAGGGCTGACGCCGAACGCGCGCCCCACGCTCGGCATCGGCCGCACCTTCCAGAATCTCGCCCTGTTCCACCACATGAGCGTGCTCGACAACATCATGGTCGGCCGCCATCACCTCCTGAAGAACAATTTCCTCACGGGATCGCTGTACTGGCTCACCGGCGCGCGCAAGGAAGAACTCGCGCACCGCCGCAAGGTCGAGGAGATCATCGACTTCCTCGATCTCCAGTCGGTGCGAAAGGCGCAAGCCGGCACCCTCTCCTACGGCCTGCGCAAACGCGTCGAGCTCGCCCGTGCCATGGCACTGGAGCCGCGCCTCATTCTCCTCGACGAGCCGATGGCCGGCATGAACTTCGAGGAGAAGGAGGACATGGCCCGCTACATCGTCGACCTCAACGAGGAGTTCGGGATGACGGTGGTGATGATCGAGCACGACATGGGCGTGGTGATGGATATCTCCCACCGCGTCATGGTGCTCGATTTCGGCCGCAAGATCGCCGAGGGCGATCCGGCCGCCGTGCTCGCCGATCCCCACGTCAGGCGCGCCTATCTCGGCGAGGAGGACGAGGTGCTGGTCGACCCGGACGATGCTCCGCCAGCGCAGGAGAGTGCGGCATGATGGACTACGCGGGCCGCGTCGCCCAGGCCGACACCTATCCAAAGATGCTGCGGCTCAATGCCAGGGAGCACGGCAACGAGATCGCGTTGCGCGAAAAGGATCTCGGGCTCTGGCGCGTCTTCACCTGGAATGACTACCACACCCGCGTACGCGACTTTGCGCTCGGCCTGATCGAATTGGGCTTGGGGCGCGAGGACGTCATCGGCATCATCGGCGACAACCGGCCGGACTGGGTCGCGGCGGAAGTGGCGACCCACGCCATCGGTGGATTGAGCCTTGGGCTTTATCGCGACGCGCTGGACGAGGAAGCTTCCTACCTCCTCAACTATGGCGAGGCGCAGGTCGTTTTCGCCGAGGACGAAGAGCAGGTCGACAAGCTGCTCGTGCTTGCCGAGCGTGTGCCGCGGTTGAAGCACATCATCTATTCCGATCCGCGCGGCATGCGGAAATACGACGATCCCAGACTGATGTCGGCGGAAGCGTTCGCCGAGCTCGGCCGCGGCCGCGCCACGCGTGAGCCGGAGCTCTACGATCGCCTCGTCGATGCCACCAAGGGCGAGGATGTGGCGATTCTCTGCACCACGTCGGGCACCACCTCGCACCCGAAGCTCGCCATGCTCGCCGCCGGTCGCGTGCTCGGCCATTGCGCGACCTATCTCGCCTTCGATCCGAAAGGGCCCGACGACGAATACGTCTCCGTGCTGCCGCTACCGTGGATCATGGAGCAGGTCTATGTGCTCGGCAAAGGCCTCTTGTGCCGGATGAAGATCAACTTCGTCGAAGAGCCTGATACGATGATGAACGATCTGCGCGAAATCGCGCCGACGTTCGTGCTGTTTGCGCCGCGCGTCTGGGAATCCATCGCTGCCGACGTTCGCGCCAAGGTGATGGACGCGACGCCTTTCAAGCAGCGCCTGTTCGACATCGGCATGAAAAGCGGCCTCGCCGCTCTCGCAGACGGCAAACGTTCGAGCTTTGCCGACGCAATCCTGTTCCGCGCGCTGCGCGACCGCCTCGGCTTTACCCGCCTGCGTTCGGCCGCGACCGGCGGCGCGGCACTCGGCCCTGATACCTTCAAGTTCTTCCAGGCCATGGGCGTGCCGCTGCGCACGCTCTACGGCCAGACCGAACTGCTAGGGGCCTACACGCTGCATCCCGAGGGCAAGGTCGATCCCGACACGACGGGCGTGCCGATGGCTGACAGCGTCGAGATCCGCATCGACAATGCCGACGTCCACGGCGTCGGCGAGATCGTGGTGCGGCATCCCCACATGTTCCTGGGTTATTACAAGAACCCGGAAGCGAGCGTTGCCGACATCAGGGACGGCTGGATGCTGTCGGGCGACGCCGGCTACTTCAACGATAACAAGCAGCTCGTCGTCATCGACCGCATCAAGGACCTGGCCGAGACGTCGCGCGGCGAGCGCTTCTCGCCGCAGTTCATCGAGAACAAGCTGAAGTTCTCGCCCTATATCGCGGAGGCCGTGGTGCTGGGGGCCGGCCGCGACGCGCTCGCGGCGATGATCTGCATCCGTTACTCCATCATCTCGAAATGGGCGGAGAAGAGCCGGCTCTCGTTCACGACCTACAGCGACCTCGCCTCGCGGCCCGAGGTCTACGCGCTGCTCAAGAAGGAAGTCGAGACCGTCAACGCCACATTGCCGCCGGCGCAACGCATCTCGCGCTTCCTGCTGCTCTACAAGGAGCTCGACGCCGACGACGGCGAGCTCACCCGCACCCGAAAGGTGCGCCGCAGCGTCATCAACGAGAAATACGAAGGCATCATCAACGCGATCTACCGCGGCGACGCCGACATCCCCGTCGACACCGTGATCCGCTTCCAGGACGGCACCACGCAGCGCGTGCGAACGACGCTGCGCGTGGTGGATCTCGGCGGACATGGGCATATGGCGGAGGTCGCGGAGTGAACCTGCTTCGAACCGAGACCGCGCTGCCAGCCGATGCGCCCTCTCCCCTTGTGGGAGAGGGCATCTCCGCCGCTAGCCACACGCTCACCCGAGTGAGGGATCCTCTCTCCGCACCGTCGCTGCCGAGAGAACCCCTCACCCGGCTTCGCTTCGCGAAGCCACCCTCTCCCACAAGGGGAGAGGGTGCACCGTCATCGCTTCTGCATTTTGCGCGGGCATCGACATGAACACCGCCTTCCTCATCCAGCTCCTGGTCAACGGCCTCGTGGTCGGCACGCTCTATGGCGTGGTCGCGATGTCGTTCGTGCTGATCTACAAGGCGACGCAGGTCGTCAACTTCGCGCAAGGTGAACTGCTGCTGGTCGGCGCCTGGGTGTGCTGGGCGCTGCTTGCGAAGTACCAGGTGCCGTTCTGGATCGGCATGCCGATGACGCTGGTGTTCATGTTCGTATTCGGCATCGCGATCCAGGTCCTGATCCTGAGACCGATGATCGGCGAACCCATCATCTCGGTGATCATGGTGACGATCGGCCTCTCGACCGTGCTCCAGGCCACGCTGAAATGGATGTTCGGCGTCAATCCGCAACCGTTCCCGCGCGTGTTCGAGAGCCAGTCGGTCAGCCTGCTCGGGCTTCAGATCCAGACCGTCTATGTCATGAGCCTCGTGGTCTCGGTCGCGATGATGATCGGCATGGCCTGGTTCTTCCGCGCCTCCAAATACGGCCTCGCGATGCGCGCCACCGCGTTCAACCAGCAGGTCGCGCAGTCGCTCGGCATCTCCGTCAAGAGCGTGTTCGCGATGGCGTGGGCGATCTCCGCGACAGTGTCGGCGGTCGCGGGCGTGGTGGTCGCCGTCGTCAACGGCGTGTCCTCGGGACTTGCGGCCTACGGCATCAAGGTGTTCCCGGCGACGATCCTCGGCGGGCTCGATTCCGTCGGCGGCGCCGTGCTCGGCGGCATCATCATCGGCTTGCTCGAGAACATCGCGCAATATGTCGACAGCGAGTATCTGCACTGGGGCAATCTCTACGAGATCGCACCGTTCTACGTCCTCATCATCGTGCTGATGATCAAGCCCTACGGCCTGTTCGGCACCCACGACATCGAGCGGATCTGATCCATGGCCGGCCCTGCCCTCATCCCTGCTGGTGATTTCCGCACCTCCTACGCGGCGGACACCACGATCTTCCCGACCACGACCAGCCGCAACTTTGCGATCATCGGCGTGCTGTTGCTCTGCCTCGTGCCGCAACTCCTTGGCGGGTACTGGCTCAGCATCCTGATCCAGATCGGCATCTTCTCGATCGCGGCGCTCGGCCTCAACATCCTGGTCGGCTTCACCGGCCAGATCTCGATCGGCCATGCCGCCTTTTTCCTGCTCGGCGCCTTCACTTCGGCCTACATCTCCAACAACGCGCCGATCCCGGTGTTCTTCGCGATCCCGCTTGCGGGCGTCGTCACCGCGCTGGTCGGGCTGATCTTCGGCATCCCGGCGGCGCGACTGAAGGGGCTCTACCTCGTCATCGCAACGCTGGCGGCGCAATACATCCTGCTCGACTTCTTCTCCCGCGCAGAGTGGTTCACCGGGGGCTCGGTGCCCGCCAGCGCCAATCCGTTCTCGATCTTCGGCTTCACGCTGCGCGGCGACAGACAGTATTTCTATGTCGTGCTGGCCTATGTGGTCGCGAGCTACGTCCTCGTCACCAATCTGATGCGCACGCGCGACGGCCGCGCGCTGGTGGCGATCCGCGACCATTATCTCTCTGCCGAGATCATGGGCATCAACCTCACCAAATACCGCACGCTGTCGTTTGGGCTGGCCGCCTTCTTCGCCGGCATCGCCGGTGCGCTCTATGCCCACTACCAGCTCGTGGTCTCGCAGGAGGGTTTCGGTATCGAGCGCTCGATCCTGTTCCTCGCAATGATCATCATCGGCGGCACCGGTTCGATCATGGGCACGCTGATGGGCACCGCCTTCGTGGTGCTGTTGCCTGAGACGATGGAATTCATCAGCCTCTACCTGAAGGGTGGCGCGATCGACAAGGCGCTGTCCCTCAACACCAACATCACCTTCCTGCGCGAGATCGCGATCGGAGTGATCATCATCGCGTTCTTGATGTTCGAGCCGGACGGGCTCGCCCATCGCTGGCGACAGATCAAGGCGTACTGGAAACTCTACCCGTTCTCGCATTGAGCACGGGCAACTCGCTAACCAACTAATAAACAGGAGGAGGCAACCAATGAAGACAAAATCCCTTTTGAGCACTGCATCGCTCGCGCTGGCGATCGCCGCATTCTCGGCCGGCGCGCAGGCGCAGATCGCGATCGGCCATCTCGCCGATTATTCCGGCGGCACCTCCGACGTCGGCACGCCCTACGGCCAGGCCGTCGCCGACACCTTCGCCTGGGTCAACAAGAACGGCGGCGTCGGCGGCAAGCAGCTCAGCGTCGATACCAACGATTACGGCTACCAGGTGCCGCGCGCGATCGCGCTCTACAAGAAATGGTCGGCGCCGGACTCGAAGGTCGCCGCGATCATGGGCTGGGGCACCGCAGACACCGAAGCGCTGACCGGCTTCCTCGCCCAGGACAAGATCCCCGACCTCTCCGGCTCCTATGCCGCAGCCCTCACCGATCCCGAGGGCGTCAGCGGCAAGGCCAAGCCTGCGCCTTATAATTTCTTCTACGGCCCGAGCTATTCGGACTCGCTGCGCGCGATGCTGATGTGGGCGGCCGAGGACTGGAAGGCCAAGGGCAAGCCCGGCAAGCCGAAGTTCGTGCACATGGGCGCCAACCACCCCTATCCGAACGCGCCGAAGGCCGCAGGCGAAGCCATGGCGCAGGAGCTCGGCTTCGAGGTGCTGCCGCCGCTGGTGTTCGCGCTCACACCGGGTGACTACAGCGCGCAGTGCCTGAGCCTGAAATCCTCGGGTGCCAACTACGCCTATCTCGGCAACACCGCGGCTTCCAACATCTCCGTCCTGAAGGCTTGCAAGACCGCCGGCGTCGAGATTCAGTTCCTCGGCAATGTCTGGGGCATGGACGAGAACGCCGCCAAGACCGCCGGCGATGCCGCCAACGGCGTGATCTTCCCGCTGCGCACCGCAGTGAGCTGGGGCGGTGATGCGCCCGGCATGAAGACGGTGATGGAGATCTCCAAGATGTCCGACCCCACCGGCAAGGTCTACCGGCCCGTGCATTACATCGCGGCGGTCTGCTCGGCGCTCTACATGAGGGAGGCGCTCGACTGGGCTGCCAAGAACGGCGGGGCGACCGGCGAGAACGTCGCCAAGGGCTTCTACCAGAAGAAGGACTGGGTGCCGGCCGGAATGGACGGCGTCTGCAATGCCTCGACCTGGACCGACAAGGACCACCGCGGCACGCTGAAGGTCGACCTCTATCGCACCAAGATCGCGGGTGCGACCGACGGCGACCTCAATGATCTCATGGCCAAGGGCACGATCAAGCTCGAGAAGGTCAAGACCGTCGAGCTGCCGCGCAAGCCGGAATTGCTGGGGTGGTGAGCGCTATCTCCGACGTCATGGCCGGGCTTGTCCCGGCCATCCACGTCTGACCACTCGGCATGAAGAACGTGGATGCGCGGGACAAGCCCGAGCATGACGACAGTAGCAGATTGGCGGCATACCCAATGACCGAAATCATCGATGCAACACGATCCTCCCCGACCGTCGTGCCCGCACCGCCCCTCCTCGCCGTCCGCAACATCGAGGTCGTCTATGACGACGTCATCCTGGTGCTGCGCGGCCTCAGCCTCGACGTGCCCAAGGGCGCGATCGTGGCGCTGCTCGGGGCCAACGGTGCCGGCAAGTCGACGACGCTGAAGGCGATCTCGGGGCTGCTCAAGACCGAGGACGGCGAGGTCACTCGCGGCGAGATCCTGTTCGAGGGCTCCGCTATCGCCGGCGTCGATCCCGACAAGATCGTGCGTCGCGGCATCTTCCAGGTGATGGAGGGCCGGCGCATCGTCGCCGACATGACGTCGCTCGAAAACCTCAAGCTCGGCGCCTTCACCCGCAGGGATCGCGAGGTCGATGCCGATCTCGACATGGTCTTCAACTATTTCCCGCGCCTGAAGGAGCGCACCGGCCTTGCCGGTTATCTCTCAGGCGGCGAGCAGCAGATGCTTGCGATCGGCCGCGCTCTGATGGCGCGCCCGAAGATGATCTTGATGGACGAGCCCTCGATGGGCCTGTCGCCGCTGCTGGTGAAAGAGGTGTTCTCGATTATCCAGAAGATCAACCGCGACCTCGGCGTCACCATCCTGCTGGTCGAGCAGAACGCCCGCGCCGCGCTGTCGGTTGCGAGCCACGGCTACATCATGGAACAGGGCAAGGTCGTGCTCGACGGCACCGCGGACGAACTGCGCGACAACGAGGACGTCAAGGAGTTCTACCTCGGCGGCGCCGGCGATCAGCGCAAGAGCTTCAAGAACCTCAAGAGTTTCAAGCGGCGCAAACGGTGGCTGTGAAACTCAGCTCAGCACCTGCTCCGCTTCCGTGACTGCGCAGAGAACATGATAGAACGACGACGCAGGAATGGTGTCGACCAGCGATTTGCCGTCGCGATCGAACTGGTCGTACCAGCCGCCCTTCACGGGATGGCTGAGATAATGCCGTTCGAGCCGCACCAGCGCCGCGCGCGCCTCGTCCGCAGCGCCCGCCTCGCCGGACTCGGCCTGCGCGATCCACGCCTTGGCCATCTCGGTCTGCGGCCACAGCCGGCGCGTGCTGCGACGGATGTTGCCGCTGGCATCGCCCTCGTCGACCAGGCACCCCGTGGCCTCGTCGCGATAGCGCAGCGCGGTCGCGAGCAGTTCGGCGCGACGCTCTCCGGTCGGGCATCCCGTGATGCGTTCAAACCCTTTCAGCAGCCAGACCCACTCGGCCTGATGGCCGGGCTCGACGCTGACCGGCTCGATCTTGGACCAGTCCTCCTCGAAATACTCCGTCAGGATCCGCTTCTGCTTGTCGTAGAGATTGGCGAGGAACAGCGCGAAGAACTCGCCGGCGCGGTTCTGGAACGACAGGTCGTGGGTCGCATCGAAGCACGCGATCATCGCCTCGAACAGATGCATGTGCGGGTTCTGCCGGCGCGGCAGCGAGACCGGCAGGCCTTCATGCACGCCGCCATGCGGCGAGCGCAGATGGCCGTCGAGGAAGGCGAGCAGCGCATCGATCTCGGCGCGAATTTGCGCATCCTGGTCGAGCCCGTAGACGGCCGCGAGCGCAAACAGGATGAAGGCGTGGTCGTAAGCATCGCGTCGGCCGTCCAGCACGGCGCCGTCCGGCGTCAGCCGGTGCACGTAGCCGGGCCGGCCGTCGGGCGCCTTCGCTTTGCTGAGCAGATGCTCCAGCCCCTTCAGCGCGATGGAGCGCCCCCCAGGGTACCAGCCCATCTGCGCCGCCTTGGCGTAACAATAGATCTGGCGCGCCTGCACGAGCACGCGCCGCGGTGCGGCCGCATCGGCCGTGCCGTCACGGTGCAGCCGGTCGATGAAACCGCCTGCCGCATCGTCCCAGCCGACGGACGACCACAGCGGCAGCGCCTCGTCGATCATGCGGCGCTTCAGGCGCGCGACGACGTCCGCCGCCTCGTCCGCCGCAATGATGCCTTCGTCCGCCATCGCGTCCTCTCCACGCCTCGACACTGGCCGTCTGATACCCATGCCGGCGGCGGCGTGCAACGGATGCCAACCCGGAAAGACCAGCCATGACCGCCCATTACGACGCCCGCGAGACGCGCGAACCGGCCGTGCGCGAGGCGGAGCTGTTCTCCCGCCTGCCGGACGTGCTGTGCGGCGCGATGGCCGCGCCCGCCTATGCCGAACGGCTGAAGGGCATAGATCCGGCCGCAGTGACCTCCAGGGCGGCGCTGGCGGGCCTGCCGGTGCTGCGCAAATCGGAGCTCCCCACCCTGCACAAGGCCTCTGCGCCCTTCGGTGGCTTCGTGCCGGCAGCCCCGGGATCGTTCGCCCGCCTCTTCACCTCTCCCGGTCCGATCTTCGAGCCTGAAGGGCGGCAGGCCGATCCCTGGCGCGGTGCGCGGGCGCTGTTCGCGGCCGGGTTCCGCCCCGATGACATCGTGCTCAACACCTTCAGCTACCACCTCACCCCCGGCGGCTTTATCTTCGATGCCTCGGCGCGCGCGCTCGGCTGCGCGGTGATCCCGGCCGGCCCCGGCAATACCGAGCAGCAATTCGAGCTGATCGAGGCCTACCGTCCGGTCGGCTACAGCGGCACGCCGGACTTCCTGAAGATCCTGCTCGATGCCGCCGCAAGCTCGGGGCGCGACGTCTCATCGATCAAGCGCGCGCTGGTCTCGGGTGCGGCCTTCCCACCCTCGCTCCAGGCCGAAATCAAGGCGCGCGGCATCGACGCCTACCAGGCCTTCGGCACCGCCGACCTCGGCCTCATCGCCTTCGAGACCGAGGCGCGTGAGGGCATGGTCGTGAACGAGGATCTGATCATGGAGATCGTCAATCCCGGCACCGCCGATCCCGTCGCGCCGGGCGACGTCGGCGAGATCGTGGTGACCTCGCTCGATCCGCACCATCCCTGGATCCGTCTGGCGCTCGGCGACCTCACCGTGGCGTTGCCGGGCGCGAGCACATGCGGGCGCACCAACATGCGCATCAAGGGCTGGATGGGCCGCGCCGACCAGAGCACCAAGGTCAAGGGCATGTTCGTCCGCCCCGAGCAGGTCGCCGAGATCGGCAAGCGCCACCCCGCCCTCGGACGCATGCGCCTCGTCGTCACCCGCGAGCGCGAGACCGATGCGATGACCTTGAGGGCGGAAACGGCGGCGACCAGCGATACGCTGCGCGATGAGATCGCGGCTAGCTTGCGCGCGGTGACGAAACTTGGCGGGAGCGTTGAGCTGGTGAGCCCTGGCGTGCTGCCGAACGACGGCAGGGTGATCGCGGATGAGCGGTAGACCCAAGGCGGCGTGCGGAGATGGCACACGTAGCGTTTGGTATCGCGGATAACGCTGGTACGATTAGACCCCATAGTATTCGCGATACCATTTGACGAACTTGCTTATCCCCTCTTCGGCGCTGGTTGACGGTCGAAAACCGACGTCGCGCATTAGGTCAACGACATCCGCGTATGTCGCCGGGACATCGCCGGGCTGCATTGGAAGAAATTCCTTCGCTGCAACACGACCAACCTCCTTCTCGAGGAGGGAAAGTTCCCGATGTTATTGATCTTCCAAGGTGCGGCGCTGCACAAGGGATCCGTCGAAGCTGGCTGCCCAGGAGCGGGCGGACGATCAATCAGCCGGACGATTGCCTCCGCGACGTCGTCGACGTAGGTGAAGTCACGCGACATCTGCCCGTGATTGAACAGCTTGATGGGCATGCCCTCCACGATCGCCTTCGCGAAAATGAACATCGCCGTATCGGGTCCCCCCAACGGTCCATAACCGTAAAAAGCCGCAGGCCGGTGGTCGGCAGCGAGAACAGACGGCTATACGCATGAGCCATCAACTCATTCGCTTTCTTCGAAGTCCCATAGAGGCTGATCGGGTGATCGACGTTGTCGTGTACCGAAAACGGCATACACAAAGGATGATAGAGAAGGTGCCGACATTGCGTCTGCCGACAGCCCTCAAGGATGTTCATGAAACCTTGCAGGTTCGCCCATGGGAGAAGCGGGATTCAGAAAAATGGAGCGATTGCATCGCGATTAGCGAGGTCCACCCGGACAAAGCGGAAGGACTGAAGCTTTTCAAGCACACGAAAGCGCGCTTCCTTCAGCGTGGGATCATAATAGTCATTGACGATGTCGAGACCAATGACCTCCCGACGCAAGCCGATGCGCGACGTGAAAACCTATGAAGCCGGCGGCACCGGTCACCAGTATCTTTTGATCAATCCTTGCGCCCGTTACCTGCTCAGGACCTAAAGTCGCCAGAGTTCTATCTCGGCCGGCTTGCTACCCAGTTCAGCCGGGATTTTTTGTCCAGGACAAGACCCTCCTGTTCTTTCAGGAGCGTCCGCAAGACTGACCAGCGAGATTGACGAAAGCCACGTCCCGCGATGGCGCGGGCTTCAGGACCGATGGCATCCGCCGTCTCCTCCACCCCAACCATCCGATCGCCCCTCACCTTCTCTCCGGGTCACCCAATTGCCATCCAGTACCGACGCTGGCGGCGGCGCGCAACGGATACCCTCTTGAGGGTCGGACATACCCCCCATCCACCGGCGACGTCGATCAATGGGAAAGGATCAATTTCGGTTTTGATGCCTTTCGCTTCGAAGCCCGAGTATACTATACGTGCAACCTCCTCCGCTTGTATCGTCTGCGGTTGGTCGAAAAGGGGATGGCATCAAGTCCCCCAAGCCTTGACCAACATTCCGCTGCAGAATTGACTGGCATTCCTTGGCTTTTGGAGCGTTTGTTACGTCGGCCTGGGCGAGAAGTACCCGTGCGATCGATGGACCAGAAGTGGGGTAATGAACGCTTCAAGGCTGGGCCCCTCAAACAGATGTCCTGCAATTCCGGCTGCTTTGGCAGCATCGAGGTCACTCTGCTTATCACCAATCAAGAAGCTTTCACTTACCTTCACTGGATAACGGCTCAGCAGAGCTTTGATCATTCCAGGCTGCGGCTTGCGGCAGCTGCAGATGCGTCGGTATTGTGCGATGCAGGCGTCGGGATGGTGTGGGCAAAACTCAAAGGCGTCGATATGCGCGCCAATATTGGCGAGCTCGTCCGACATCCATTCATGCAGACTTCGAACATGGCGCTCCTCGTAAAAGCCTCTGGCAATTCCTGATTGGTTCGTCACAACAAAAGCAAAGTAGCCGGCGTTATTGACTGCTTTGACGGCCTGCTGGGCGCCCGCGATCCACCGAATTTTGTGCGGATCAAAAGCATAGCCATCATCCTCGTTGAGGACACCATCGCGATCAAAGAAAACGGCGGGACGCATAGGTTTCTTCTGGCTCCGGACGCACCGAACAGGCACCGACATTTTCGGACAGTTGGCGCCACTTCTCAACACGTTTCGCTTCATGAGAGGTCGGATAGGTGCCGCAGTGTCCACTCGGAGCCCACCCAAAAGAGCAACAATCTTGCTGCAGAACGGACTGGCATTCGTCTGCAATTGGAGCGTTACTGACTCGAGCAGGTGCTCGGCTAGTAGGTTTTGCGCTCGCTGTCGGTATGCCCGTTTGGGCCTGCGCCTCGTTCGCTCTCGGCGGAAGCAGCAACGATGCGACTAGTCGTCGACCCGGCGCGAACGGGACCACAGCGATTACCTGACCGTTGTTGACTCCGGTTCTCGCAGGCACGGCCGTGACACGTTGCGCAAGGCTCTCGATTGCTGTAGCGACATATTGAGCCAAACCTAGCGATGGCTGCGGCGAATGGGATGGCGCTCGTGACACTTACTCGCGAATCTCCGATCCATACAATCATAGCCAGGGTCAACCAACAAGGTTGACCCCGCCAGCGTGAAGCGGTGAGCCCTAACAGGTCGAGATCCGAGCGTGAACGTCAGGCAATCAAGACGCTTTTCGATCCGCTATTTCTCCGGTCGTGGACTTAGAATTTCCTTTTCGATGCCGCCAATACGAGCGAACTCGACAAAGCCTCGACCCACACTGTTCGTCGCCCCCATACCAGCAAGTCGACCTGCCTCGTCTTGTTGAGAAAGACGTAAGCTAGATAGCACCCGCCAATGATCGAAGCCCCCGCAATATCTACCAAGTCGCGCGGGATAAGTACGGGGACCGCTCTCAATTTGAAATGCAACGGCGTTTCCCGATCGCATGCTGATATGACTGACCGGGAACTCTAAGCTCCACATCTCACCTCGCTGAGCGCGCGCGTTCAACCGAACCGTTATTGGCCACAGCCGCGTTACTTTGCCTACGTTTAGGACTTCGATCTCTATCGACTTTGCGGCACGCCGCAGCGCTTGAATGTCAAACGATGAGAATATCGTCTCATTGTCTGCTTCGCTATCCTTATTCCCGGAGGCTTCGCCGTCTCTAACGATCGCATGGCGCTTACGCGTCGCAATAAGCTGGTACGAGTAGGGAGGATCCAAAGGTAAGCGGTCCTCGCCGAAGATCTTCCCCGCCATCACCGCGGGTGCCAAGCAAGTGCAATCGGGGGATCCCTGCCGACAGGCCGTTGCGATAATGCGCCAGCTTCCGTCGATACCATCCTTCGTTGTCTACGAAATAGGCGCCTGCTCAAAGTTTACAGCTTGCATCGTCGTTACCCCTAAGCTGACGTTCCTCGAAATTCCGAGGGACGCTAGGCCTGTCGCAACTAGCAGTGCGCGACGCCGGGTCATACTTCTCACCGCCCGAACTTCTGATATGATGAGTTTCTCTTTCTCAAACTTACAAAGCAAGGAGCGCCTTTCGGGCTGTCTGCCGGCGTGATCACGGCAAGCGCGGCGATGGTCCCGGAACCACCAGCGTATAAATGTTACCTCGCATGAGCGCTCCATGCGCCCTCTGCAAAATTCCGGGCTTCAAAAAGATCTCATCAACCGTATCATATGGTCACTTTACGAACCATCGAAATTTCGAGCTAGTGACGCCGCCTCGCATTGGTGGTTTGGAGGCCGTTAGCGGATACCGTATGCAATCTCAATCTGAATAGGACGCCAGTTAGTCTCAGTCTACGCGCGCTGGCGGCAAGCCGTCGGGCACGATCACGGCGGACCAGAGACGCGCTTGGCTTCGCCCACGGTCCGCGGTCCGCAGCATTCGGTGGGGAACAGTATGGATGCGCCGACGATCAAACCGAGTATACGCCAACAATAGCGGATCTCGCCAATCGGCTGCGCACACGTATTCGATTGCGGCAGCTGTACACTCGATCTCTTCGTCCATTTACCGTCGAGCACACGCCAGCGCGTGACGGAATGCGCTTCGGCTTGTATGGCTCTTTTTCTAGCCCCAGTCTTCGGACCAATGGTTCGCATCGCATTCGCTCCATTGGTTTCGATTTGTCGTTTTGACGTCGTTTTGTGGGCTTCTCGACCTTGCATGTCAGCAGCTGGTCGCAAGAGGAAGGAGATCAACAATTATCGGATCGAGCGAAATGGATTTCGATCGCGTTTCAGTCGATCGGGCCAGCCGCCCGGTTGACAAAGATCCGATAAAGATCGGCATGGGCGAGTGTCGTTTGAGCAGCAGGAGTAAACCGCTACGCAGCCAAGGGCACGATATTGATCGCCGACCACCGGAGATTCCTCAGTCCAGAGATGTCGGCGCGTCAAAGGCGCGGACCCGCAGCTTGGCCGTAAGCGTAGCGCCGCGGCCCTTTAGATTGTCTGTGCGCGATCTTGGGAGCACCGTTAGAAGAGTCATCTTCTGCAAGGGTGCTCACAATGGACGACCATTCGGACGACATAAGACGACCATTGACACAGCGTATCGAAGTGTACGCCGGCGCAGGCCGTAAGCAGTGGCCAGATGATTTGAAGGCCCGGATTGTCGCGGAAAGCCTTGAGCCGGGCGCGGTTGTAACAGATATCGCACGCCGGCATGGCTGCCGGCCACAGCAGGTGCATGACTGGCGGCGCCGGGCGCGTTTAGGTCAACTGGTGCTGCCAGCTGCGGCGGGTGCACTGTCGTTTGTGCCGTTGGTGTCGGAATCGTCGCCATCGGTGGCTGCCGCGCCCTCCGGATCACCGGAAGCAGCCACTGTTACGGTTGAGCTCCTGGGTGCGCGGGTAGAGGTGCGCGGAACGCCTGGGCTTGCCGTGCTGAGTGATGTGTTTATGGCGTTACGCCGGACACGTTCATGCTGACGGCTCCCGCTGGCCTCATGATTTACGTTGCGACCCGACCCGTAGACTTCAGGAAGGGCGCGGATGGCCTGGCGCTCTTAGCGAAGGAGGCGCTGGGCCACGATCCGATGAAGGGCGTGGCGGTGGTCTTCCGTGCGAAGCGCGCCGATCGTGTGAAGATTGTCGTCTGGGATGGCAGTGGCTTGTGCTGTATTGGAAGCGGCTTGAGGGCGGCGGCTTCATTGTTGACGGCGTGATGCGGATGAACGCCGCGCAGTTGTCGGCGCTTCTGGCCGGCATGGATTGGACACGCATGCACGCACCTCGAATCCCGCAGCCGAAAGCGCTTGCGTAAGGATATAAAATCTTCGCTGCATCGGGGCGCGAAGCATGGCAGACTCGGGCCAATGAGTAATTTGCCTGATGAGCTGCCGAGCGATGCAGCCGAGCTGCGTGTCTTTGCCGCGGCTCTGCTGGATCGCTGTGCCAGGCTCGAGCGGTTGCTCAAGCTTGCAAAAGATGCGCAGTTCGGTCGATCGTCGGAAAAGCTTGACGCTGATCAGCTACAGCTTGTTCTGGAGGATATCGATGAGGCCGTCGCGGCTCTCGAAGCAGCCGAGGATCGCGCCGATCCCAAAAAATGCGAGAGGAGAACTGCCGAGCGCAGGGCCAATCGTGGCAAGCTGCCGGAGCATTTGCCACGCATCGTCGAAACCCTGATGCCCGCTGAAATCTGTTGCCCGTCCTGCGAAAGCGTCCTTTTTGAGATTGGGAGCGATGAGAGCCAGAGGCTGGACGTGGTACCGGCGCAGTATCGCGTAATCGTTACCCGCCGGCCCAAACTGGCCTGCCGCGCCTGCCAGGGCGTCGTTCTCCAGCACGCTGCTCCCGAGCGACTGATCAGGGGTGGATTGCCGACCGAGCGGCTCGTCGCGCATGTGATCGACGCCAAGTATCATTGGCATTTGCCTCTCTACCGTCAGGCGCAGATGCTGGCGACCCACGGTATCGCGCTCGACCGCTCCACGCTCGCCTTCTGGGTCGGCTACGCCGCCCAGGAGCTGAAACCCCTGTGGCATCGACTGCGCGAGATGTTGCTCGCCTCCTCGAAGCTTTGTGTCGATGAGACACCAGCACCGGTCTTGGATCCGGGGCGTGGCAGGACCAAGACCGGTTACTTCTGGGCTCTGTCGCGCGATGACAGGCCTTGGGCCGGACCTGAACCACCTGGGGTGGTCTATGCCTATGCACCGGGCCGTGGCGCCGTTCATGGCTTGAGGCTGCTCGAAGGCTACCGCGGCATCATCCACTGCGATGGCTATGAGGCCTACAAGACCATGACCCGGACGACGCGTGCGGACGCACTGTCCGGCACGCTCGCCTTCTGCTGGTCGCATCTACGGCGCCAGTTTGTGAAGATCGAGCGCGAGGCTGCTCCGGCGCCGGCGCCGGTTGCCCGCGAGGCTCTCGAGCGTATCGCCCAGCTCTACGCGATAGAGAAAGCCCTCCGCGGCCGATCTGATGCCGAGCGCCGTGCGGGCCGGCAGGCGCATGCCCGGCCTCTGGCCGCAGCCTTGAAGCAGTGGTTTGAGGCAAAGCTTGGTCACCTCGCGCAGAAGGGTGAGACGGCGAAGGCTTTGCGTTATGCGCTGCGTCATTGGGACGGCTTGACGCTCTACCTTGATGACGGGCGTATAGAGATGGACACGAATGCAGTCGAACGTGCGATGCGGCCGATCAAGCTCAATGCCAAGAACGCCCTGTTCGCTGGGTGCGACGAGGGTGCCGAGAATTGGGCATTGCTGGCTTCGCTCATTGAAACGTGCAAGCTCAATAGAGTCAGCGCCGAGCATTGGCTCTCCGACGTCCTCGCAAAGCTCGTCAATGGATGGCCTGGGTCGCGACTGGACGAACTGCTTCCCTGGGCGTCGACCTACACGATGCACGCGCACGATCCGAGGCTGGCAGCATGAGCCTGAACACGACCGCCGTCCGGATCAGGATAACCCTCAAGGACGTGAAGCCGGAGGTGATGCGGTGCCTTGTTGTACCCGTCAGCCTGCGGCTTGATCGGCTGCATCTGACGCTTCAGGCGGCATTTGGCTGGACCAACAGCCACCTCTTCGAGTTCCTGGCTGGCCAAGGGCGTTGGGGCATCCCTGATCCCGACGGTGATTTTGGCCCGCAGCCGATCGATGCTCGCAAGGCGCGGCTCTCCGATATCGTTCAAGAGACCGGCGCCAAGACGATCCATTATCTCTATGACTTCGGCGACAGCTGGGACCATGTGATCAAACTCGAAAAATGGTTCGACAACACGACGACAGAGGGACTTCCCCTCCTGCTCGAGGCCGCCGGTCGTTGTCCTCCGGAGGACGTCGGCGGTGCGCCAGGCTATGCCGAATACCTCGACGCCATCAGCGACCCCACTCATCCAGAACATGAAAATATGCGCCTCTGGGGTCCCGAACAGTTCGATCCCAACGTCATCGACCGGAAGGCGATCGAGGCCGCCGTCAACGCATTGTCCGGAATTTGGAAGCCACGCCCGCGCAAGCTGCGATCAAAATAGACGCAAGCGCCAATCAAAAGGGCCACAGAGCTACGCTTACGCTTGGCCCTTGGCGCGCGGGAGGACGACTCGAGCTCGGAGCGCCATCGATGGCGGCCACCACCAACCGCGGCCGCGACGAAGCGCCGCTCGCCGTCAGAGTGCTGAGAATGGTCGCGGGTGTCTCAAATAATGATCCGCTGCGCGACTTGCCCTGAGGCATTTGATAACACGAGCGGCGACCTTATTTCGGGCGTCTCACCATTGAGTAGGCTTGCTGCGGCAGGCCAAGGCGCTCAGTCGCACCAGTGAGCGCAGCGTACCTCACTTCTCAGAAAGTGCGTCCTCGATCTTTTGGCGAAAAAAGAACATTACCAGCTCAGACCCGCGCAGCGTCAAATGATTGGCGTCGCTATAGATGGGCGCGATATCGTCAAACGTCCTACACATTGTTTTGTCGCACAGAGCGTCAAACGGATCGAGAAATACTGCACTGTCTCGAAGGACAGAGGAAAACAGCGCATTGTTGGCTTGCCGGCGGGCATCCGGCGGCGCGTTTTCACAGCCGCGATCGAACAGCACCGGTCGGAATATGCAATCAGTCGAAGCGCCGTGATTTTCAGGGGCTCCGGGAATCGTGCCTATCACCAGCAGCGAGCGTGCACCGAGATCATGCCTCAACTCAAGCAGTTGATTGGCATAGAAAGATATGGCATCCGCAAATTCAGAGAAGCGGAGCTTTTTTCCGCTCTTTTCAGAAACCAGGGGGAAGTTGACCCAGTTTTGACTTACGATAAGCGCGGCGTGCGATCGACTGATCTCGCTGAAGGCCTGCGCTCTCGCCGCGCGGCAGCCTTCGTCATAAAGCTTCGGATCGGGATAGTCTTTGAAGTCCCGCGTGAACTCATGCGAGAAAAAAGGGCAACTAGAAAATTGCAAGATGCGGAAGTTGCGGTCAGGAAATGCCGTTTTGAGACCCGCAAAGTACTGCTGCGCGTTGGAATCACCGATCACGAATGCGGCTATCGGCTCCCCAGGATTTGTCTCGCAACTGTTGCCACAGCCGTCCCCACCATAAGCCACCGCCGTCTCTTTGGCCAAACGGTCGTACGCGAAGGCACGGCTGCCGAGGCGCCACCGCCACCCGCTCTGAGCCACAGACATGCTAACAATAATCACTAGGAGTGTTGTAGCCATAAGGTGTGGAATGAAACGTCGATTCGACAGAGAGGCGCCGCGCGTCGGATAGCGAAAGGGTTGCTCTATGCTGCGATAGAGCAATTCAGAAGCCGCTAGCGACACTACGGCCAGCCATAGGCCGGTTTTCCAGCCCCATGGATTTGATGCGGCATAGGTGAAGAAGACCGCGATTGGCCAATGAACGAGATAAAGCGAATAACTTCTGCTGCCAACGTACACCGCGCCGCTATTGCTCAGAACAAGCTGGCTTATGCGATTATTACCGCACACAATGATCAGCGCTGTCCCGGCGCACGGTAGGAGGGCGGGCAAAGACGGAAATCCTGTGGTGGCATCGAACAGCGTATAAGAGATCAGGATCATGACGATGCCGGCGCTCGCACCTGCTTCCTCTAACGGACGCGGCACGTGCCAAGCTTCACGCTCTAACTCGGAGATCAAGCCACCAATGCAGAACTCGAACACGCGAAAAGGCAGAAGAAAGAAGATGGACGAAGTGTGCCCTTCGAATGCAACGTTGGCAGCTAAGCTTGTGACGAAAAGCATCAGCAGGGTCGCGGCAAATCCATTCCGACGCCGCATCAGCCAAAACGACAACAATGGCCAGAGCAGGTAAAATTGTTCTTCGACGCCGAGGGACCAAGTGTGCAGCAGAGGTTTTAAGTTAGCGGAAACGTCGAAATACCCTTGCTGACTCCAGAACAGAATGTTTGAGACTGATAGACTTGCCGCTGCAGCAGATGCGCCGAGGCTTCGGAAGCTATCCGGTGAAAGCAAGAGAGCCCCGACGGCTAACGAGCCTACCAAGGTGGCAAGTAGTGCGGGGAGGAGGCGTCGAGCGCGGCGGACGTAAAACGCTTTGAAGCAAAAAGAGCCGGCTTTGATATCTCTAACGATCTGACTTGTGATGAGGTAGCCGCTAATGACAAAAAATACGTCCACGCCGGCATAGCCACCGGGAAACCAGGACGACCTAAAGTGGCATAAAAGTACTCCGCCGACGGCGATCGCTCGAAGACCATCAATCTCTGTCCGATGTCTGAAGCCCATGGTCACGCTTTAACCCAGTTTATCGACGCTGAAAGCGTGGACGGAAATTCGGACGGAAATCGCGCAGGACCTCTGCTTTTCGGCGCCGCAACGGCTCTTGCGACCCAAATGAGCGGATTTTCGGTATTGGAGGGGTGAAATGTCTCCATGAGTGGGGCGAATCCCTATGCTCAACTGCGGCTCTCACTCTCATTTGGCCCGATCTGCTGCAGCCGCGGGAGAAAACTGTCGGAGAGATTCTGGCTTATGAGAAAATACCCCGGTCGACTCTGTTGTGGCGGTACACCAGAGGGCATCGATAGCGCTGTACCAGCAAGTGATCTCCAGTACCTAACGCGGCCTCGCCAAGGGAATGCGGAGAATCGCGAAAGGCCCGAAGCGCACAGGTGCTAAACCTAGCCGGTTCTTCATCAGAGTCCCAAACATTTCGGCCGCAAGGGACGGCTCAGCTGGTGAGGTACGTGCGGAGGCCCAAGAAGTTGATCGGGACCGCAGCTAGACCCGTCAGTCCGCGGTTAGCGAGCTCTACTTTTCCGATGTTCCATGTCTTTGTGCATTTTCCAGCACCTTCCGATAATTCTCTGCGATTGCCAAAAGAGCCTGTCGCGAGGGTTCGTGACTGATTTCATCGGCCCACTGGTAACAGGCATGTAGCATGCGCTTCCAGCCCTCAAGCTCGACCTGACGCCGCCGCACCGCTGCGCTCAGCGCGATTTTGTCTTCGATTGCGCGTTTCATTTTCTGAAGCCGCATAACTAGCTCGCCAAGCAATTCACTGCAATCCCAAATTGCTATAGCATCAGCAAAACGGCTAGAATCCTAAGGGTTCAAGGGCCTAGATTTATCCTGCTGAGACGCTGCGCCTCCGCTTTTGTCCGTTTTGCCGCRAACGTCGGAGGCCTCTCTTTCTGCACCGTCGACTTTCAGGTCCGTCGCAGTGAAAGCAAGAAGATCAAGCTCAGCATCCCATTGTCCTGCACGTCCGCCACGACTAGTCACTCGCGCTTTAATCGGCCGCTCAGGGAGCGTGGAGAAGTATTTTCCGATTGCTGCTACTTTTCTTCTTCAGCACCTGGCTGCGCGCGCAGCTTTCTCCAAGTTCTCGTGATTGCGATCGGTATACATTTTGAGCGGATACTTGACGGGATTCCACTTCGGCAGCTTCTTCGCGTAATCCCTCGCTGTCTCATTTGTATCCCAGGCGCCTTGTTGGCTTAAATCCAAGCCGGGGGGTGCTGGGTCCGCTGCAACCTTCTTGCCTGCTCGGAGCGGTTGCGATCCGCGCGGCTGATACTCTGCTTGTATCGGCGCACCCTTGTTAGTCAGCTTGATTGGGGCGGCCTTCGCAGTTGGCTTGCCTTGCGCCGCCACATCAGCACCGCTTTTGCCTCCGATCCGAGTGACTTCTATCGACCCATACGTCATTACGGCGTCTGACTGTAGCGTATAGACATAGGTGCCAGCACTGTTTGTGTAAGTCAGACTGTTGCCGCTGCATGTCCAGGCGCCTTGGACGCAGAAAGGGTTGCTGGTGCAGAGCGCTTGCCCGTCAGGCTTGAGAGTACCGATGTTGCTCGTACCGTGCTGCCAGGTACCAACGAATTTGCTGGCACAGGAAGATGGTGGGGCTGCTAATGCGGGACCAGCAATAAGCGCAAACGCAACAACTCCTGCAACCCGCGGCAAAGTCATTTCCACCTCTGTCCAAGCAACAATCGGAAAGCCCGCAGTGTGTCACGAGGATCACGCCCGAATCAATAGCCACCATGACCTTGAAGGAGCGTGGCCACAAACAAGGTAACCACGGTACGCAATTGGGGGAAGCGATCTACAGCTCGGCACTATTCGGCAGCGCCAGTGATGAAGTCCGCCGCTTCTACTTCGTGTTACAACTGGCTGATGACCAGCTTCTCGCGGTCTTTTTGCAGGCGCTCGCGTCCCGGCCACTCCGGGATCGGCCCACACAGCCGCGTAGCCCCTCTCGGCGGCTACTGCCTCGCCCGACGCCCGCTTTCTACCTACCCGCCGACCGACCCCGAAAGCGTCTCCAGCCCACCTCAATGGCTGCGATATCCTGCTCGACCTGAGCGATCGACGACCGGCAGTCGAACCCCATCCTGGTCTTAAGGTCGACCGCCAAGCGCCGACGGTGCATCCGCAGATCCCCGAGCGATTGGCGGTCCTTCAGTCGGGCATAGCCGTCAACAATCACAGCTCAATCGCACTCGACATAATGCTACCACCACTATCGCAATTCGGATTTCCAATTGAATTAGCCTAGCCCTTGGTCGAGCCCTTTGAAATAGAACAAATGGCGTGGGCTGAGCTGCTGCCGGTCTCATGAAACACCTAATCTCGGTGTCCATCAAACCGGCAGCAACTCACAGTGGTTTCCGGGGGCTTTGAACGCTGGTCGGTGGAGTGGAAGCCTCCCGGCGGAAGATCGAGCTGATCGTCTACGGCGGGCTCTCCGCCGTTCTTGCTTCCCAAGACGAACCGCTCGCCGGTGGGCCCGTTCTCCATAGTGGCCCGCTTTGTTCTCACACTATCTTAGCGGGTATCCGTAAGCGGAACGCTAGGAAGCATTCAGGTCGCTGCGGCTGACAAGAGCGATCTGGATCGGTAGACTTGTCTCTGATGATTAGGGTATTGGCGGTCATCGCCTTCCTGCTACTGCCAACAAATCCACTTCGTGCCGGGGCAACTATCGTCGGCGCCGGTTCGCAGTCATGCTCGGCATGGACGAACAGAACAAAGAGTGCCGTTGCAAAAGGCGCGTTCGAGTCCTGGGTCGTGGGCTTTCTTAGCGGGCTCAATGTTAGCGGTGACCGAGAAATCGTCGGCGGCGGCGATTTCACCGCGATCGTCGCTTGGATGGATCAGCGCTGTCGATCTCGTCCGACCGACCAAATTGGAATTGCTGCCTTAGATCTCGCGATGGAATTAGCCGGCAATGCTGCGAAGCGGTGATTTTAAGCTTGGTAACTTTCGGGTGGGCGCTGCACAAAAAAAAACCGACCTGAGGATCTCCGGGCGAGCACGACGCCAGGGGCGAAGTAGGGCCACTCTAAACGAATCACGCTCAAGTAGCGTAAGGCGACGGCCAGACAGACCCGACACCAAAAAAGCCTCTTTGAAGAGACCACTGTTTTCCGCCCGTATTGCTCGCAAGCCCAACAATTTGACAGACAGCGCTTGCCGGTGAGCGCCACCAGAGGAAAGCTGCAACGATTGCAAGCAACGCCGATAGCAAATTGAGCCAATTCATCGTTCAGCGTCTATCTGCCCTTGGAAATGAGACGCAGGCGTTCTTCGCGACCGGCCTTAAGCGCGTCGTCCCGCGCGCCCGTTACGATGCCGGTCTTTACCGGCGCAGAATTGCCGACAGCCAATGTCCATTTCCATTTCTTCGGGCCAGCCGGCTGCGCGGAAACCTGCAATTCGGCAGGATCGTACCTGGTCATGCTTTGCTCCCCAGCCCGATGCTAGTCAGTGCCAGCACGAGAGCCACCCTGCTGGCGTCCTGCGGGGATAAATTGCCGCTTCAACCTGCTAGCGTGCACTCGGCCAGATCGGCTCTTCCACACCTACGACGCGCAGTAGCTCGCGCGCATTCCGCGCGGCTCCAGCGATTGAAGATGCTAGGCCTTCGGGTAGGTCAAGCAGCTTGCGGGCCCTGCCCAAAGCTTAAAGCGCCGTTCGTTCGTTTCGGTAGATTGCCAATACTTGTTTGGACAGGAACAGAAATCTGGGAATCGGGCCGCGCATGCCTCAATATACTGTGGAAACAACCCAAGCGTGCTAGTAATGCGAAAGCCCCCCGAGCCTGTTACAGCGCTCTTAATCGGCCTCCCGCTTTGGCTCCCCCTCTGGTTCCCTGGAGAAACTAAGGACAATCCGCTGTCGTCGAATGGCATCGATTGCACTCTCATCACTGGATCGAGCGACATCACATCGTCAGGCAACTACTGCCTGCACGGAGATTCCGTGGCTTCGGGCGGCATCGAGATTCAAGCGAGCGACGTAAGCTTCGATCTTCGCGGCTTTTGCCTAATCGGCCCGCGCGACAACGGGCTCGTCAACTATGGAATCCACATAGCTAGCGGTACCGAGCGAGTGTCGATCACGAATGGCTGCGTCCGCGGGTTCTTTTACGGTCTGAAGGTGGACGACGATCTCCCTGCACAACCAACAAGGGACATCTCAGTCAGCAAAGTGAGCTTCCAACAGAATGCATTTCGTGGCGCAATGATCGATGCCGACCAAGTGAATTTTAGGAACAATACAATTAGTAATACTGGCGGAACGACTGTTTACGATGATGCCTTCGCTATCGGTCTTGAGCTATCTGGCGATTACTGCACCGTCTATTCCAATTTAGTCAGCGAGACTTATGGTCGAGACGCGGGCGAAGGAGTCGGCATCTCTATTTCCAGCGATAGAGACGATCATTGCAGCGTGACAAACAACGTCATCTCAAATCGCGCAGCTAACCAGCTCGGACGTACATTCGGGATCTGGAGTGATAACCTGTCAGCTGTGATAGGAAACACCGTCCAAAACGTTGACTACGCGATCGTACAGCCACCGTTGGCAGTTCGTGGCAACAATATTGTCATCGATGAACACTGCCACGGATTATTCTACGCCAAGACCGAGCAAGCCCCCGGCGATACACAGATCTCACGCCAGTCATCGCCACCGTGCCCCGATCTGAAAGAGGTCATCAACGCGCTGAAGGCCGTCAACCGGAAGGTCTATTTTTATCGCAAGGCACAAAGACTGGCGATGAAAGATAAGTGGTCGAGAGCCACGGCCTACTTCCTCGCTGCCGAAAAGCTCGGGAGTGTCGAAGCGGCAAGGATCGCTCGAAAGCATCTTGCGTTGAAGCTCGTATCGGAAGGTGAATTTCAATCCGCTGAGCGGCAAGCCGCGAACCTTCTGGCGGATAAATGACGCAGGCCCGCCAGCGTGAACTGGCGGGCCTGGGTCTCTAACAAAGATCTTTGCGCATTAGGACGGCGTACAGTTCGGCCGGCGCAAGCCTACCCTTGATCACCCAGCAGGCAAGTCTGATCCGCGCTCGCGGGATGAGGAGCTCGATCAAACGCAAGTGAACGTCACTACGGACAAGGCCGAGGTAAAACCAAGTTGACTCTCCTTAGGTTGACTTCTGCTAGGGCCCAGGTGGAAGATTCTTCCCGGCTCGGGGAAGGAATTTGGAATGAACGTAAGTACGTGGATCGCCCCAAAGTCGACTGCGCTAGTGAACATCAGGATAAGCAATCCGAGACACTTGCTGATCTTGATGTTGGGCAGAGACCGAACGCGGAAGATAGCGGTAGAATTTCTGTTTCACTTCCACTGGTTGAACAAACTGTCTCCTCAACTGGGAAGTCCATGTCTGTTCGAGGCAGCGGATTTTAGCGAGCCCATTAGCCCCCAAAAACGACCGATCGCTGATCGCTCGAGCAGGGATTTCGGAAAGCGGCAAAAGGAGCCAGCGGCAAGTCAAGCTAACGACAGCCGACGTTTAGAACGGGGTAGCGATCTTCGGAATGATCGTTATTGATCGCCGAAGTCCAGCGCGTAAAGTTGCTATCGAGGTTGGCGCCCGACGTGTTGCGGATATATCCGCACGTTGGACGCGATAGGCCCGCCAGCTTGATCCGTGGCGCCAAGCTGCCGAAGAAGGTAACCGAGCTCTGGCTGTTTTCGCCAAATGATCTCCGTTATTGGCCGCAATCAAATTGCACTTTCATCATTTGAGGATTTCGCGATTATGCCCAAGGAAAATTGCCTGATCGTCCATGCAGCCGGAAGTTAGCTCGATCAACTGCGCGGAGAGGCTTCCCGTATTGCGAAGGAGAATAAGGTCGACTGGTGGATCGATCGCGCCGACGTCGGCACGGTCTTCTGCTTTGAAGACTCGAAGGCGAAAGAGGCTATCGCGCTCACTTGCGACAGCTTCGGCGTCCATGCCAAGACGGGTTAGCCAAAAAGAAAACCGCAGCCGGCTGACGCGAACTGGCGAGATGGCATTGTCAACTGAGGCGGCCGCATGAGAACCGACCCATCGCCCGACGCGCGTCAGACGATGGGCGGTTCCGGGTGGATGGCGCGAACCTAGGACGGGTCCCGATATCGCGCCACAGACCGATTGCTCAATCTTTCTGTCGGAGGGTCGTTCCTATCAGATGCCCTGAGGCTGTGGCTGCCGACTGAGGCGACTTCAATCCTCCCAAATACGTTCGCCGCACCTGTCGCACTGGTAAAGGCGGCCCATCCGACCGGTCTTATCGTCTAGCATTGAAGCCGTCAGGCGGAGGGACTCGCACAAGCTGGGCAATGAGTGAGCTCGGGACGCGGTGGGCGAGAAGAATCGGGCATGACCAGCTCATGCGCTTGAAAAAAACTGGCCAGCGCCCTATTCCGGCGGCCGCAGCCCGGGCGATCTCAGCCAATCGCTAATGTGCGAGCCGGTCTCGGCTTGCCGCGCCCTGCGGAGGTCGGCCTCTCGGACAGGTCCATGAGGGAGCAATTCGGCTTCTTCGCGAAGGCGCCTCGCTTCTTCGGCAAGGTGTTCTTCAAAGGACATGGGTTGCGTGAAATCTGCTGCGCGCATGAGCCTGTCCACCTGTTCCGACGAACCATGCCCAAGCGCGCGATGGCACGGCGTCTGGCGTCACCGGCGGCCGAGCCAAACGCATCACACCGCCAAGCAACCACCGCTACTTTCCTGGACCGGAGGAGGAACGATGGATTCATGCCGACCGTTGTTGTTCTGGGAGAAGCAAGGGAGAGTTCCAATGCTCTGGCGCGCTTTTCGTCGGGCGGGACGTTTTCTTCTTTTCTTCGCCCGGTGATCGCATTTGGCTGGCCTTGGCTTGTCCTATGGATATCGATCAAGAGCTGGATGTGGGCCCTTGCATCGCTCGGCTCGGATGCCTCGATTCCCGCTCTGTTGGTCACGATTGTCGTTCTCGCACGGCCACTTTACGAAGTGCTGTGGCCTGGGAACGCGTGGAAAGCGATCGGGATTATCGTTGGCGCTGCCGGGTTTTGCTTCGGCGTCAGCACCTGGCTGGCTCCGCATCTCGCCGCTGAAGGTCTCCAGCACGCTATCCACACGCCTTCGGGTGACGAGCAATACGCCAAGGCCGTTGTGGAAAAGCAGCTCCTCGTCTGGTTCTACCCCGAGATGGCTCTGCTGATTGTCATTGCTGTGGTGAGCGCGATCATCGCTCTTTCCCAGCTTGGACCGACCATCCAAGTTTTGCGTTCGATTGGACGGCGTATACGCGAATATCGGCGCTACGGCTGCCTACAACCGGATCTGCGCGAACTGAACCGCACATTTGCGCATTGTTTGACCCAATTCGCCTGCGCTGTGCTTCTCGCGCTTGCCGTCTCCGAGGTGGCGATTTGGTTCAACGAATTGGAAGATGGCGGAAGCTTACGACTCCACCGTGACCAATCCGAGCGGCGCGCAACTATTCGCGGATGGCGCACTATTCAACAACAATGCGCCGCTCAAGTATTACTTGGATAACCATCTTCCTGCGCCACCGGATGAGCTCATCTGCAGTAATTTTGGACGCTACGTCTTGATCCACAAAATAGGGTCCGGACGCGTCGACGTGATCCCTCGTCCGATGGTCCAAACCGGACCAAGCTCATGGGAGACACGAAGGCAACAGCCGCTGCGAGATGTTGTCTGCGTACCCGGTGCGCCCACTTAAGCCCACGCCGTTGCCGAGCCGCTGGCCCCTCAGCGGCAGGATTAGTCGAACATTGGCCAGCAGCCGTCCACATCGTACCGACCTGTTCGACTATCGCTACTCGAAGGCGGAAGACGGGAGTGCGTCGGCCTACTTCATCAAATTCTGCGAATCGCTATTCGGTGCCGGTATCGTGCTATCGAAATCGGACCCTGATGCCGAGGTGGCCGCCGAGGCTCGCGGTGACTAGGTTCATCCGGCCCAAGTGACGGGAGGACTGCCGGCCTGAAGAAGTAGGTTGCCGCGGGTCATCTCCAGACGAGAAGGCCCCGGCCTCTCGCGGAACGGTTGCGATCCGGGCCGCCGATTACGTGCGGGACGCGATCGTCGGAACCCTCGTGCTCGTCGATGACGACGAGCTTACGGTTTCGATCCGCGGGGACCAGGCAGGGGACAGCGTGGTCCACTTTCCGCGTATCGGTTTCGAGCTAAGAGAGGCTCGCTAGTCGCTTTCGCACCTCCTCGAATCTATTTCGCGCAACGCCCGGAGTATGAAGGCGTAAGTCGATTTCGAGCTACAGGCAGATACCCCTCACAGCCCCCTGTACTCCTGACCAAGCATATGTTCGCTGCCTGGAGTGGTTCCACCAGCACCGACGAATCTAGTGTGCCTCATCTTGGGTTGATTGGAATCAGCCGCCCATCGAATCGACCGTCGAGTGCTAAACCGGGCCAACGCCGAATCAACATTGAGAACTCGTATAGCCGGCTTGCCGGTAACTTCCGATTCTAACTTGAAGACTTTGATCGGCCGTGCCAAAGATCAGCTCGCGTGGTCAAATGGCAGCGATTGACGGAAGAGGCTGCATCCATGGGAAGATTGGGAATCTTTTGTTCGCGCACTTACCCTTATATGAGGAAGAATGCAGCGCTTATCAAAGCTGCCTTCATTTACCTTTCAACCGCAGCAGTTACAGCAGGCGCTCCGCTTCTTTTATTGCCATTTCTTACTCGCATATTGACGCCCGAAGACTATGGCAAATTGGCGATGTTCTCTGCGATCGTTCAGATATTCAGCATTACGACAGGACTGAGCACACACGGCGCGGTTGGGATGAAGTATTTCGATCGCGACAGACTAGATTTCCCTCGCTTTGTTTCATCTTGCCTAATCTTGTTGCTAGCGAGCACCGCTCTCACGTTACTCGCGACGTCGATAATACTCGGATGGCTTGAGCGCCTCACGAGCCTTCCCGGCACTTGGCTACTCATTGCAGTCATGTTTTCCGCATCGTGCTTCATCGTTCAAGTTCAGCTCTCAATTTGGCAGTCGAGCAGAAGCGCAGCCAAATTCGGCGCACTCCGAGCCTTCCAGGGCGCCGTCGACTTGGCGTCGTCTGTTGTTCTGGTCTTCATGCTGGGACTGAGCTGGCAGGGCCGCGTCGCGGGTATTGTCCTTGGGGGCCTTGCAGCTTCAGCCTGTGCCTTGGTCTCACTCTACCGCGGCCAGTGGCTGCGTCTCCCTCGGGATACAAGTCATGTGCAGAACGCCCTGCGTTTTGGCTTGCCGCTCGTGCCACACGCGACGGGCGGAATGCTCATCATGCTTTCTGACCGCCTCCTCATCACAAGCGTTCTCAATGTTTCCTTCACCGGCATCTATTTGGTTGCGTCCCAGCTGGGAATGGTTCTGTATCTCGCCACTGACGCACTGAACCGCGCGTATTCTCCCCTCCTGATCGAGACGCTCAAGCACAACGACCCTCGTCGTGACAGAAGCGTGGTCAGGCTCACCTATATCTACTTTGTAAGCCTTATCGCTGTTGCTCTCGTATTTGCAGAAGCAGCGCCCATTCTTCTCGTCACTCTAGTCGGTCCGAAATTCCAAGCTGCGGGTTCGATCTTCATCTTCATCGCCGTCGGCCAAGCCTTCAGCGGCATGTATCTGATGGTTGCCACTTACATCTTCTACGCCGAGCGAACGGYCTACCTGGCTATGCTAACCATCGCGGCCGGCACAGCGAACGTCGTGGTCACGTATTGGATGCTTAGCCTGCACGGGCTGATCGGCGCTGCTGAAGCGTTCATGGCGACCCAAATTCTCTTCTTTTTGGGGGCCTGGGCCTTGGCGCAGCGCTGCCGACCAATGCCGTGGTTCAGCGCAATTGCTTTTGACCCAACTTCGTGCGTCAAGGCAGGAGCAACAGGGCTCGCAATGTTCGCGTACGCGTCAATTTTCATACCGCCGGGCAAGTGGAATCTATCGGCGAAGACAACCACCGAGAAACAGAACGAAGCGCGTTATTTGATCGCCGCATCGTTCGAAGGAAACCTCGAATTGATTAGCAAACTGTTGATCAAAGGCGCTAACGTCAATGCAACGAATGAGGAGGGCGTGACTCCGCTCATCGCCGCATCATCTTCCTCGCAGCGACTTGCCGTTGAATTGTTGCTCTCCTATGGCGCAAGCCGTTCGTTGAAAACGAAGGAGGGTTACACCGCTTATGATTTTGCAAAGAACCAGTTGAACGACGAACTGGAGTATCTGTTGGACCCAAGAGACCGGCTCAGATGACCAGGAACGTTAAACCGGTCTGGCGCAGTACCGGCGCAACACTGACCTCCGCAATTTCTCAACATCCGATCTCTTCTAACTCCAGCAATCCTTGGCTGGTGCTTTTTGTCTGCAACTCGACCGTCATTCAGATGATTATCGGGCAGGATGACGTGATTACCCGTTTTTCAGCGATCTATTGGGCGCTGGTCCTGCCTGCATTGGTTATCCCGCTTTGGTCTTTGAGACAGATCGCGAAGTTTCTGCTTGGGCCGGGCATCCTACTTCTAGGCTTCCTGGTTTGCGCTGGCACCTATCATGCTGCTCGATATGACTTCCAGATAGTTGCTCAAGTCTCTCTCTTGGTTTGGGTAATCGCATGGTGCGCCTGCGAGGATGTACGTTTGTCGACTGACGATATTGCCAGAATATTCATTGCTTCTATTGTTCTCGGCGCACTCATCGCGTTGACGACCGATCTCAACCCTTGGGGCCTTTTTCCGGGCCAGACTAAGATGGGCTACGGCGCCTGGCGAATATCATTCTTTCCGCATATAGCTAATTCGGCCGTCTCTTCGCTGATTATTCTGATGTTCCTGACACGCAACTCCAACGAAATTCGAGCTCACAAAATTGCGTTGGTCCTTTGCGTCTACTTCATCTTATTCAGCTTTGTCCGCACAGTCCTCGTTGCGTCGGCGCTCTACCTGTTCCTTCACTTGATCTACCGCGTAACTCGCAGCAATCGGCCGACCGTTCTATTTAGTGTTTCCGTTCTGATCACAATTGCGAGCATCGGCTGCGAGTGGTCCATAGTTCCGGTTCTGGACACATTACAGACTAATCCTCTCGTCTCCAGACTTCTTCTGCGCGGAGAGGCAGGACTTAGTACATTCGCAATCTACGAGCAGCTCTATCGTCCCTGGCTTTGGAAAGAGCACACGTCGATATTCATTTCGAGCCCCTACCTGATGGGACTTGGCAATTTCAATCTGCTCGACCATGTTTCTGGTAACCTGCTGCCGGGGCTGGGAGCTTCTGGCTCGGAAAGTTTTCCAACGCGTCTCCTAGCATCCTACGGGCTTCCCACCCTGCTTCTCCTCGTTTATCTCCTCGGCCAACTTGCACGCGTTGCGCGCTCCGGCGATGTTTGGGCGTGCGCGTGCTTCCCTGCCATCGTCTTTACTATGATGAATTGGGGAAGCGTATTTCATCCGACGAATGCGTTCTTCGTGTTGTTCTTTTTGCTGATTAAGGGAAATGGAGCACTCGTCAATCAGCACGACTCAGTAAGCTCGGCGCCGCTCCCGGCAACCATAAATGAACTGGACGTTTCCGGTTAACTGACGCCGTTTGCACAGCAAAGCTTGATTATGCGCTGGACTCCGGACCGTACCTAAGAGAAGCCTAAGACCTATCCTGAAAGGCGCGGATTTCTCTGACGACTTCCTCCTGCTGTTCCCGGCTTATCTCGGCGAACATCGGGAGAGAGATAATCGTATTTTGATCGGCATAGGCGTTAGGAAATTGCTCTTGCCGATGCCCGAAGCGTTGGTAAGCAGGCAGCAGCGGCAACACGGACGGGTAATTGATCGACGTTTGGATGCCTCTCGCACCGAGGTATTTTGCAAGTGCATCGCGATTGCGATGCCTAATTGTGTACAGGTGATAGACGTGAGTCCTCATCGGCGCGACGTGAGGTACGTCGACGTGCTCGTTTTGCACTAAAGCTGCATCATAGAATTTTGCCGCTACCTGGCGCGCTTTTGTCCATGTGGCAAGATGCGTAAGTTTGGCGGAGAGTATGGCGGCCTGAAGGCCATCCAAACGGCTATTGATACCTTCAATTTTATGCTGATGCTTCACTATTCCGCCGTGACGCGCAAGCATGGTGATGTACTCAGCAAGGCTGTCATCGTTGGTCAGAACCGCTCCCGCATCACCCATCGCACCCAAGTTCTTACCAGGATAAAACGAAAACGTCGCGGCGTTGCCGAAAGTGCCGACCGACCGACCTTTGAACTGGGCTAGATGAGCTTGTGCGCAGTCCTCGATCACCCACAATCCACGTTTCTTTGCGATCGCCATAATCGCATCCATCTCCGCGGGTTGGCCGTACAAATGCACGGGGATGATACCAACCGTCCTCGGAGTGATTGCAGCTTCGACGGCCGCAGGATCAATCGTGAAGGTCGCGCCATCCGTGTCGCAGAATTTTACAGTTGCACCTGCATGCGTGATCATCGCCGACGTCGAGACCCAAGAATGCGCCGTCGTGATGACCTCGTCTCCTGGCCTCACCTTCAATGCGGCCATTGCAAGGTACAGCGCGTCCGTGCCATTGGCGCATGAGACGCAATGCTTGACGGACGCAGCTGCAGCAAATTCTTGTTCGAATGCGTCGACATAGGGGCCGCGAATGAATGCATTGTCGCGGATCACGGCGGCAATTGCCGCGTCGATCTCGGGCTTGATGCTCTGATACTGAAGCTGAAGATCAGCGAAGGGAACTGCCATATCGCTATTTCCGGAACCTGAGAGGCCGCGCCGGATTTCCGGCGTAGACGCCGACGATGGTAATGTCCTTAGTCACCACCGCCCCCGCACCGATCACCACGTCGTCGACGATCTTTACCGGCATGATAGTGGCGTTCGAGCCGATTGATACGCGGTTACCTATGCAGGTCTCGCGCCATAATTCCTTTCGTCCGCGCGCCGGCCCACCGCCGGTAAAAGTGTCATTGATAAACATGACGCCGTGACCGATGAAGCAATCTTCTCCGATGCTCACGAGCTCGCAGACGAAACTATGCGATTGCACGCGCGTACGGGCGCCAATGACGACATCTTTCTGGATTTCAGTGAACGGCCCGATAAAGCAATCGTCCCCGATCGCGCAACCATAGAGATTACAGGGTTCAACAACTTTGACGCCGTCACCGAAAACTACGTCACGGATACCTGACTGATGGCGTATGGGGCCCTTCACGATACTACGCCCAGCCGGCTGCGACGCGGTATGAAAGAGAGTGGCACCTCCTGCTCACTCTCGATCGATTCGTAGAGCGCCGAAATCAACTCCAGGCTCTTGCGGCCCTCAAGCCCGTCAACCAATGCAGCGCCACGATCAGCAAGGCACTCGACGACGTGCTGATAGTAGGCTTGGTGACCGAAGCCGTAGACGTTCGGCGGGTTCACCGAAAATTTCTCGATCACCTCGTGGTCCGAAGGCAGTTCGGTAACAAACCGCCAATGCCGGATGTGGTTCATGGCAAATCCACCGATCTCTACCGCGCCCTTCTCGCCTAGAATCGACAGCGAACCCTCCAAGTCAGCAGGGCGAGTAGCGGTCGTGGCTTCGATGATCCCAAGCGCACCGTTACGAAACTTCAGGGTAGCGACCGCGGTATCTTCGGTCTCGATGTTTACGAGCGCGGTGGTGCTGCGCGCATGAACACTGACTACATCACCGAAGAACCATTCGAGCATGTCGATGTGATGGCTGGCTTGGTTCGTAAGAACGCCGCCATCATGGGCCCAAGTGCCGCGCCAAGCGTCTTGATCATAATAGGCCTGATCGCGGCACCAACGCACTCGGACCGTCCCAAGAACAAGCTTGCCAAACCGGCCGGCATCGAGCGCCTGGCGCGCTTTCATAATGGGTACGTTGAAGCGGTTCTGCTTGACGACGAAGAGCTTGACTCCTGCCTGATCGCACGCCCGGTTCATGTCGTCGGCATCCTGCAGCCGCAGAGCCATCGGCTTTTCAACCACGACATGCTTTCCGGCTTGAGCGCAGGCAATCGCATGCTGCGCATGCAGTCCGCTCGGGGTCAAGACCGCGACCGCGTCAACCTTCTCATCCGACAATAAGTCGACTAGGTTGTAGTAGACAGAAACCCCAAATTTGGAGCCTGCTCCGTCAGCACGCTGGCGGTCGGTATCGCAGACCGCGACCAGCCTAGCACCATGAATGTGATTGCCACCGAGCAGGTCGGAATGACGCTTTGAAATGCGCCCGCAACCCAGGAGACCGAACCTTATCACAATAGCTTCCTCGATACGTGGTGGTCCCAGCGGGAAAAGTGGAGTTAACTCTATATTCAGCTGCCGTCCGTGGAATCAAGCAATTGCTCCACATCCACAACGCAGCCGATTTTGCAGCTAGCGAGAATGTCTCGTATTATCAAGCACTAAGATCGGCTCTTGGCAAGCCCGCAAGCCGGATCTTAGTGTCAGGGCCGTAATTCTGATTCCGCGACGCTGTGGCCTGCAAGCAGACCGAGCCTCGGCCATCGAGTAGGATGCCCTCCAGCTCTGCTCGTCGCTCGCGTAAGAGACATTGCGGTGATAGTTGCGATGCTACCGGTTTGGTTGGTGCGCCGACTCGACGATTACGACGGTCGTGGCGGGAGGGATCGCGATCGGCGTCGTCCTGCGCCCCTGCTCCACTCAGGTGTCCCGAGACGACAACGCCAGCCGTAAGCCCTCATCGAGCGATACCTCAGGCTGCCATCCTGTCGCGATCGCCTTTGAGACGTTGAGCTCAAGCGAGCCGATCAGGCTGTCGTACGAATCCTGCCGACCGGCAATGCCGAGAAGCGAGCCCAATAGTTCGGACGGCATGCGGAAGAGCCGCGGACTCTTGCCCGAGGCTCGGGCAAGATGCTCGATGAATTCGGGCGTCGAGACCTGTTCTTTGTCGGCGACCAGGAATATCTCGAAACCGCTCGTCGCCTCGGGAGGAGCCAGGCGCCGGAGGATGAACGACGAGAGGTTCTGTACGGCAAGAAAGGCGCGCCGATTTCGGATCGCGGCGAAGGGCAGCGGCAATCCCAGACTCACCGCACGCCTTAGCAGTGCAAAATTGCCCTTGGCGCCCGCACCATAGACCAGCGGCGGCCTAATCACCGAAATCTTCATCGCGCTGTCGCGCGCCAGCGTTTTGAGCCCTGCCTCGGCCGCGGCCTTCGACATACCGTAAAGGCCGCGTGGCGTGAGGATATCGTTCTCGCTGCACGGAGGGCGGCCCTCATTGCTGCGGCCATGCACGAGAGCCGTGCTGACGAAGATAAACTGCCGTACGCCAGCTATCGCTGCGCTACCCGCCAGATGCAACGTGCCGGCGAGGTTGACATTGCGGTAGAGCTGGACCGCGTGCTCCTCGTGCTTGTGATGCACGCACGCGGCAAGATGGACAACGGCATCGACACCGGCGAGTGCGGCCTGCCAGTCGGTCTCGGGACCGATCGACCCGATGACGACCTCGTCGTCGATCCCTTCCGCACTGCGAACCGCGCGACGGATAGCCCACCCTTCGCGCGCGAGGGCGGGCACGACATGGCGGCCAACGAAACCGCTCGCCCCTGTCACCAGCACGACTGGTTTTCGCTCGCTCATCGTTGCTCCGCCGGTTCCGGGCCGCGCAGCAATTCGTCGACCAAACCCGCACACGCATTCATGGCAGTAGTCCGGTCAAATCGTGACGCCGTCTTCACCGGGCGTTCGGCCATGGCGTCATCGCCGCTGCGGGATGCTGCACGGATCGTATCGGCCAATTGATCCGCCCGCCCCGGCGTCACGACCCATCCGAGCCCGTTCTCCACCACCGTCAACGCAGCCTCGGCCTCCGGCTCGGAGACCAGCGCCACGGGACGGCCGACTGCCAGCAGATTGTAGAACCGGCTCGGCACCGACACCCCCACCACGTCCTTCCGGTACGGAATGATCCAGAGATTGGCAGCCGCCAGGAACGCCTCGAGCTCGGCATCCGCGACCCGCGCCACGAAGGACACATT
>NZ_JBFUGY010000039.1:0-80948 GCF_056402655.1 Bradyrhizobium sp. P3_C3 | reverse complement strand
GCGCTGCTCGATCGGTTGACCCATCACTGTGACATCGTCGAGACCGGCAATGACAGCTGGCGCTTCAAAAGCCGCGACGACGATCACGCCACCCGCGCTCGTCTCGTCTCCGCTATCCCGGCCAGCTCCAACGAGCCGAGCGCTACCGTCAAACCGCGGCGCACGAAGGGGTCAAAATTGGACGCCGATGAGGGGTCAAATTTACAGGCCGATTGACACCTAAGCCCGGCGTGTGCCTTCGACCCAAGCAACTAGGCCATCGCTTATTTCGATGCGCAGAAACATCGATCATCCGCCGGCGGCCAGCCGGATCTAACTAATTGCATTGCTGCAGCTGAGCTCGATGACCAGCCTCTGGAACTGCACCGCGGCATTAATGACATCGCGATCCCTTCCTCTGCGGCCCACGATCTGCAGGCCCGCCGGCAGGACACCGGCTCTTCGCGGCAAGGGCAGAGTCACGACAGGATATCCAACGAGGTTGAAGGGTGCCGTGTAGGTCATGAGCGCTTTGCGGACGTCACCGCTCCATGCTCCAATCCGGACATCGTCCGCTCCTACCAGGGGTGCAGTACAGGGGCACGTAGGCAAAATGAGAAGCTCAATTTGCTCAAAAAGGGATGCAATCTTCGACGAGAACCGCCGCCTTGCCTCTTGGGCTCGTGCGAAATCGTCGATGCTGAGCATGCGCGCACGCTCGAGCCTGGCAACTGTCTCTCTACCGTAGCTTTGGCGAATTAGCTCTGAGGAGTTGCGCGAAAAATGTATCATACCTCCCTCGGCCAGCACCAGGTTGGCAAAGATCGAGTAAGCCTCATCTAGGCGTGTCTCGATCTCCATTAGGTTATGATCATGACGCAACCCTTCAACGACCGTCGAAAGGTCGCTCCAAATGGCCGCGTCGACCGGAACATCGCTTGGCACTTTAAGTACGCCAATCGTTCGCTTCACGTTGGCGTCACGCCAGGAATCATCTGGCGTTACGTTCATGCCCAAAGCACCGGCAAGAACGATGAGATCCTCGGCCGTTTGGCAAATCAGGCCCACATGGTCCAGCGTTGGAGCGAGTGGAAATACTCCATCGGGTGAGAGAACGCCGTACGTCGGCTTTAGTCCAACTACCCCGCAAAGTGCGGCCGGAATTCGAACCGAACCTCCTGTATCCGTGCCAATAGCGACCGGAACCACTCCGTAAGCAACTGCTGCGGCCGAGCCACCGCTCGATCCTCCTGGAATTCGCGCGGAATCGTTTGGATTGAGCGTATTGCCAAACGCTTCGCTCGATGTAGTGACGCCCCAGGCAAATTCGTGTGTGGTCGTCTTTCCAAGGATGATTGCACCGGCATTGCGCAGATCACGAACCACCCGGGCGTCGGCTCTCGGAACGTTACCGATGTAAGCGGCCGATCCATACCGGGTCTCAACACCAGCGGTATCGATGATGTCCTTGACGACGATCGGAATGCCCTCAAGAGCTCTTGCCGAACCTTCTGCGTATCGCCAGTCGCTCTCGGTTGCGAGAGCCAACACGCTTTCATCGATCGCCGCAAAGGCATTCAACTCAGCTGCACAACGTTTTGCCTTTTCAAGTGCTACCTGCACAAGTTGACGCGACGTTGTCGCGCCCGACTGAAGCTCAACTAGCATCTCGGCCACGGATGGCGACGTCATCCTGGCTCACCACAGGCTTCGTAACAGGGCTTCAAGTTTTCGATCAGCGTCTTCTCCAAGATCGGCGACTTCGCTCTGATAATTCGCTCGCAGAAGATCAGTGATCTCCGGAAGCGCCGACAGTCCCATCTCAAACGATCGCAGCCGATTTGGTAACCCGAGGCGCGCCACAAGACTCTCTATTCTGGCGGCGAGTGCCGCCCCTGGATTAGGTTCTCCTGGCGAATTGAACACCCGAAGTTTATTGCCATACCGCGCTTCACAATTTCGGACGACAGGCGCAAGCGTTATGCATGACGTGACGCTATGTGGAAATCCAAACGTCCCACCCAAGATATGTCCGATTCGATGACTGAGCCCGTAGATGACCGATGCCGGATAGAAATAGCATTGCCACGCGGCCAACTGCAGCTGAAGCAGAGCGTCCGGATGAACCGCTCCTCGTTGAACGGCCTCGCCGGTTTCCAGATCAGTTGGCCACTGCTCTAGTACGTCAAAAAATCTCCTCGCCCCTGCCGCAGCCATGATGGCATGTGGGTGGTCGACGTCGACTAGTCGCATACCTTCGATGGCATGATCCAGCCCCTTGACGGCAGACGACAAGAGCAACGCCCGGGGTGTGTTGATGAGCAAGCTCGGATCCATCAGCACAATCTTCGGAACTGTGTCGCGCTCGGCGTAGCTTCTCTTGAATGGTCGCGCCCCTGACGTTTCCGTGACACCGAAATAGTGAGAGAACTCGGATCCCGAGAGAGTGGTCGGCAGAGCGACTATCGGAAGATGGCGCCCCTGACGAAGCGAATGAAAATGAGAAACGGCCTTGGCGGCATCCAAAACCGAGCCGCCTCCATAGGCAACGATCGAGCAGGCGCCCGCTAGGATGCAGCGGTCAAGCGCACTTTCGATCGCTGTATCGGGCGCATGAGGCGGAAAATCGGAGATGATTCCTGAGACGTCATGAAGATGCGGAAGAATGAGCCGATCGGTTGAGCGCAGCAGCGGCTCAACCGTAAAGATCATCGGCCGCTCTAGGCCGTCGTCAGCCAGCTCCCGGAGGGCCGCATCGACGATCCCCATCCCCCACCGCAGGGTTTCCTGCGGCAAGCACCGCAGGATCCCCCCGCTAATTACACGTTCGGAGCGAGGCGCGGCTGGCTTCAGCACGGTGCCGGCTCCTTCAATTCTGAGGAAGCGGTACAGGAGCTGGGCGCAACGCCATATTGCGCTCTATCTCAATGCGGCGATCTTCCAAATCCGGCGCCAAGCAAAGCTTGGTCCCGAGCTCTTCAACGGGTTCGTCGATCGTCAGTTGAGTTGGCGTGGAAAGGGCGCAAATGTGCCCATCCGGATCCCGGAAGTAGAACAGCTTGCTGTAGAGGCAGTCATAAACGTCCGACACCTTCACGTCAGCCCGTTTTAGGCGTTGGTGCTCATGCGTAAGAGCCGCGTCGTTCTCCACTTCCAAGGAAAAGTGATGCGATAATCCTGTGCCCAAATGTCCGGCGGAATACCCAGGCAGCCCAAAGAAGGTCAAGACCGAGCCAGGCGAGAGGTCATCGTCGCACGCGTAGTAATAGTGCGTACCTCCGCGCTCATCCAAATAGTCGGTCTTTTTGATCAATCGAAGCCCGACCGTTTCGACGAAGAACTTTTCGGTCCGCTCGGCGTTCGACGAGATCGACGTGATGTGGTGGAAACCGCGCAGCGCAAAGTCATCCGTAATCGACGGGACGGCACGGGGCCAAGTTTCGGCTGCCGTCAACACCTCGTCGCGACCGCCAATAAGGTTCTCCTTCGGCTGAGACCGGAACCCAGACCCGAGAACCGCTTCATCGTGCCCGAACCCAGGTTCGGTGGTCGCGATTTCGATGATCGCGCCATCGGGGTCGCGGAGGTAGATCGCATGAAAGTAGTTGCGGTTGTAGGGCCCCGTAACGTGGATACCCTGGTCGGTGAGTCTCCGCTTCCATTTCAAGAGGCCGTTTCTTGTAGGAACGTGAAGAGCCAGATGATGGTTTGTACCGGCCCCCCAACGCCCCTTTGGGTCTCCAACCCGCGGCGACGTAACGCCGGCGACGGCCGTTTTTGGATCCACGAATCCAGTTTGCGGCATCATGTAGAAAATCGGATTCCACTCGATGTAGCTGATCGTGTGACCGCGCTTCGGCTCGCCCTTGAATCCCTGAAATCCAAAAGTAATGACTGGCAATCGCGGGTCCAAATGATGGACAGTCCGCTTCACGACTGGCAGGCCAAGAAGTGTTGAATAGAAGTGCTCAATCCTGCCGAGATTTGCGGCCACAAATACCTGGTTGTTGACGCCGCCGATAGTCATGTTGTTCATCTTAAACCCTCGCGATCACAGGCCGCTGAAGCGGCGTCTCTACCCATCGCGAAGGATGGCAGCGCTACTGAGGAATATGAAGATGCTCAGCGAAGGACGTAGCGTTCAATTTGTTGGACGGAGCGGCAAATCTTCAGGTCGATCGCTTGCTCGACGCTTTGGCGTGCACGTCTTCCGCCGGCGCAGGCTCGAATGCGGTCACGCGCGGTATCTCCGACGCCAGGAAATCGACCAAGGCCCTGACCGCAGGAAGAAGGCCCCGCTTATATGGGATAAGGGCCGAGACGCGCGCGTCTGCCGCAATCCAACGCGGCAATATCTGCTTCAGCTTTCCCGCAGCAATTTCGTCTCGACAAATGTAACCTGGCAATGCGGCGATGCCCAGATTGGCGCATGCTGATTCCTTCAGCGCAACAAGATTGTTGCTCTGAAAGCGAGGTGCCGTCTGCACGATGCACCTGCGGCCGTTGGGGCCCGTCAATACCAGATTCGATGAGCTCGTCCTCGCTATCGAGATAGTATCGTGTTGGGCAATTTCCTCAGGGGTGGTGGGGGCACCCCTGGCGTCCAAATATCCAGGTCCGGCGAACAAGTACCACGGCGCGCGCGCTATGGCCCGCTGGACCAGGGATGAATTCTGCAACGGCGAGGTATGGCCCCGCAAAGCCAGGTCGAAGCCGTCGGCGACGATATCGACGAGGGCATCCGTAGTAATCTCCACGATCTGAACTTTCGGATACTTCTTGAGAAATATCGGTATCAGGTCCTTCAATGCGAACTGAGCGATTTCGACGGCCGTCGTCATTCTGATGACGCCGCTGGGCTCGGTTGCCCTCTGGCGCACCGCCTCCTCCGCGACCTCGGCCGTCTGCAGCAATGTCTGAGCGTAATGATAGAACTGCGTCCCTACTTCGGTCATACCGAAACGACGCGATGTTCTGTTGAGTAACGTTACGCCCAAAGTGCCCTCGAGTTCTCTTATCCGATGGCTCAAGGTGGATTTCGGCAAGCCCAACGATCTACTCGCAGAGGTAAAGCCCCCTCTGTCAACAACCTGGACAAAATAGAAGACATCCTTGAGATCAAGCATGACGCAAGCTGATTGATGTGTACCTCAGGCTGACAAAAGACGCGGCTCGCACTTTTAGATGTACAGATCGATTTAAGCTATTCTAGACACCCGCCGTTCTGACCTCAACAGGCACACCCCTTGCTTGTCTCTCGACACCAGTGGCTCGTATTCTGTCTCGAACTCGATGCCCATCGGAGTAAGCCATTCGCCGGAGTAAGCCATGTTTCGTCTTTACGATAGCCTGCTATCTGGAAACTGTTGGAAGGTCCGAATTCTGCTTTCTCAGCTGAACCTCAAGTACGAGAGAATTACTCTGGACTTGGTCCGAGGCGATACGCAACAACCGGATTTCGAAAGAATTAGCCGGTTCTCGAGAGTCCCGACATTAGTGTTGGAGGATGGTCGCCCCATCGTGGAGTCCGGCGCCATATTGATGCATTTGGCAGAAGGAACGCGTTTTCTTCCTGGCGACCGGCATGCGCGCACGGAGGTGCTCAGCTGGCTGTTTTTCGAACAAGCCGATCTTCAAAAGGCCATCGCATATCCACGTGTTTACAATCTTCGCGGCCAAGCATCCCAGATGGCAGGCGAAATCGCCTACCGGCAAAAGGACGGATACAGCGCTTTACAAAAACTCGAGAACTGGATTGGAAATCGAGACTGGCTAGTGGGTAATGGCTACACGATAGCCGACACTGCAGTCTTCGCCTACGTGTCCCTGGCTGCAGAGGGCGGATACCAGATGGAGCGATACCCCGGAATTCTCAGATGGTTGGACGACGTACGATCGATCGATGGCTGGGTACCGCTTATCGAAGGGACGGCCCCTTCAAGATAATCCGTACCCAGCACAGGGATGTCTAGACGTCGAGGAACGTTGCGAACTTCTCCGGCCCGAACTTATCAAGCGCCATGTTGTTCTCGGGAAGGCCGTTGTCTGCGTAGCCAATGCACATGCCGCACACGACCATATCGCTTTCAGGAATGCCAAGCTCCTTGCGCAGCACTTGATATTGCAACGACCAAATCTGTTGAGGAAGCGTATCAAGTCCTCGGCCCTGAGCCGCCAACATTACCGTTTGGAGGAAGGCGCCGTAGCAGATGAAGCTTGCGGGGACCAGTTTCCGGTCCATCGTGAAAATGAGACCGACTGGCGCGCCAAAGAACATAAACTGTCTCGCTACATCGCGGCGGCGGCTTTCCTTGTCGCTTCTTTCTACCCCCTGCGCGTCTCCTAGTTGACCACGAAACTTGGTGAAGACCGACAAATGGGGCTCGTGAAGTGGTTCCGGAAAAAATGGATATTCCGGAGTCAGTTTGTCATGGTTGTCATTGAAATTCTTCACCGCTGCAGCAACTACGCGCTCGCGGGCCTTCCCGGTCAATACGTAGCATTTCCACGGTTGAGTGTTGCTCGAACTAGGGGCGAACCTAGCGATCGAGAGGATATCCTTAACAACTTCGGTTGGAACGGATTTGTCTGTAAAGCCACGTTTCGCCCGACGACATTTGATGAGTTCATCAATGTAGAAGGGGCTCGCACCATCCTTCTGCACGTGC
This sequence comes from Bradyrhizobium sp. P3_C3, assembly GCF_056402655.1. Classification (NCBI taxonomy): domain Bacteria; kingdom Pseudomonadati; phylum Pseudomonadota; class Alphaproteobacteria; order Hyphomicrobiales; family Nitrobacteraceae; genus Bradyrhizobium; species Bradyrhizobium sp. P3_C3. Next base: position 74,301 of record NZ_JBFUGY010000039.1, on the reverse strand, counting down.
CGCTGAAGCTCTAGTGTCATTGCATCCCCCGAATCCTTTGAACCAAGACCGCATGGCCGTATGACCCATCTTCGGAGTTCAGCTGCCATCTAGGGAAGTAGCCGATCTTCGGACTTATCGTTCAACAAATTCGAACGATGCGGCACCCCGGTCCTAGGCTGCTTCTTGCGCCTGGTCGCGCCTCGGAGGTTTTTCGCTGCTACTAAGGCTAGCCCGCCAGGACTGGTATAGACCCTAACTAAGCCGCCAATTGGCACTCCTGCTCGATCAGCTGTTGGTCGCCACTCGAAGCTCTCTTTAGGAAGCGCGCCAGGGCGGCCCTTTTGCGAATCGCGATCCAACGCGTAGGCAGTCTGCTTGAACTCGATGCCATCGAGGAGCCCTTGGATGTAGCCGGAGATCGTGTCCGCAGCCATGATGAGGGCCGTGTCAAGTGTATGGATGTACTTGCTCGTTACCGAGCCCTTGGCATGGCCAACCAGCGCCGCGATCGTCACCTCGGTAAAGCCGAGATCGTTGGCGATGCTCGCGAAGCTGTGGCGCAAACCGAGGTGACATAGGTCCCTGTAGCCCATGATCCGCAGCGTTGCCGGACACTGGCACGCCATCGGCATGGCGGTCCAGCATATAGCGGATCAGCGTCGCGCGATCGGCGCTTTCGGCGTCGGTCTTGCGCCAAGCGCAACCGAGCAGTCCTCCGAAGTCTCTAGGACGAGGCAGGTGTTTCGCTAGGCATCGTTGGAATGACGGATCCACATGACAAGACCCTTCTTTGACCTCGCGGGATTTCGAGCCAGAGCCGGGTTCGATTCCCGTCGGGTGAATTGTGGAGTCTGGAACGGCACAGGCGTGCCCGCTGCCGGAAGCCTGCTATTTTATTTTTGTCGGCGAATACCGCGCGTCATCCTGCTGGTATTTGTGCTGGTATCGGCAGCAATTGACGACAAAAGTAGCTTCAAATTCAAATGGTTATGGCTCTAGGCAATTATCGGCCAGGGGCACCAAGGAAAAAATATAATAATAACAATAACTTAAGCAACTGGTTCGATTCCGGATTTCTCGCGACAATCGTCACAGCACATTGAAAATGGAAGCAAAAGCCTGCTGCAGGCATCCGCTTTGCTGGTATCACCAAGCCAAATGAGCCGCGGCGAATTTCGATATTCCGAACGATGGAATTGAGCAGGTGGCCCGCAAGAACGATGGCGCGAGTGCCAACCCGTACGGGGACGGACAAGGATGGCACGTTCTCGCTCGCCGACGCGCGGCGAGAGCGCGACTAGAGCGGTTCACAGATTTATTGAATCGGAAGGGATTCCGGAGCTGGGGCGAATATGATTCAAGATGCTGGCTGGGCTGGAAGCCAGCATCCGATGGTCCGACCAATTTCCAACGATTTACGTAAGCGCGCGGTATCCGCCGTTTCCAAAGGTGAGAGCTGCCGATCTGTGGCGGAACGGTTGGCGTTGCGGTCTCGTCAGTTGTGAAGTGGTCACAGCGTTATCGAACGACCGGCTCGGTAGCGCCTGGCAAGATGGGTGGTCACCGAAAGCCTGTGCTTGATCCGCACCGCGGCTTCATCGTCGAGCGGATCACTCAGACGCCGCACCTGACGCTGCATGGTCTGAAGGCGGAACTGGCAGCCCGCGGGGTCAAGGTCTCACACAATGCGGTCTGGCTGTTCCTGCGCCGGGAAGGGCTGCGGTTCAAAAAAACACTGTTCGCCCTCGAACAGGCTCGCGCCGACGTCTCTCGTAAGCGCTTGCGTTGGCGATCCTGGCAGGCCGGGCTCGATCCGGGCCGGCTCGTCTTCATCGATGAGACCTGGATCAAGACCAACATGGCCCCTTTGCGAGGCTGGGGACCCAAAGGGGCTCGCCTGCGCGGCTTCGCTCCGCACGGTCACTGGCGTACCCTCACATTCCTCGGCGCGCTCCGCCATGACCAACTCACGGCACCCTGCGTCTTCGACGGCCCAATCAACGGTGAATGCTTCCGCGGTTACGTCAAGCACATCCTCCTGCCGACCCTGCGCCAAGGCGACATCGTCATTCTCGACAATCTCGGAAGCCACAAGTCGAAAGCCGTCAGGCAGATGATCAGGGCGGCCGGCGCCAGGCTCTGGTACCTGCCGCCATACTCGCCCGACCTTAACCCGATCGAACAGGCTTTCTCCAAGATCAAACATTGGATGCGGCAAGCTCAGAAGCGCACCATCGAGGACACTTGGCGCCACATCGGTCACCTCGTCCAGGACATCCAGCCTCGCGAATGCGCCAACTACTTCGCCAGCGCCGGTTATGCTTCAATCAAATGTGAAACGCTCTAGGCCGAAGACCTGCTCAAGGAAGGCAAAGACCCGAGCACCGAGAAAGAACTCGACAGGCACAGGCAGGCGGCCGCCCGGCCTATCGACAAGACAATTGCTTACATCGTGCGGACAAACGGATTGGCCGAATTGACCGAGCCATGAGGTCTGTTTTCAACCCGCTTCATCCGCCGGGAGCGGGTAACGGTCGATGACGATTTCATCGGATTGATCAGTCTCCAGGGTCAGTTCTAGAACCACGTTGACGAGGTCGCTGTCTCTGTCGAGTTCATCGAGTGCTGCTTCAAACAGATCGCGCTGCATATCGAGATCCATTCCTTCTGGGCCGTTGAGGCAAATAAGGCCCGCATGTATTTCAGCCCGCTGATACTGGCCCCGCGTTCCCGGCGCGGCCTCTGGCCCGCGAAAGTCGTAGGCGTTGCGGGTTACAAGGGTCCAATCGCCTTCAAGGACGATTTTCAGCAAGTCCCAATCCTTGATGCCTTGGCGACCGATCCAAACGACATGAGAGCTTTCGCCATGGCCGCGCTCGCGCGCCATGTCCACTAACTCAGGACTCAAACATTCATCAATGAGAAGCTTCATGTCGCCGCCGCCGAGGAACCTTCCGCGACGGCAGCATTGGCGCTACGCGCCGCGCTTGCCGTGGACGGCCCCGGGGCGGCGTCGCCTTGGCATAGAGAATTGCCAATTCGATAAGCTCTCGCGTCAGGCTGGGATAGGCCTCCTGAAGCTGGCGCGTGGGAACGCCTGCGGCAGCAGATGCCGCAACATCATAGACAGGCACGCGCGTTCCCTTAATCACGGGTGTACCGCCCAGGATTTCCGAATCTTCCGTCACGGCGGCGCGAGCACGCGTCAACTTGTCGTGCTCGGCCAACGTGTCCGCAATGAAGCGATCGAAGTTCAGCGTCAGGAAGCGGTGTTCGACCTTCCAACGAGGAGGCTTGGTTCGCCAGGTCACGATGAACCGCACGGTGGCCCTTGCGTTCGCCTTGCGGCAGAGCGTATCGATCGCATGTTTGCGCTCTTGCGCCGTGAGCGACGGCGCGGCGTCATAATAGAAACGAATAAGCGCACAGGTACCGGGCCAAACCCGCCGGCTGTCCTCGTTTGTGTACAACCCCTCGGGCAGGATGTGTTCATCGATCAATCGGTTGACGTCGCGCACGTCGACGCCTGCCACAACGGCAGCTTCGGAGGTCGTGAGCAGTTCAGGTTCGGTGGACATCGCGGTACCAGTAATTCTTCCGACCGATCGGAATATATAACCTCAAGCGCCGAAAAACAAGGCTCTAAGCCGGCCGACCTTGGTGACCAGCGCCGTAATTTCTGCCTCCGTTCCGACGTACGGCGGCTGCGGTCTCTCTTTCGTTCACGGCTTCCGGTACAGGCGAATCGTGCTCCGGCGACGTCCGGATCGGGGGTCGTCCCTTGAGTGGTCGTCGGCTCCCGTCGCGAAGCGAACCCTTCCGCCGGCCCGTTGTTTCGGCGTTCGGTACAAGGCAATCTCACTCGCACGCTCAGGGTGCTTTTCGGCACGTTTATCGGCAAGATCGCGGCGGCAGTCGTGCTGGCCGTTATGGTCGCGCTCGGCGTCGGTCAGGGCCGAACGGACAACCTCCTGAAAGACTGCAACCGATCGCGTTCAGTTCGTTGGACGAAGCAAGCGCGGGAACAGGCTATAGACTGTATGAGCGCTTTCGGTATGCGAAGTCGAATACGTTATCTTCGAGCGGGGTCGTCGGCCGCATGGCTGCCTCCATTCGAGACGAGTTGAGGGAAGGCCGCGCGGGGGAAGCCCACGCGGCCGCGATCGAACCTGTCCACCTGGTCCGGTAATCAGGCTGCCTTGGCTTCGATCTGCGTTACTTTGCTCGGGGTTGCGCCGTTGATCTCGATACGGTGGCGCTTCATCGCCTCGGGGATCTCGCGCACCAGGTCAACGACGAGCAGGCCGTTCTCGAGGCGGGCGCCCTTACCCGTTCCAGCGCAGCAGCCATCTCGATCTCTGTCGTGACCTTGATGCCGATCCCGCTCCGAGCGGCTACGATCCGCACCCGATTTGATATTACTCCAACAGGTGCCGCTCCGAGGCGTGATGATCGCTTGTCCGGCCGTTTCAAACGCGCGCTTATCAATTGAGGCCAACGAATTCAGGGCCGATCGGGCAATGTAACTTAGAGAAATAGGGCAATAAAACCAAAAGAAGCAAGTACGACAGATCCCATGGCGACAGCAGTAGCCAGTCCAGAAAATTGAGCGACCACCCCGAGCGAAAGAGCAAATGAGCCCATAGAAAGATAACCCACCAAATAGAGTGCCGAGAGGACACCACCGCGGTGCTGCACTGGCGTTGTTGAGTTTACGAGATTAAGCGCGCTGATAAACAAAAGTGCGTATCCTGCCCCCATAAGAGATGTCGCTTCTACCAATAGAATGAGGCCTCGAAAGAAGATTGCGAGCCACAGGGTAGCAACGCCGATGTTCATCGCGCCCACTCCAACGAAGAGCGCTAGTCTTGGAGATAATTGGCGGCCAACCCCCGTGACGGCTGCCGAGATAATAGCGAAGCTTGCAAGGATTGTGCCGCTGATCAGCGTATTGTTCGAGCCCACGAGGTCGTGCGCTATTTGTCCGCCCAGAGACAACAAGGCAGCACCTGAGGCAAAAGCACATACACCGGCGAAGGCGGCGGTGCTGAAGGCGACGCGAGACTCAGCCGGCAGGTAGGGCAGGCGCGGCGACCAGCCGCCCGCACTCGCGGCGCCTTGCGGCAAGAACCAGACCGCAGCAATCAGAACGACGATCACGGCCGCCAACATTAGGAAGTTCAACCTGAGTGGCCAGGGCAGGTACTGTATCACAGCACCACCCAAGACCAATGCGAGGGCAAAGCCAATCGCCTGCGCCACATTTGTCGCTGCCACAGCTCGCGCCGGATCTTCGCTGAACTCAAGGATGGCTGCCGTAGAGGATCCACTCGCTAATCCCACGGCAACTCCCATAATCGCGCGCGCCGCGAGCAGCCAGCTGAGCCCCTCTGCGTCGGCCAGCATGAGTGTGCCCGCAAGTGAACAGAAAAGTGCCGCTAGCATCGTCAATCGACGCCCAACTTGATCCGACAACCCGCCGAAAAGTATCAGCGTTGCTACTACGAACACCGGGTAGATGGCGAACACACTCATCGTTTCTATCGGTGAGAGTTGCCATTGATCGATATAGAGCCGGTAGCTGAGCGCTGGTGCGGCGCTGGTCCACAGCGTATGCAGAGATACACCGAAGCTGACCCAGAGACTGGCACGTCGGCCTAGCACCCATCGGTGTTGAACGCACGTTTTTTCCGACCCATCGGCTTGACGCTTGAGAGATGAACATTCCGATGGTGACGGCATTTTATTTCGATCGCTGATAAAACTTGCGTGGAGCCGGGGCTGCGGCGGCGGAACGGCTCAATTCATGCTGCCGAGCTGGCGCGACCGGAGAGCGCGTTGTACCACCGCGTAGTCGCAGGTCCGTCGGGTAGAGGAAGATTCAGAGCCTTGGACGCAAAGTCGATCGTGACGAGCCCGGTGATGTCCGCAACCGTGTACTGCTCGCCGGCCACGAACGGCGAGGCAGCAAGGCGCGCTTCCAGATCGTCGCAGAAGTCCTGGATTCGCTTCATGCCGCGATCGACGATCGCGGGAATCTGCTCATAGTCGTGAGGACCCGAGATGGCGCGGCCGTTCAGATGCGCGGCCTTGTTGCGCACCGTCTCCATCACAGCGGCAAAGCCTTCCAACTCCATGCGCCGCTCCCACATGGAGGCGAGCGCCTTGTCCTTCGGCGTCGCACCCATCAACGGGCGCTCCGGATAAGCCTCTTCAAAGTAGCGCCAGATCGCCGGCACTTCTCCGATCGTGGTTCCGTCGCCGAGAACCAGAGCCGGCACCACGCGCCGCGGATTGATCGCCACGAAGGCGCTGGAGAACTGCTCCTTCGCGCCGAGATCCACCGGCACCTGCGCGACGCAGATGCCCCGTTCGGCCAGATAGATGCGCACGCGGCGAGAATTCGGCGATGCGCTAGACTGATAGAGCTTTAGGTTCTCGGTCTTCATGGCGACGTTCCTTTCCGGGGAGGTCTAGAGCTTCGATCCGCCGTCGACGGCTATCGTGGTGCCCGTGATCCAACGGGCATCGTCGGAGGCTAAGAACGCGGCGACGGGAGCGACGTCCTCGGGCTGACCGATCCGTTTGAGCGCCTGCATGTTAAGGATGAACGCCCGACCCTGTTCGGTCTTCGCGAAGCTTGACATGTCGGTCTCGATAACACCGGGCGCGACCGCGTTGACGCGGATGCCCTTCGGACCTAGTGCGGCGGCGAAGTGCTTCACGAGCGTATCGACGGCGCCCTTGGATGCGGCGTAGGCGGACAGTTCGCCGACCGCCGCCTGCACCGCGAGCGAGGAGACAAGCACGATGCTGCTGCCTTCGGCGAACAGCGGCAGAAGCCCTTGCACGATGAAGTAAGGCGCGCGGACGTTCACCGCGTAAAACCGATCGAAATCCGCCGGTTTCTGGTCCGCGATTGCGGCCGCGCCGCTGATGCCGGCGTTGGCCACGAGCACGTCAAGTCTGCTGCCGACGATTGCCTTCGTCTTCTCGACGAGGTCGGCGACCGCATCGAGCGAACCGAGGTCGGCCCGAACCGCGTCGGCTCTACCCCCGCCCGCACGGATTTCCTTGAGCAAGCTCTCGGCCTCCGCCTGGGCGTTGCCGTAGTGCACGATCACGTGAGCGCCGGCGGTGGCGAGCGCGCGGGCCGTCGCGCGACCCAATCCGCGCGATGCGCCGGTCACGAGGGCAGTCTTGTTGGTGAGATTGGTCATTGTCGTATCCTTCGATTTGATCTGTTGATGCATTCGTTCGATCCGTCTCAGCCGGCGGTCTTTCCGCCATCGACGGTGAGGATCTGTCCGGTGACGAATGAGGCGTCGTCCGAACCGACAAAGACGATCGCCCGCGCCAGTTCGTCGACGGTGCCGATGCGGCCGAGCGGCACGCCCGAGGCGAGAGCCGCCTTGTTCTGCTCGTTGCCGGTGAAGCGATCGAGCATGCCGGTCTGCGTCGGGCCGGGCGCGACCGCGTTCACGCGGATGCCGGCACCGGCGACTTCGAGAGCGACGGACCTCGTGAGGCCCTCTACGGCATGCTTGCTCGCGGCGTAGATCGATGCGTTGGCAGCGCCCTCGTGGCCGTAGGTCGACGAGACGTTCACGATGCTGCCGGCGCCCTGCGCCTTCATGACGCGCAGCTCGTGCTTCACGCTGAGGATCGTACCGAGGACGTTGGTATCGAATGTCGCCGCGTAGCTCTCGGCCGTCTGGCTAGTGGCTGGACCCGGCTTGCCCTCGGTGCCGGCGGCGTTGACCGCGATGTCGAGGCGACCGAAGCGGGCGATGGTCTGATCGACTAACGCGCTCACGTCGTCCTCGTGACGGACGTCGGCGCGGACGAACTCGGCCTCGGTTCCGACGGCGCGCAGTTCGTTCGCTAGCGCTGCGCCGGCGTCGTCGTGACGACCCGATACGACGATCTTCGCGCCCCGGTGGGCGAACGCGAAGGCAGTTGCCCGGGCGATGCCGGTCAGTGCGCCGGTGATCAGGACGACGGGGGCGGTTGCTTGGATAGACATGGTCTTCTCCTTCGGCAGGCCCCTCTCGGAGGCATACCTGCACAGTCTGATTTTCTAACCCGATGCTCTTGGCCGCTGACCACGCGCCGTTTCGCTCCGGTGGCTGCAGAGATAGGCCTTGCCATCGCGACGGAAAAAGACTTTGTTTCTCTGGGCCCATACCTCAAAGGCATGCCATGGACCTCCGCCATCTTCGCTATTTCGTCGCCGTCGCCGAGGAAGGCAGCATGACGGTCGCTGCCGAAAAGCGGCTCCATACGGCCCAGCCTTCGCTTAGTCGGCAGATGCGCGACCTCGAGGCCGAACTGGGATGCGAATTGATGATCCGCGGCGCCAAGGGCGTCGAACTAACCGCGGCAGGACGGGTGTTGTTGGACCACGCTAGGGTGGTCCTGCTTCAGGTCGAGGCCGCGACGGAGGCGACGCGACGCGCTTCGACCCCCGCGAAGAAATCCTTCGTGATCGGCTTTCTGACCGGCTACGAATTCGACTGGCTGGCTGCCGTCATGCGAATTCTGCGCGACGAATTGCCGAGCACTGAGGTCGTCATCCTCAGCTCGTCGTCCCCGGATCTCGCGGACGGCCTGACACGGGGAAAGATCGACCTGGCCTTTCTCCGCCACGAACGCAACGCCCCGGGCGTCGTATTTACGAGGTTAATTGACGAGCCTCTGATTGTTCTGATGCCCAAGGAGCATCGTCTCGCGAAGCGGGATGCGATCACGACAAAGGACATTGCGGCGGAGCAACTCGTGGGTGTCCCCCACGACAAGTCGCCCGCGCTCCGGAACGTAACCGACGCATACGGAAAGAAGATCGGCGTCGACCTCACGCCGGACCACCTAGTAGATAATCTCTCGATGGCGGTCTCGTTGGTGGCGTCCACGGGCGGCATCTCTCTCATGCCGCTCTATGCGCGGAACCTTCTGCCGGCGACGATCATCTATCGCACGCTCGCGGGCGTCGCGCCGACGATCGATCTATCGCTGGGCTACAGCGAGGCCAACACCTCCCCTCTTCTAAAGACAATCGTATCGAAGATCGGCGATCTTAAATTCGCCAACGGCTGACGGACGTGCGCCTCGATACAGCCACCGCACCAATTCCGCCTTCTAGCCCGCCGGCAAACATCGGCCCTAGGCCGATCGGTCTTCTCATCGACGCTAGTTGCACTAGCACTGCACCTAGATATACGGCACTGCGCGCCCGCGGCACCACGCTATTCGGCGGAAAGTGCGAATATCGCGAAACTCGGGTTCTCACTGATCCAGCGCCTGTCGACAGACCAGCCCGCCTGAGCAGCCAACCTCGCGAAGGCTGCCGAAGAGTACTTGTAGGAATTCTCTGTGTGAATAGTTTCGCCCGCAGCAAAATCGAGCGAACGGCCTAGCAACGCCACCTTCTGTTGGACGAGGCTGACGAGATGCATTTCGATGCGGCTCTCTCCCGCGTTCCAGACGGCAACGTGCCTGAACGATCCGAGGTCAAAGTTCGCTCCGAGTTCGCGATTGAGTCTGGCTAACAGATTCTTGTTGAACGCCGCCGTCACGCCCTCAGCATCATCATACGCAGAAACGAGGACGCGCGGAGACTTTAGGAGATCCACGCCAACGACAAGTTTCGAGCATCGTCCGAGCAACTGTCGCGCACGACTCAAGAAATCGACCGCGGCAGACGGCGAGAAATTGCCGATCGTGGACCCCGGGAAGAATCCCGCAATCGATCGGCCGTCGATCGCGGTCGGTAGTTTGAGATCGCGCGTGAAATCGCCGAGTACCGGTGTCACATTTAATCGGGGATATTCGCCACGAATGGCCTGGGCAGCAGCCGACAGAGCGCTCTGACTGATGTCGATAGGCACGTATGCGGACAAAAGCGGCAGCGCATTCAATAGAAGACGTGTCTTGACGCTCGCGCCGTTTCCGAACTCAACCAGCATGGACCGGTCCTTGAGGACGTAGGTCATGTCTGCGGCGATCGATGCCAGTAGAGAGATCTCCGTTCGCGCGACATAGTATTCCGGTTGATCGCAGATCAATTCGAAGAGCTCAGATCCCTCCTCGTCGTAGAGGTACTTGCTCGGTAACGTCTTCGGCACCGACAGAAGTCCGTCCAGCAGTTCTGCCTGCACTGGATCCCCTTCCGGGGTCCGCTCCAACGCCACTGCACTGACGGCCATCTTACATTCCTTCCGATTTCCTGGTCGACGCGTGCCGTAGCTACGCGGGCTCGAGACTACGACTGCGCCGTGCCTTAAGCCGGCGTCTCCACAATTGCGTCCACGCGATCGGGATAGAAGGCAAGATGATCCCTAATGACTGCAACTGCCTCGAAGGGAGCCTCGTACGTCCAGGCCGCGTTCTTGGAACGTTCGCCGCCGGCAGGAACGCTGAAGTAATTGCAGTCACCCTTGTAGGGGCAGTAGGTGGTGTCAGCGCTGCGCTCGAACGCGGCCATATTGATGTCGCCCCTCGGAATATAGAGGACCGGCGGGTACTTCGCCTCGCGCAGAATAAGAGTCTGCATCGATTCAGCGACGACCTTCCCTGCCACCGACACGACGACTTTGTTGGGATTTTTATCGAACGTGATGGGATGCTCGGCGCTAGGCAACTTGACTGTTTTCATCGTATTGACCTCTGTTTGTATGGATTTTTTGGTCCGCACGCGAACGAGCGGCCGGAGACGACGATCCTCCGATCAGGAGGCGGCCCTCGTATAGAACGGTCAAGCCGCGGCGCGCTCGGTGACCTTCGACTCCACCCGCACCGATCCTGTGGTAGGAGACCTGCCGGACTTTGGTCTGGCCGCCAGCTTCAGCTTGCGGATTTGCCGCCATCGACATTCAGGATGTGGCCGGTCACGAAGCTCGCATCGTCCGAAGCGAGATACAGAACGGCGCGGGCGATCTCGTCAGGCTGGCCGATCCGCTTTTGGGCGTTGAGCGTGGCTAGATAGGCTTTGACATCCTCGCCTCCAGTAAAGCGATCGAGCATCGGAGTCTGGATTGGTCCGGGCGCCACGGCATTGACGCGAATGCCGGAGGCACCGAACTCGAGCGCAACCGACTTCGTCAGCCCTTCGACCGCATGCTTGCTCGCCGCATAGATCGATGCACCGGCTCCACCCTCGTGACCAAAGGTCGAAGAAACGTTGATGATGCTGCCCTTGCCCTGCGCCTGCATGACTCGCAACTCATGTTTCATGCTGAGGATCGTGCCAAGCACATTGGTGTCGAAGGTCGCAGCGTAGCTTTCCACGGTCTGTTCGGTGGCGGGTCCGGGCTTACCCTCGGTGCCGGCGGCGTTAAAGGCAACATCGAGGCGACCGAAGCGCTTGACAGTCATATCAACCAGTGCGCGAACGTCCTCCTCGTGGCGAACATCGGCGCGAACGAACTCGGCTTCGGCACCGGCCGCGCGCAGTTCGGCGGCAAGGTCCGTGCCGGCGTCTTCGTGGCGGCCGGAGGCCACAAGCTTCGCTCCCTTGCGGGCGAAGGAGAGCGCGGTGGCGCGGGCGATGCCGGTTAGCGCCCCAGTAATCAAGACGACGGGAATCTTGGCTTGGGAATTCATGGGCATCCTCCTTGGGTTACGAGCTGGCCAATGACGTTGAGTAAGCGAGGACCGTCACTGACCGTACGTTGGAATAAGCTGCCTACCGGATCGACATCGTCACGGTGCGTCACGCATCCAGGAATAGGGAGGCGTGGGCCAAGAACAGTTCCGGATACTGGTAGAACGGCCCGTGGCTGGAATCCGGATAGATGATGAGCTGCGCGTTCGGCAGGTGCTGTTGCAGTGTGAATCCGTTGATCGTGGGAATGATCAGGTCGTTGTGGCCATGCACGACGAGCGTCGGGTGGCGAATTTCACTTAGGTAATCGAGAACACCATCGACTTTCTCGTTCGACTTGATGATTGCTTGGTACTGGGTCGCGGCGGATGTCTCGCGGACCTCCGGACTGCGGTCCCGGCGGCGATGCTTACGTTCGAGATACCCGAGACCCGCCGCCCAGCCGGCTGCAGAGGGCGAAAAATGCGCCGCGATCCAAAGATGTTCGGGCGGATCATAGGTCGCCGAAAATATCTCTGCTGATTTGCTGGCCACAGTGTCGGCGCCGCGCGGGCCCGTGCCTACCAGTACCAGCTTGCGCACCAGATCCGGCGCCTGCACCGCGATCTCCTGAGCGATCTTGCCGCCGATCGAGTATCCTAGGACGTCGGCCTTGCCGATCTCGAGTGCCTTGATGAAGGCGATCGCGTCCCTCGCCATATCAGGGAAAGTCGGGGGCACTTCGTCCGAGCTCGCGCCGACCCCCGCGTTGTCGAACAAGACCACTTCGCGGCGCTCAGCAAGCCCGTCGGTTATCGCGGGATCCCAGTGGTCCATGGTACCGCGAAAGTGAATGTTCATCACGATCGGCACGCTGCCCGTCTTGCCGAAGCGCCGATAGGCGAAGCGGATGCCGTTGGCCTCGACGAATTGCGTCGGCACGGTCTGGTGGGTATGGGTGGTCATGTTGAAGCTCCTGGTTCCGGGTGAGGCTTTAACTGGCCGTCCTGCCGCCATTGACGTTGATGATCTGGCCCGTGACGAACGAAGCTTTGTCCGAGGCCAGGAACAGAATCGCGTCCGCCAGCTCTTCGGGCTTGCCTGCCCGGCGAAGCGGGATCGAAGCAAGCAGTCCAGCCTTGCGTTCATGCGAACCGGTGAAACGATCTAGCATGGCGGTCTCGACCGGCCCGGGCGCAACCGCATTGACGCGGACACCGAAAGCCGCGGCCTCCAGCGCGCCTGATTTGGTCAGGCCTTCCACGGCATGTTTGCTTGCGACATAGAGCGACGCGTTCGGCGCGCCGCGGCTTCCCATGGTCGATGAAATGTTGATGATGCTGCCGAAGCCCTGAGACTGCATCGCACGCAGCTCATGCTTCATGCAAAGGAGCACCCCGAGGACATTGGTGTCGAAGGTCGCGGCGTATGTTTCCGGCGTCTGCTCGGTCACGGGGCGCGGAGTACCTTCCGTACCCGCGTTGTTCACGGCAACGTCGAGACGCCCAAAACGCGCGACGGTCTTGTCGATCAACGCGCGGACATCGTCTTCCTTGCGAACATCGGCGTTGATAAATTCAGCTTCCGGACCGAAAGCACGAAGTTCCTTGACAAGTTCTGCTCCGGCTTCGTTGCGCCGCCCCGCGACGACGACGATCGAGCCCTCCTTGGCAAAGGCCAGAGCGGCGGCGCGCCCAATTCCCGTCAGTCCCCCGGTGATCAAAGCAACCCAGCCAACCATGCTGAACTCCTCGATAAATTCGTGATCAAAGCTGACCTCGCCTTGAAGGGCTTGGGCGGGCTCATATCCCCGATCAGGTGCGCGGACTCGTAGGCCGCCCGGGACCTTTCGTCCTGAAACTGCGGTGAAGCCGTCCGAAATTGTTCTGAAATCTGGGCATCCCGGCTCTTCCTATCGCCTTGCAAGAGCGATCGGCGGGTGCAATCTTGCCGCAACGCGCTCGCTGCCGGGGTAAGAAGTGAATATTCGTCCTCAAGACGTCAGATCAGGCGGCGGCCTGGGCGCTCCGGACCTGATCCAGATAGCCGATTTGACCCTCGATCTTCGGCAGGAGGAACTGCGCGATGGGACCGGCGCCCGCGTCGATCTGCGAAATCGGTCTTTCGGTGTGCTCCGTCATCTGGTGAAGAACGCCGGGCGGGTTGTTTCCAAGGATGAACTATTGGCCACCAATTGGCCCGGCTTATCGGTCACCGAAGATTCTCTTACCCAATGCATCTCAGATATCCGCCGTTTGCTCGGCGAGTCCGGGCGCGATCTTGTTCGCACCGTCGCCCGCCGCGGCTACATGATCGTGTTGCCGATACAGCCCATCGAGATCGGGCGAAGCTCCTCGACGGGGCCGACGGTCGCCATCTGGCCCTTCGAGACGGACGACATCAATCTCGACAGGTTCGCTGATGGCCTTACCCGGAAGATGGTCTCCGCGGCTGGACGCTTCGGTGAATTGCGCGTCCTGGCTCACAGCGTCGTGCAATCCTATAAGGATCGTTTTGAAGGAACGGCTGACTTCGGACGCGCCCTGGGTGTTGATTACTTCATCGAAGGCGATCTGTGGTTGGACGGTGCTTTGACTCACGTCGACGTGCATTTGACCGATGCACGAACGGGCGCGCAGCTCTGGACCAAGACGTTCAAGGTCGACGTAATCCCAGCAAATCTGATTGCCATACAGGACGAAATATCCGGGCAAGCAAGTGCTATGATCGGCAGCTATTGGGGCGCGATAGGTGCCGCCGAGTATAAGCGCATCCAGAACAAGCCGAGCGCGGAGCTGACGCCGTACGAGTGTATCGTCCAGGGCGTCATCGGAATTCCGACGGACGCAACGGTTCTTGAACCTGTCGTCAAAGCGCGCGAGTGCCTGGAGCGACTGACGCGCGAAGAACCGCGAAACGCGGCCGCATGGGCGACGCTTGTTCTCGTTTTCAATAATCAAAGGACGTGGGGTATTCCTTCCCCAACCGGAGAAGTTGGCAGCGTTGAAGAGCGCCTTCACTTGGCCGACATGGCGGTTGAAGCCGCAAATCGAGCGGTCGAGATCGCACCGAATGACGCGTTCGTCCGCGGCCTCGTTGCGCGGGCGGCGTGGATGGCCTGCCAAACTGATCTGCTTCGCATCGAGACGATGCGTGCGATCGAGCTCAACCCCAATGATCCTCAGAATCTCGGGCCGCTCGGCAATCTCATGGCATATGCGGGCTTTTGGGATGAAGGTGTCGCTCTTGCCGAAAAAGGCATCGCGCTGACCGCTCCCAGCACGCCGCGCTGGTGGTGGTGGGCGTCTGCCAAACGGGCCTTTGCATGCGGGAACTACGCCGAGGCCTTTGATGCCTTTCGCCAGTCCTATGTGGAGCAGCTATGGATCAGCCATCTTCACATGGCCTATACGCTGCCGTTCCTTGGCCGGACGAAGGAAGCGAAGGCGCATATCGCGACCCTGCTTAAAATGAGGCCCGGCTTTACGGTTCGCGAAGCAGACGCATACTACAAGATGTGGTGCTTCGCCCCGTCGTATCGCGAGAAGATGTGCGATGCATTGCAGATCGCGGGACTTCCCGGCGACGTTTCTTGAGATCCGAGGCGTCTTCAACGACTGCTGCTATAGCCAGCCCCAGCGCTGTCGCTCTTCTGGAGGAAGGGCTAGGCAATCTTATTCCCGCCCCGGCATTTCGTCTCTGAAAGCGTCGGCTACCGGACCGGTTGCATCCCTCGCTCGTCGTTGCCAGCAACGCTCGATTGGCGAGCCGGCAAGGCGACGAGCGCTATCCCTCGGGGACTACATGGGCCAAGCGATCGACAACGCCAATGCGCGTTCGCACAGGGCGGCGGCATGCAGAACTCGGAAATCCTCATGACGCCGCCCGATCAACTGGACACCGACGGGAAGGCCGTTCGCGACGAAGCCTCCGCAAATGACCGCGGCGGGTTGTCCGGTCTGATTGAACATCGCGGTGTATGTCGTGATGTCCAGCAGCTTCCCTTCGTCAGGGGCGGCTTGATCGGCCGCGAAGCCTACGACGGGAGTCGTGGGTGCGACGATCAAGTCGAATGGGAGGGTCCGTTCGGTCACGATGGCTTTTGCGAGTTCCAGTTCGTCACCGGCCTTCAGGAGTTGCTCGGCGTCGACCCTCGCGCCGCCGGCGATCAGTTTGTGAAGCCCTGGATGGATTTGATGGCGCTCCTCGGTGGACAGTGAGGCCACTTCGTGAAAGGCGCGCGGGCCGAACACCGTTTCGAACGCGGCGGTGGGATCAAAGTCGAGCAGAGTTCCGATCTGACAAACCTCGGCGCCAGCGTCGGCGAGTAACTGCGCTGTCTTGCCGACCGCGTGCAGGATGGGTTCTTCTGCGCAAGGACCAAAACCCATCGATTCCAGGATGCCGATGCGCCAGCCCTTTACACCATGCTGCACAGAACGCCTGTCGTCCGGACTTGGAGCGGGCAGCGAACCGTAATCGCGCACGTCGGGCCGCGAGAGTACGTCGAAGAGCATTGAAAGATCACCCATTGAGCGCGCCATCGGACCCGCGCTGCGGTAAGGACTTGGCGGCAGGTGCGGGATGCGCCCTTGGGTCGGCTTGAGAGCGGTCAGTCCGCAAAATGCAGCTGGAAGGCGGACCGAGCCGCCAAGGTCGCTACCAACACTGAGGGGGCCCATGCGTGCCGCGAGAGCAGCGGCTGCACCACTGGATGAGCCGCCAGTGTTGTGAGCAAGATTCCATGGGTTGCGGGTTATGCCGTGTGCGCTGCTGACGCCTGAGGCGAGCATTCCGAGATCCGGCATCGTTGTTTTCGCGAACAGGATGGCGCCGCTCTCGACGAGGCGTGCCGCCGGCGGCGCGTTGAACGTAGACGGTCCCCGGCGTCTGAACGGTGCCGCGCCACGGTACATCGGCATGCCGGCGACGGCGATGCTGTCCTTGATTGACACGGGGATTCCGTCCAGCGGTCCCTGCGGCGCTCCGCGGCTCCATCGCTCGGTCGAGAGGCGCGCGGCCTCCAACGCGCCTTCGGCATCGACGTAGAAGAAAGCGTTGATCACTGGATTGAGCTGTTCCGAACGCTTCAAAACGGCGTGCATCACCTCCAGCGGAGAAAAGTCGTGTCGGGCGTAGCCCTCGGCCATAGCGGCAGCCGAGAGCGAGCAGAGATCCGAAGGCATCTTGGTCCCCTCGTCAGTCATCGCCTTGTTCGGGCTGTTGAGGAAATGTGTATATTTGCGGCAAACTAGATCCGCATGAAGAATGCTGCAATTAGCGGATTGGCGATCTTTTATGCATGAGAGATCAAATTGTCGTCTTGTGCATTTGGGCGCTCTCAACAAAGGTTGGCCGTGTGAGGAACGGAGCGCGTATGCAGCTTGTTCAGAACATGGATCAGCGCAGAGCCGCAGCGCTCGACGTCCTCAGCGCGCGCAGGGGCGCGGTCCTGGCAGCAACGCGCGTCCTGCCGAGCATCGCCATGCCGCTGCATCTGGCTCTCGATGCCGAACCTTGCGCTGTCGCAGAGGGAGGCGAGAAGGAGCCATTTGGCTTTCTCAAGATCTACGAAGCCGAAGCCGCGCCGTTCATTGATTTCTCTGCCACCGTGGCGGCCAGCCAGCAGGCTGCAAAACTGCAATTGGCACCAACTCTCCTCGACAGCGATGAGGCCTCGGGCACGCTGCTCTATTCCTGGCTGCCCCCGGGCCAGTGGCGAATGGCCCGCCGGGAAGATCTGGACGCCGAGGATATTCTTTCCGCGATCGTCAGCGCGAAACGATCCTGGAACAGAAGTCCGAAGCTTGCGGTCACGCGTAGCCCGTTCGACGTGATTTCGAATTATCTTGTGGTGATGGCAGCCGTTCGTCTTCCGGATGGGCAAGCGCTCTCGGACATGCGTGTCGTGCGCGAGCTTCGGCCCTGGATTGATCGGATCGGGGCGGCATTCGTTGCTGCCGGTGCGGATCGTGGGCCCGTTCACGGTGAGGCCACGTTGTCCAACATCATGCTCGACGACGCGGGCCATGTGCAGCTGGTTGATTTCGATCGATCGGTGAATGCCGATCCTCACTACGATGTGGCCGGCTTCTGCCTCGAAGCCTGTGGCTTCAGGGAGGATGTCGATCGGATCGTCGAACTCTATCTCGGGGCGCCGGATGCCGCCGTCGCTGCGCGGGTTTGTCTCTATATGGCCGTCGACGATTTCCTGTGGGGCTGCTGGGCTGCCATAGGCCATTTTTCCTCGCCGCGGAGCGGCTCGGTCGAGTTCTATAAATATGCCCAGAATCGTTTCCTGCGCTGTCGATACTGGCTTTCGCGCTGGGACATCAATGCCCTGGCGCGGCAAATGTGAGTCCTCGTCATGAGCGCGCCATCTCCCGTGGGACCAGAAGCCGAGCTCGAACGTCACCTCGATGCGATACCCGCCTGGCAGGGCCGGGCCAAGACGTTCGACCGCATCCACGCAGGCATCACCAATCTCAACTGGTTCGTCAGGCTACAAGGTGAGGACAAGCGCTATTTCGCCAAGATGCCAGGGCCGAACACAGACGTCTTCATCGATCGGGCGCTCGCGCATGAGGCCGCCAGGAAGGCCGCCGACACTGGTTATGCCCCCGGGATCGTCTATCTTGCCGAGGATGGCGCCGTCGAAGTTCACGAAGTCCTGGAAGGATTCCGCAGCTGCAACGTCGGTGACCTGCTTGACGGCGAAGTAAGGCGGAACATCGCGACGGCCTATCGCGCCATTCATTCCACTCAGAGCCTGTCGCGAACCAAGACCGGTTTCGAGCAACTGCGGGAGCGGCTGGCTCAGGTGCGCCAATATGGCGGCCGGCTGCCACGGGATCTCGATTATCTGCTCTGGCAGGCCGATCGCGCCGAGCGGGCGGTCAACGCTGCCGGCATGAATCTGTGCATGTGCTTCAATGACGCCTATGTCACCAATTACATGATCGATTCCAGCCGTAACGTCAGGATCATCGACTGGGAGTATGCCTCGAACAACGACCCCTACTGGGATCTGGCGATGTTTGCCGGTGAGACGTTCCTCGATGGTCGGGCACTCCAGGAACTCGTCGAAGTCCATGACGGCGCGTGGACGCTCGAGGCCGGTGCGCGCATTTCGCTCTATGGCGGCGTGGGCCTTCTGACATGGGCATTTTGGGCGGCATTGCAGGCTAGGATTTCGGTCATTCCGTTCGACTTCGCCAAATATTCCGAACTCCTTTTGATGCGTGTTCGCGCGCACATGTCGTCGCCGCGATGGGAAGAGGCGCTGCTCGGATTGTAGGAGGGCGGCAGGTGCGCGTTGGGTCGCCTCGCGAGAGGCGTGTTTACCGGGGACGAAGACGATGCGGGCCAGGGATCGCCATCATCTGATTCTTGCAAAGCTCGCCGCGAGCGAACACGTCGATATCGAGACGCTTCCGAAGGAGCTCGGCGTATCGCGCGAGACCATCCGTCGCGACGTGCTCGAGCTGGAGGCCCAGAGCAAGCTGCGACGGCTGCACGGCGGCATCGCGCGGGTTGAGCCGAATGCAGAATCGCCCTTCGAGGACCGTCTCAGGGTCAACGCCACGCACAAGCGCCGCATTGCGCTTCGCGCGGCGCGCCTCGTACAGCCCGGCATGTTGATCGCCATCGATTCCGGAACGACGACGCTGGCCTTTGCGGCGGCGATCGCCGGGCTGCCGGACATCTGCGTCGTGACGAATTCCGTCGAGATCGCGCGCGTGCTGCTCGCGGCGCRGCGCGAGGCCGACGTGATCCTGCTGGGAGGCCGTGTCAGCGGTGACGTTCCCGGGACTTTCGGGGAGCTGGCGTTATCGCAGATGCGCCGCTTTTCGCCGGATCTCGGCGTATTCTCCCCGGTCGGCATCAGCGGCCGCGAGGGTGCGACGAATTTTCATCTGGTTGAAGCGGAATTCGCCGCGGTGATGATCGAGCGATCGCGTCACACCGTGTTGCTGGCGGACCATAGCAAGCTCGGCGTCACGAGCCGCGTGCATGTCTGCGACTGCACCCAGATCGACACGCTCGTGACTGACCGCGCGGCCCGGAAGGATGACCTGCGGGAGCTGAGCTCCGGCGGAATCCGCGACGTGATCACGGACTGAACTTCCCATCCTGTGGTCGCAGAAGAGGCGGTGTTTGCCCGGTCGGGCACCAATCGCCTGCAAATCGGTCAAAAACAACAGCCCTTGTCCGGATAGTTTTTGCTGAAAGAATTACATTTTTTGCGTTGGCACGTCCTCTGCATGACCGTTTTGACCGATTGTCGGTCTTGTTCGTAAAAAAGGGGATATCGATGCCTTCAGAACTCAGCCGCCGTCACTTGCTGCAAGGTGCCGCGGCGGCCGCCGCTGCGGGTTACATGCAGATCGATCCGGACTTTTTCATCTCCAAGGCTCATGCCCAGGCCGGAAAGACGCTGACGTTCCTGTCGGCGGAAAACATCACCGGCAACTGGGATCCGACCGCGCACACCACGCTGTCACAAGCCAACATTCAGGGCTTCGTGATGGGCTTCTTGTCCCGTACGCCCATGAAGCTCGATAAGCCGGACGAGGTGGTCTACGAGCTTGCGACCGAGATCAAGCTGCTCGATCCCAACCGTCTGCAGATCAAACTGCGCGAGGGCGTGCTGTTCCATGACGGCAAGCCGTTCAAGGCCGAGGACGTCAAGGCTACGTTCGAATACGGCTCGCGGCCAGATCGCCCCGCGCAATGGTATCCCGGCCCGACCGAGACACTGAAGATCGAGACGCCCGACGATTACACCGTCATCGTCGATACGTCCAAGGGCGGCTATCCCGCGCATCTCTTCATTTTCCTGGCGTCGTTCCTTCCGATCATGTCTGCGAAGGACATTGCCGCCGGCCCCGGCGGTGTGTTGTCCCAGCGCCTCAACGGCACCGGTCCGTTCAAGTTCGTCGAGCAGCGCGGCAATACCACGGTGATGACCGTCAACGACGGCTACTTCAAGGGCAAGCCGGTGATCGCCGGCATCAACTTCACTTTTGTCGGCGACTCGACCACGCGCATGCTGTCGCTGATGAACGGCCAGGCCTCGATCGTCGAGCGGCTCGAGCCCGAGCAGGTCGATACCGTCAAAGCCAACCCCAATATTCACATCAACCGGGTGGTTTCGGTCGAGAACAAATATCTGTGGTTCCGCTGCTCGAAGCCGCCCTTCAACGACGTGCGCGTCCGCATGGCGGCCTGCCACGCCATCAATCGCGACGTCATTCTCGAGGTCCTCGGAAGTGCCGGCCATCCCTCGGCCAACTTCATCTCGCCGGTGAAGTTTGGATATTTCGACCTGCCGAACTATCCGAAGTTCGACCCTGAGAAATGCCAGGCGCTTCTTGCGGAGGCCGGTTTTCCGAAGGGCAAGGGCTTGCCGCCGCTCGAATACATCACGTCTGTCGGCTTCTATCCGAAGACCAAGGAGTACGGCGAAATTCTCACCGCCATGCTCAACGAGCAGGGCTTCAACGTCAGCCTGACCGTGCTTGAGCCTGCGGCATGGAACGAGCGGCTGTATCATCGCCCCGGTGGCGGCCCGGGCCATATGGTGGACTGCGGATGGTCGACCGGTTCGCCGGAGCCGGATCTGATTCTGCGCACGCATTTCCATTCGACCTCGCACCGCATCTGCGGGATCGAGGACCCCGCGATCGACGCCTCACTCGACAAGGAACGCAGCGCGCCGACGCTGGAGGATCGCAAGAAGATCCTGCAGACCGAGACGATGCCGCTCATTGCGTCCAAGATGCCGGCCCTCGCACTCTTCACCTCGGTGATGATCCACGCCATGCAGAAGGACTTCGCGGGCCTGTTCATCTATCCGGACGGATCGATGGATGCCTCGAAGAGTGCGGCCTGACATACGCCAGCCTGCACCTCCCTACGGAGGTGCAGCTCCCTTCGACTGTAGAGCTAACGAATGTTCACGCTGAATTTCCTGATCCGCCGCCTCGCACAGGGGGTCGTCATCATCGGCCTCGTGTCGCTGCTCATCTTCACGCTGCTGCGCGTCGTGCCGGGCGATCCCGTGCGGCTGATGGCGGGCGGCATGGCGCCGGAAGCGCTGATCGAGAAGATCGCAAAGGATATGGGGCTGCGGGATCCGATCATCGTGCAATTCGGCCGCTACATGAGTTCGGTGGTGCGCGGAGATCTCGGTCAGTCGTTCGTTCGTCCCGCAAACGGCGCAGCGACCGGCGGTTCGAGCTTCAACGACTCGACCCGGGGTGAACGCGCGAAGGTCCTGACATTGATCTTCGAGGCGCTGCCGATGACGCTTCAGCTCGCGGGTGTCACGCTCGCGATCACGCTGGTCTTCTCCGGCATTGTCGGAATCGCCGGTGGCCTCTACCCGGGGCGCTGGCCGGACAAGGTCGCGTTCTATGTCTCGTCGGTCTTCATCTCGCTCCCGAACTTCTGGCTCGGGATCGTGTTGGCGCTGCTGTTGTCCGTCAAGCTCGGCTGGTTGCCGGCGATCGGTTACAACGGCTTTGCCTACACCATCCTGCCCGCCATCGTCCTGGCGGTGGAGCTGTCGCCGGTCCTGATCCGTACGCTGGTGGGCTCCGTCTCGGGGCAGATGACCGAAGCGTATGTGTCGGTCGGACGCGTGCGCGGCCTGGGGCGCACCCGCATCGTCGCCAACCATGTGCTGCGCAACGCATCCGTGCCACTTCTGAATTTGCTCGGCATCCAGTTCTCCAGCCTGCTCGGGGGCGTCATCATCGTCGAATACATCTTCGACTATCCGGGGCTGGGCCTGCTGACCATCAACGCGGTTCTGCAACGCGACTTTCCGCTCATCCAGGGAATCGCGATCGTCACGAGTGCGATCTTCGTCGTGATCAACATCATCGTCGATCTCGCCGCCACGACTATCGATCCCAGGCTCGAATACTGAGCCGCGACGAGGTTTCATTCCGATGTCGATCACGTCAGTCATACCTTCTCCGTCGGCGATGCCGCTCGCGTCCCGCTCGGTCGCGCGCCGCGTCTTCGACAGAGCTCTCGCGACGCCAGGTTTCCGCGTCGGTGCCGGCATATTCGTCATCCTGGCCATTGCGACGGCGCTTTATCCCGAACTGAGTGGCATCGATCCGACCAAGATGGACGTCAAGGCACGGCTGCTTCCTCCGCTGTTCGAAGGCGTCAAATGGAGCTGGGCACATCCGCTGGGGACCGATCAGATCGGTCGCGACATGCTGGTGCGGTCCCTGGTCGGTCTGCGATACTCCTTCCTGATCGGAGTGGCGTCCGTCGTCGTGATGCTCATCGTCGGTTGCGCGCTCGGCACGATTGCCGGCTATTTCGGCGGCCGGACGGATGCGATCATCATGCGCCTGACCGATGCGCAGCTCTCGATACCCATGATCATCCTGGCGATCGCCGTGCTCGGCGTATCGCGGCCGACAATCCCCGCGATCGTGCTGGTGCTCGGCATGTCGAACTGGCCGGTCTACGCCCGTGTCATGCGCAGCGTGGTCATGACGGAGCGGCAACGTGAATTCGTCAGGGCCGCCAAGATCGGCGGCTCCGGCGATTGGCGGATCATCGTCACGCTGCTGTTGCCCCTGCTGCTGCCGTCGGTGTTGTTCACGTCGGTCCTGGATGTGGCGCGGATGATGATTTTCGAGTCGACGCTCGGCTTTCTCGGCCTCGGCGTGCAGCCGCCGACACCGACATTCGGCAACATCATCGCCGACGGTCGAAAATATCTCCTCAATGCTTGGTGGATCGCGACCATGCCCGGGGTTTTTCTCGGCCTGACCCTGACCAGCATCAATCTGATGGGCGCCGCCCTCGAACGTGCGCGGGATACCGTTCACATGGGAGGCGAGTGATGGCGGCCCTTCTCGAACTGAGAAACATGACGGTCGCCGTCGGCCGCTCGGAATCCGCCAAAATCATCCTCGAAGACGTGTCGTTTTCGTTGGCACCGAGAGAAATCGTCGGTGTCGTCGGCGCCAGTGCCGCCGGCAAGACCGTTCTGTCCCGCGCCGCGGTGAACTGGCTCGAACCGCCGCTGGTGCGTCGTGCCGGAACGGTCCTGTTCGAGGGGCGCGACATCTATGCGATGAAGGAGGCCGACATGCGCGCGCTGCGTCAGCGCGTATCCTATGTCGGCGCAAACCCGATGGGCGCGCTGGATCCGACGATCCCCGTAGGGGCCCAGATCGTCGAGAAGATGCGCGCGGTGATGCCGGGAACGTCGCGCAAGCAAGCCCAGGCGCGCGTCATCGAGCTGCTGGATGCGGTGCGGATTCCATCTGCCCGGAACCGGTTTCACGACTATCCGTCGCAATTCTCAGGCGGCATGATGCAGCGCGCGCTCATCGTCGATGCGCTGGTGACCAACCCGGCGCTTCTGGTGGCGGACAACGTTACGCAACCGCTCGACGTGACCGTCGCGGCCCAGGTCATCCGCCTGATCAAGGAGCTGACGGATCAGTTCGATACCGCGGTGCTGTTCATCTCCTCGTCTCTCCCGATGGTCCGGGAGGCGAGTTCGCGGACGCTGGTCATCGATCGCGGCCGGATCGTGGAAGAACAGGGGACCGAAGCGCTGATAGATAGGCCGATCCATCCCTACACGCGGGAGCTCGTCTCGCAGACCCCGAAGATCTGGCGCAATACCCAGGCGTTGCCTTCATTGCCGGCCGAACGGGAGGTCGTGCTCAGCCTGCGCGACGCCTCGCAGACTTACAAGGTCAAGAAGAAAAGCGGGTTCGGCGGTGTCAATCTGGTGCGGGCGGTCCGCAACGTGACGTTCGACGTCCGCCGCGGCGACAGTTTTGCGATCGTCGGCGAATCCGGTTGCGGCAAATCGACGTTGATGCGGCTGCTGTCGCGGCTCGAACTGCCGAGCTCCGGTGCAATTCTCTGCGAAGGAAAGGACATCGCGCGGCTCAGGGGGCGCGAACTTCTTGCATTTCGAGCCCAGTTACAAATGGTGCTGCAGGACCCGTTTGGATCGTTGCCGCCGCGGACCGCGATCGGGCGGATGATCGAGGAGCCGCTCCGGACCCACGGTTGGCGCGACAAGGACAAGATGCGCGCCCGCGTCCTGAAAGTGATGGGGGAAGTCGGGCTCGCGGCAGACCTGTACAACGAGCTTCCATTGGGCCTGAGCGCCGGCCAGCGGCAGCGCGTCAACGTTGCGCGGGCGCTCGTGCTCGAGCCGACCATCCTGATCATGGACGAGACGCTGTCCGCGCTCGACCAAGCCGAACAATTCAAGCTTCTCGATCTCTTCCAGAAGTTGCAGAAGGAATATAACCTCACTTACATATTCATCTCGCATGACCTCGCCATGGTGAGAAAGGTCTGCAATCGGGTTGCTGTGATGTATCTGGGCGAAGTGTTCGAATTGGCGGAGAACGAGCGTCTTTTCTTCGATCCCGGGCATCCCTACACGATGGCGTTGCTGAGCGCGATGCCGACCCTGGAAGAGAAGCGATATCGGCCCGAGGATTGCCTGCTCGAAGGCGAGCCGCCGAGCCCGCTCTCCATCCCCAGCGGCTGCAGCTTCAAGTCGCGGTGCCCCCGGGCGATGGATATTTGCAACGGCGTGCACCCGACGCTGACCGTCCGCGACGACCAGGACTTCGCCGCCTGCCATCTCGTCGGCCGAGGGGCGTCGGAAGCTGCAGCGCCAGGCGAGAGCCGCTCGTCATGAGCTTCACCGAGAGCCGCCTGGAGATGATCCGGACGCTGCTGCGGCAGCAGCAGCGCGTGCATGTCAAGGAACTCGTGGACCAGCTCAAGGTCAGTCAGGAATCGATTCGGCGCGACCTGCGTGAATTGGAGACACAAGGTTTCGCCCGGCGCGTTTATGGCGGCGCGGTGCTCGATCGGCAGGAGAGCGATCAGCCCTTTGCCGAGCGCCTTCGTCTCAGCGGACGCGAGAAGATGCGTATCGGAGAAGCAGCGGGCGCCCTGGTCAAGGACGGCATGAAGATCTTCGTGGACGAAGGCACTACGGCGCTTGCCTGCCTGAAGTACATCGAGCCGCGCAAGGACGTCACCATCGTCACCAACTCGCTCGCTGTGGCCTCCCACTTCTTCTATCAGGGGACTGTCAATGTCCGGGTCTTGGGAGGGCGACTGCGCCCCGTCTACCAGGCGACGTTCGGTCCCGAGGCCGTTGCCGCGATCAAGGAACATTTCTTCGATCTGGCCATCATCGCCATCAGCGCCGTCCATGCCGAACGCGGCTTCATGGACTACGGCGAGGACGAGGCCATTCTGCGCCGTGCCGCGCGCGCGCAGGCTAAGCGCTCCGTCATCGTGGCCGACAGCTCCAAGTTCGGCAGGCTCGGCTCGATCCATACTTTCGGGCTCGGCGATATCGATGCCGTGATCACAGGCGGCACGCTCGCGCCCGAGTTCGTCAACCAATTCCGTGATTTGAAAGTGGACGTGATTCATGCCTGAAGCCGTGTCGCCCGACGCCCCCATCAATCCAACCCGCCTGCAGGCCATGATGGAGAAAGTATCGACGTTTGGTGGCAAGCCGAACGGCGCCATGAACCGGCTGACGTTGTCGAAGACCGACGGCCAGGCGCGCGACTGGCTTGGAGAATGGTTCAGGGGTCATCAATTCGAGCAGCAGGTCGATGCGATCGGCAATCAATTCGGCAAGCTATCGCTCGCGGGTGCCAATGCGCCTACGGTGATGGTCGGATCGCACATTGACAGCCAGCCGAACGGCGGCCGGTTTGACGGTGCGCTTGGCGTGATATCGGCATGTGAAGCCGTACTCGCTGTCTCCGAGCGGCTCAGGGCGGAAGGGCGCCTGGCCGCCTGCAATTTTCAGGTCGTGAACTGGACCAACGAGGAAGGGGCGCGGTTTCAACCGAGCCTGCTCGGGAGCAGCGTGTTTGCCGGAACGGCGGAGCTGGAATGGGCGCTTGATCGGAGGGATGGCGACGGCATCACGGTGCGCCAGTCGCTTGCCGAGATCGGCTACGCCGGCACCGCCAAGGTCGCGCGTCCCGACGCGCTGATCGAGCTACATATCGAAGGCGATGGCAAGCTGTTCGGCGCCGGAGAGAAGTTCGGCGTCTTCACGCGTTTCTGGGGAGCGACGAAGTACCGGCTCGCCTTCCTCGGCGAGCAGGCCCACACCGGCCCGACACCGATGGCGCAACGCAAGGATGCCTTGCTCGCCGCCGCCTATCTGATGGCGGATCTCAGGCAACTCGCGGGCGAATACGGGCTTGACCTTCACACATCGGTCGGCCGGCTCGAGGTGTTTCCGAACTCGCCGAATACGGTGCCCTCGGAAGCCGTGCTGTTCATCGAACTGCGATCGGGCTCGCCCGACATCCTTGCGCAGGCGGAAAGCAGGATGAAGGCGGATATCGAGGCCGCCGCAAGCCGGGCGGCCGTCGGCTATGAGGTGCGATCGATCGATCGCCGCCGGGCCGGCGGTTTTGCGTCMGGCCTTGTCAAGCTGGCCGAGCGGGTCGCAGCGAGACGGGGCGAGACGGCACGTCATCTCGATACGATCGGCGGCCACGATGCCGTCGCGATGTCGGAAGTTTGCCCGTCAGTGGTCATGGCGGTCAGGTCGAAGGACGGCGTGATCCACCATCCCACGGAGTACACCAGCCCCGAAGACCACGCCGCCGGCACGCAGATCCTGGCAGACATGCTGTACGCGCTTGCACGCGATGGGCTCAAGGTCATTTCGGAGGATGCAGCCGAATGAAGACTCTGGGCAAGCCCGAGAACGGCGGCGAGCTTCGCGCCGAACGCGCGCTGCGAAGCCTGCTGCCAGGTGAGGTAAGCCGTGTTGTCTACGAGCCGGCCATGTTCCCGGTCGCTTCGCCGTCCTACCAGGCCGTGGAATCGATCTCGTATCACGTCGCCCCTGATTGCACCGACATGACGCTTTTTCTTCGCCTCGGCGTGCCTGAAGTGGCGGAGCTGGTCGACGACGAGATCGCGCGCGCGGCGGCGCGCCGGGCCGCGGCTCTCGGCCTTGGCCCGGAGCTTGTTGCAAGCGATGCGACCGAGCGGGCGATGCTGTTCATGCGCCTTGGTGCAGGCTGGAAAGTCGCCAAGATCGACGATCTCATCGGCCTGGACGCAGCGTCGCGCCTCGTCACGATGCAGAAGACGATGGCGGCGGGGGATGCGCTGGGGAAGAAATGGTCTGTGTTCGATGGCATCGAAGTGATCTGGTCTCTCCTGTCGCAAACCGGTGCACCATTGCCCGGCGATGCCGGTTGGATGCGCGGTTGGACGCTGAAGATGTCCGCGGCCATCATGGCCGCCGGCATCGACTATCGGCCGGCCCATGGCGACCCCCATTCTTCGAATGTCATGCTGGGACCCAATGGCGCGATGGCGCTGGTCGATTTCGACATGGCGGGCGATATCGACCCCTATTATCAGCTCGGGGCGCAGATGAACGAGCTCTATCAGTTCGAGAGCCAAATGAAGCCCCTGCTCGAGATGCATGATGGTCGCTTCGATGAAGCCGCGTTCAGTCGCTGCCGAATCTATGCCGCGGCGGACGATTTCTACTGGGCGCTGCGAAGTCTGCTGCTCGCTGCCCGTTCGCAATTGCAGGGCGTCGAATTCCTCAAATATGCAGCGTGGCGGTTCCTGAGATGCCGGATGTTGCTCGGGCAGCCGGGCTTCGAAGAGCGCTTGCGCACACTCTAGGGCGGGCTCGCACATGAAGGAAATGGGAACGGCTCGGAACGAAGCGGAGCGCCTGCTGGAAGATGCGATTGTCCAGGTCGAGGCCTGGACGGGTCGGAGCATGCGCTATCGTCCGGTCTCGGGCGGCATCAGCAACACGAATTTTCGCGTCGAGGTGCAGGGGTCCTCGCACGACTTCTTCGTCAAGATCCCTGGTCGTGGAACCGAGAGGTTCATCGATCGCAACGCCGCCCGCGCCGCAAGCCGGCAGGCGGAGGTGATCGGCGTCGGGCCGAAGACGTTCGACTACCTGGATCACGCCGGTATCGAGATCGCGGAATTTGTCGAGGACCGGCGCGCCTCCACTCATCTGGACTTCATCGATCCGGCGGTCCGGGCCGAGACGGTTCGCCTCTACCGGATGTTTCACCAGGCGCCGCCTTTGCCGCTGACCAAGACCGTGTTCGACATGATCGACGAGCATTACGACCAGGTCAGACAGCTCAACGGCTTTCTCCCGGAAGACCACGATTGGCTGACATGGCAGTACCAGCAGGCCCGGGCGGCGCTTGAAGCGGCTGGGCTTGATCTCGTGCCCTGCTTCAACGATCCGATGCCCGGCAATTTTCTCCTGGGTGAAGACAAATCGATCATGCTGATCGATTTCGAATATGCTTCCAATAACGACCGTCTCTATGACCTCGCGATCTGGAGCAGCGAGCACTTCTTCTCCGAGGAGGTCGAACGGGAAATCATCGAGGAATATCTCGGTCGCTACGACCTGCGCGCCCACGCCCGCTTCATCGTCCACAAGGCCCTGGCGGACATCAAATGGAGCACCTGGGCGATGGTGCAGAACCGGATCTCGACGCTCGATTTCGATTTCTACAAGTACGGGATCTGGAAACATATGCGAGCGCGCTCGATCATCTACGATCCGCGCTGGCCACTTTTTCTGAAGGCGTTGTGATGGCTGTTTCCAGTATCGGAGCCGATGAAGCAGATGCGTATCTGTCGTTCGCGGCCGAGCTTGCGGACGAAGTGCGTCCGATCGCACTGTCGTATTTCCGCACCCCGATGGAGATTGCCGCGAAGCAGGACGAGAGCCCCGTCACCGTGGCCGACCGCCTGATCGAGGCACGGCTGCGAGAGCGGATTTCGGCCCGTTTTCCCACGCATGGAATCTATGGCGAGGAGATGGGTATCAAGGCCGGAGATGCCTTCACCTGGGTCATCGACCCCATTGACGGCACCAAGAGCTTCATCACAGGCTTTCCCCTTTTTGGCACGCTGATCGGCCTGACTCACGAACAGCGGCCATTCTGCGGGCTCATCGACGTCCCGGTGACAGGCGAGCGGTGGATGGCGCGTCCGGGTGTCTCGACGTTCGCAGGCCGGCAAGCCCGTGCCAGCGATTGCCGGCGTCTGGGCGATGCCCGGTTCTACACGACGTCGCCCGATACGTTCGCGACTGCCGATCGCGATCGGTTCGAGCGTCTGTCACGCGCGGCGCGATTGCGCAGGTTTGGCGGCGACTGCTATATCTACGGGCTGTTGGCATCCGGGCATTGCGATCTGGTCCTCGAGGCCGGTCTCCAACCCT
Organism: Bradyrhizobium sp. P3_C3; assembly: GCF_056402655.1. NCBI lineage: Bacteria > Pseudomonadati > Pseudomonadota > Alphaproteobacteria > Hyphomicrobiales > Nitrobacteraceae > Bradyrhizobium > Bradyrhizobium sp. P3_C3. Next base: position 44,446 of record NZ_JBFUGY010000039.1, on the reverse strand, counting down.
ATGACTACATGGCCCTGGTGCCGATCATCGAGGAAGCCGGTGGCCGGATCACGGATTGGCGTGGGGCACCCTTGTCGGCGGATTCGGACGGGCAGGTTCTGGCATCGGCAACGCCGGCCCTGCACGACGAGGCGCTGACCCTCATCGGCAGCTAGGCGGGACCATGGCGTACAGCAGAACTGTCGAACAGACAGTCTATCGCTTCTCGGACCTGAAGGAACTGATGGCCAAGGCGACGCCGCAGCGGTCCGGCGATGAGCTCGCGGGCCTTGCCGCCGACGGTCCCGTCGAACGGCTGGCGGCACAGATGGCGCTTGCCGACGTGCCATTGAAGACCTTCCTGTCCGAGGAACTCATTCCGTCGGACGAAGACGAGGTGTCGCGCCTGATCGCAGAGCGCCATGATGCGCAGGCATTTGCGGCGATCGCCTCGCAGACGGTCGGCGAGTTTCGCGAATGGCTGCTGAGGCCCGAGACGGGGCAGGTGGAACTCGACGCAATAACCTTCGGGCTCACGCCGGAAATGGTTGCGGCCGTCTCGAAGATCATGCGGCTGCAGGATCTCATTGCAGTCTCCGCAAAGCGCGAGGTCGTGACGCGGTTTCGCTCGACCATCGGGCTGCGCGGGCGGCTTTCGACACGAAACCAGCCGAACCACCCGACCGACGATTCCGTGGGAATTTTTGCGTCCGCTGTCGATGGGCTGCTCCTGGGGTCGGGGGATGCGGTCATCGGAGTCAACCCCGCCACGGACAGTGTCGCCGATTACATCCGGATCGTGGAACTGCTCGACGATCTCAGAGCGCGGCTCGCAATTCCGACGCAGACCTGCTGCCTCGGCCATGTAACGACGGCGATTGCAGCCATTGCCGCGCGCGCCCCCGTCGATCTGGTTTTTCAATCGATCGCCGGATCAGAGAAGGCCAACGCAGGCTTCGGTGTCAGTCTTGCGCTGCTGGAAGAGGCGCACGACGCCGTTCGCAGTCTGGGGCGCGGTCCGCTCGGGGCAAACCTGATGTATTTCGAGACGGGCCAGGGCGCAGCTCTTTCGGCGGATGCTCATTTCGGTGTTGATCAGCAGACGATGGAAGCGCGCGCCTATGCCGTTGCAAGAGAGTTCAGGCCGCTGCTCGTGAACACGGTGGTCGGCTTCATCGGGCCGGAATATCTGTTCAACGGCAAGCAGATCATTCGTGCCGGGCTCGAGGATCATTTCTGCGGCAAGCTGCTCGGCTTACCGATGGGCGTCGACGTCTGCTACACAAATCATGCCGATGCCGACCAGGAGGACATGGACGCGCTGCTGACGCTGCTCTGCGCGGCCAACGTCAACTTTGTCATCACGGTGCCCGGCTCGGACGATATCATGCTGAATTATCAGTCCCTGGCGCATCATGACGCGGTCTTCTGCCGGGAGACCCTGGGCCGGCCGCCAGCCCCGGAATTTGAGCAATGGCTGACGGAGGTCGGCCTGACCGACCGGTCGGGCAAGCTGCTGCCACCGCCTCCGCAACTCGTCAACGGCATGGCGAGCGTCCCGTTGCTGCAGGGAGCGGCGCATTGAGCGATATCGACCGTGATCGCTCCAGGCGCGAACTGCCGGATCTCCGCGAACTGACACAGGCGCGGGTCTTGCTCGGCCGATCCGGCGCGGGACTTCCCACGCGGGCCGTGCAGTCGTTTCTGCTCGATCACGCGCGGGCGCGACAGGCGGTGTGGTCGGAGGTCGACAGGGCCGCGTTGCGCAACCAACTGTCCGATCTGGCCGTCGACACGGCCGATGTGGAAAGCACGGCAGGAAATCGCGAGGTGTTCGTTCGGCGGCCCGATCTCGGACGGAAATTGTCTCCCGGGTTCGCCTCCCACCTGGAAACCCTTCCGCAGCAACGCGACGTCGTGATCGTCCTGGCCGATGGCCTGTCGGCCAGCGCGGTGATGACGAACGGCGCACCCGTGACGCGCGCGATCATCGAACGGCTCGAAGAGGCATCGATATCCCTTGCTGCCGTGATTTTCGCCGCCCAGGCCCGCGTGGCGCTGGCGGATCCTGTTGGAGAACTGCTCAAGGCCCGCGTCTCGATCATGTTGATCGGCGAACGCCCTGGCCTCTCTGCGGCGGACAGCCTTGGCGCTTACCTGACCTATCGGCCGGAAACGGGAACGCCGGACTCACGACGCAATTGCGTATCGAACATCAGGAACGGCGGCCTCGCCATCGCAGACGCCGCCGACACCATTGTGGCTCTGACGATTGCAATGTTGAAGACCGGAATCAGCGGGATCGGACTGCACTCCGCAGCCGCGAAGTTGCCAAAGGACGAACGGCATCAATCGTAGTCAATGTTTCCCGTCGAGCCGCTGCAACGGAGCGGGATCGGCATCAGCGCGAAGATGCAGGCTTAATACCGTTCGTGTTTTGAGGATTTGAAACGCCAAGGCTAAACTTTGATTCCTCATATGATCGAGTGGCTTCCCAAGCTGTAGGTCGGATATCGACGAATTGTCGACCCAGCCTCTTTCTGGTAACGAGTTCCGCAGAAAACACCCAGTCTTCGCGGGCTCCTCGCGAGTTACCGATCAGCACGGGCACCGGAATGTGAATCACCGTCGAAGGGTCGTATTTCCTGCCGTCCCGCGAGCTGCGTACGCCGTAAACTGCGCGCCTTTAGAGCCGCGATGATCTCTGTTCCGATAAGAACCGCCGCGAGGAACAACTTTCTCCCGTGAGCTTATGCATGTCAAACCGGACGCAAGACGGCGGATGCTGTAAGCCAACTCGACTTTCAAAACGATCTTCCGTTATGGCTAGGTGATAGCTCCGCGGCCGGCAACAGGCCAAATGCTTTCCACATGCGCTTTCGAAGTTCCAATGTCGCGGACGCAAATATACCAGTCGTGTAGATTGACAGTCGGATCGCAGTGGCCAGGGATGAGCAAGACCTTATCTCCGACTCTGGGAGACCAGGCGCTTTTGCTCAGGTCAAGAACGCCATGTTCGTCCGAAGGACGAGAATATTCAACTTATGTCGTCAGAATGGTCGTCCATTGTGAGCACCCTTGCAGAAGATGACTCTTCTAGCGGTGCTCCCAAGACTCCGCACAAATAATCCGAAGGGCATCGGCGCTACGCTTACGCTTGATCTCGCCGTTGAGGCGCTTGATCGGATTGGTCGAGTGCAGCTTGGCTCGATGCTGCTGCGGGAATGTCATGTAGGCGAGCACATCGGTCTCTGCCTCGTCCAGGAATCCCGCAAGTTACTTCTAGAACGCGTCTCCGAAAACTGCCCGGCAAGTGCCGAAATAAGCCGCTGAATCGCTGACTACCAGTAGCGGCCGCCGAAGCTCGGTCGCTAATGACCTAAAGCTACGCGAGACGCGGGTCAGCGTCATGCCAGACACCCCCCGGCGCCGGCGTGACCTTCACGCCGGTTTCGCGTATCGCCGATCGACTTGCTCTGCGCTGTAGCCAAGTCACGTCGAGATCGTCGCAAGGCGCTTCTGTCCCGCAGCGCCGCTGTGGAACTGGCTGTCGCGATGAGCACATCGTTCGAATCTCGCAACTCCGCTTCCATAAAGCCGATGCTGCGCCCGCGGCGCATCACCGTGCCGTAGGCGCGGTAGGATCCGGGATGAGCGGCCAGCAGAAACGTCTCCTTGATCTCGAGGCTCGCGACCGCCAAGCCGTCTTCGCCGTCCACCAGACATGCCGTCGCCATCGCGACGTCGAGCCAACCGGTGACGATCCCGCCCTGGATGATGCCGCCTTTTTTGATGTCCTGCAATCGAATGGCAATGACGTTGTTCGGCATTCACATCGATCGTGACACGCTGCGACATCTCGTCGTAAGCGATGGCCGAGACTCCCAAAAGCGTCCATGCTGGCGACCGGTTTGCGTCGAGTTGCTTGATGCGTTCTGAAGGTGACATCCGCTGGCGCTTGCTCGAGGGGACCGTTTCCGGCCTGGGAAATCACAGGCCACTCAGATGTTCAACCCAAGCCTCGTCTCTCCGCAACTCTTCCGCATGCCGTAAGGGCATGGCTGGGACTCAGCCCTTGGACCCAGCAGGTTCGGTCTGCCTGAAGACGACAGGTCAAGGAGGGGGATACTCGTCGGTATCGCTGCGGCTTTCAAGCTCTCAGCTGACGGCATATATCTCGACGCCAACCGGATACCAACTTAGAAGGACGTCAGTCCGGATGGATCTTCCGCCAAGCGCTCTGCCCATTTGAGATCGTCTCGATCGACCAGCCGCTCGTGCACGGCGAGAAAGCCGCTGGTCGCTTCGGCGCCGCTGTTTGCCAGCGTCGCTTCCAGCCGGGCGAGTTGCCGATTGAGGACGGCTTGGACCAATTTCCGGCCCTTTGCCGTCAGATAAAGCTGCTTTTGTCTTCGATCCTTTTCGCCGATCTTGGCGACAAGGAGGCCATCTTTGATAAGCTGCCGCATAGGGGAGTTCAGGTTCTGATGCGTGACGCGCATCGCCCGCAGCAAATCGCTCACGGTTGCCCCGGGGTTCATAGCGGTAAGAATAAGCACACGATTGTGCAATCGCGTTAGACCGTAAGGCTCGAGCGCGGCTTCTGCGTCCGCAGCCAGCAGAACGTTGGCGAAGAAATGTAGCAGAAAAGCCTTCAGGGCCGTCTTGCGTAGCGTGTTGGGTGCAGCGGGGGCAGCCGGTGCTTTCGCCGACGAGAGTTTCTGCTTCATATCAAACCGTTCCCTCGTACTAACTTTGCGCCCTCCATCAAACTAGAGGCTGTCGTCACACCGCACAATATTAATTAGTGCAAGTATATTGCACTATACAATAGTGTGAGGTATCCTTCTCATCAAGCTGCCCGGTGAGCCCGCGAATCCGCGAAATTCAGAGGCAGCATCTCAGTGGGAGGCAATTATGAAGCGGGGACTTCAAGCGGTTTCGATTGCCATCGCCGCCATCGCTATGTCCGCGATGCCGGTCGAGGCTGGGCCGGACCAAATTACGATTGGCGTCCTTAACGACCAAAGTGGTCCCTATGCCGACACGACCGGCAAGGGATCTGTAATCGCAGCCCAAATGGCGATCGATGATTTCGGGGGCACGGTGCTTGGCAAGCCGGTGAAATTACTTTCGTCGGACCACCAGAACAAGGTGGACATCGCAACCGCGACCTCGCGAAAATGGCTCGATGTCGACAAAGTTGACCTCATAGTCGACGTGCCAAACTCGGGAATCCTGCTCGCCTTGCAGGAAATCGTCCGCAATAAGTCCGGCATTTTGATTGCGGCGGGAGGCGGAACGTCTCGGTTCACGGCTGAAGCCTGCTCACCCTATGGGTTCATGTGGGTGTACGACAGCTATGCGCTCGCCAATTCGATGGGCCGAGCCGTCACGCAGAGCGGCGGAAAGTCATGGTTCTTTCTGCCCGTAGACTACGCTTGGGGTGAACAGTTGTCCGTCGACTTGACCGCCGCGATCACGGCGAGCGGAGGCAAGGTCGTTGGTTCGGTTAAAACCCCTCTCAATACTTCGGACTTTTCGTCGTTTTTGCTACAAGCCCAGGCTTCGAAGGCCGACGTGGTCGCCTTGCTCAACGCAGGCCAGGATACGATCACTTCGGTTAAGCAAGCGAACGAGTTCGGCATCCCGCAAACGCAGCGGCTGGCGACCGGACTTTTCTACCTAACAGATGCCCATGCCGTCGGGCTGCAGCTTGCACAGGGTCTCATCGTGTCCGACGGCTACTACTGGGACCGCACGCCGGAAACTCGTGCCTGGGCGGAGCAGTTCAAGAAACGTCATAACAAGATGCCATCGTCGCCCCAGATGGGCGTCTACTCCGCTGTTCTGCATTACCTCAAGAGTGTGGCAGCCGCGGGTACCGATGATCGCAACGTGGTCGCGGACAAGATCCGTGAACTCCCGGTCCGGGATCCGATGGTGCCCGATGGACGTGTTCGAGTCGACGGGACCATGCTGCACGACATCCTCTTGCTCCAGGTCAAAAAGCCATCGGAATCAAAAGGCGAGTGGGATCTCTTCAATGTTCTTTCAGCAACGCCCGGCGAGATCGCGTTCCGGCCCATCGACCGAAGCCCCTGTCCGCTGATCTCCAAGCGCGGCTAACTGCGCTTCGGCTGTCAAGGTGAGATAAGGCGGCATCTAACCTACTGTACCCGGAGGAAAAACCCGTGACCAACGATGTGTATATCCTTGGCGTTCATTCGACGCCGTTCAAACGATGGGCCGATAAGTCGTTCAAGCAACTGACGCGGGAGGCCTATCTCGGCGCGCTTTCTGATGCCGGCCTTGGCAAGTGCCCTCCCATCGAAGCGGCCTGGTTCGGCAACTGTCTTATGCACTATTGGGGACAGGTATCCGCGCGGGGGAATGTGTGCTTCATTCCTCTCGTTCGGGAGGGGTTATTTCCGGAACGGGCGCCAATCGTCAACGTGGAGGGTGGCTGCGCTACCGCCAGCCTTGCGCTCGCGGCCGCCTTTAAGGAAATCCGCGCCGGCGATGCCGACCTCACTCTCGCTCTCGGTGTCGAGAAGTTATACGATCCAGACAACCAACCTGCGATGCTCGCAGAGTTCGAACGCGGACTGGATACGTTCGATCCGCGCGAGTGGGAAGAGCACTATAGCCAGGTCGGCCGCGACGTCGGCAAGCCGTTCGAGAAGTCGGTCGACCGGACGGTGGCCATGGATACATACGCGATGCAGGCCAGTCTGCACATGAAGCTCTACGGCACCACGGCCGAGCAGATCGCGATTGGCGCCGCCAAGAATCATAGCAATGGTGCCCTCAATCCAAACGCTCAATACCGCTTTGAAATGACTCCCGAGCAGGTCTTGCAGGACAGGATGGTCTCGGATCCGCTGACCCGCTCGATGTGCGCGCCGATCGGGGATGGTGCTGCTGCCGCGGTGCTGTGCTCGGAATCATTCCTGCGCGCTCAACCCGAAACAGTGCAGCGTCGCGCGATCCTGATCCGGGGACTGGCGGTGACGGGCGGCAAGTACCGCTTGCCCGACGAGCCCAGCCTTTCCCGCACGGCGGCTGATCGCGCCTACAAGATGGCAGGCATCGGCCCGCGGGACATCGATGTGGCGGAGGTGCACGATGCGACCTCGTTCTGCGAAATCTACCAAAGTGAGATGATGCGCTTTTGTGGTACCGGCGAGGGCGGCGAATTCATCGCCAGCGGTGCCACCAAACTCGGCGGCTCCCTCCCCATCAACACATCCGGCGGGCTGGTCTCCAAGGGGCACCCCATCGGCGCCACAGGCCTGTCGATGTGCTTCGAACTGGCGATGCAACTGCGCGGTGAAGCAGGGACGCGCCAAGTAGCCAACGCTCAGATCGCTCTTCAGGAGAATGGTGGCGGCGTGATCGGGCTGGAAGAAGCGCTTGCCGCCGTTATCCTCTACGAACGTGCGTCCTGATCGGACCGCCATGTCGGAAAGAACGCCGATGGATCAACTTCACGTCGAGACCACGATGGGAGACCTCCTGATCCGCGCGATCAAGCGCGGCGGCGCCCGAACCGCTTTCATCTCGGACGGCCGACGGACGACCTATCACGAGTTCGGTGTGCACTTGTCCCGCATGTCACAGTTCTTCGAACGTCAGGGTATCGGCCGTGGCGATGGCGTTGTCTGCCTATCGCGAAACAGTATGGAAGCCTTCCTGATCGGGGCGGCCTGTTATCTCGCAGGCGTTCGCCTGACCAATCTTCATCCTCTCGCCTCGGAGGACGACCAGGTCTTCATGCTGGAGGACAGCGGCGCAAAGACCTTCTTCTTTGATCCTTCCGCCTATGCCGAACGAGCGTATGCCGTTGCGAGGCGAGTGCCTTCGGCCAAGATGCTTTCTCTGGGACCGTCCTCCTTGACGATCGACGCGATTGCGGAGGCCGCCGTACTAACACCGCGCGATCTGGTTTCGAACGCGCTCTCGACCGATCTCTGCTGGCTGATCTACACCGGCGGAACCACGGGCCGTCCGAAGGGGGTGATGCACACCCACCGCACGCATGTAACAATGACCTTGACGGAAATGGCGGAATGGGACTGGCCGGTCGCACCGGTCTTTCTCGCGACGACGCCAATCAGCCACGGCGCCGGAGGCTGTTTGCTGCCGGTGCTGATGCTGGGGGGCACGGTCGTCATGACCAATGGCTTCTCGCCAGAAAGCTTCTTCGATGCCGTTCGGTCGTACGGAGTGTCTTCGACCTTCCTGGTGCCGACGATGATCTACAAGTTGCTCGACTACGCCGAGCTTCACGACATCCGTAAGACCACCCTCGAACTGATCATCTATGGTGCGGCGCCGATGACGCCGACCCGCCTGCACGAGGCCATCGACCGCTTCGGCCCGATCTTCATGCAGTTGTACGGCCAGTCGGAAGCGCCCAACTGCGCCACTACGCTTCGGTGCGCCGAACATATTGCCACCGACGAGCGACGGCTGACGTCCTGCGGCGCGCCAATCGGCTCCAGTCAGGTGGCGCTGCTCGATGAAGCCGGAGCCCCGGTCGCGACGGGCGAACTCGGCGAGATCTGCATCCGTGGGCCATTAGTCATGGAGGGTTACTGGAACCGCTCGGAAGAAACTGCGCACGCCTTCCGCCACGGCTGGCTGCATACCGGCGACCTTGCCCGCTGTGATGAAGAAGGTTTCATCTACATCGTTGGCCGATCCAAGGACATGATCATTACCGGCGGTTTCAATGTCTATCCTTCCGAGGTCGAAGACGCGCTGACGGCGCATGAGGCTGTCTCGGCGGCAGCCGTCATCGGATTGCCGGATGAGCTATGGGGGGAAGCGGTGACTGCCGTCGTTGTGCTGCGCGAGGGCAGGCAGGCGACGGCTGCGGAGTTGATTGCGTGGGTGAGGCAGGCAAAGGGGCCAGTGTCGACGCCGAAAACGGTTCATTTTGTTCAGGAAATCGCAGTGACCTCACTTGGAAAGCCCGACAAGAAAGAATTGCGACAACGTTATCAGACCTTAGTGGGCCGCGACTCTGTCGACATTACTCTGGCGGGCGCTGCAGACTAGTGTCTCCCAGCAACTTCAAGCTTAATACAGCAACACTGTCTGCCCCCAAGTCGATCGTGGCAATGAGGGCTAACACCAACGCGACAAGCGCACAGGCCTGCCTCAGGGATCGCCATCCAAGTTTGGCCCGACCCGATCGCCTCCCGCTACAGCGACCCCATAGCTCGACTTCGGCACGAAGGAACAGCGCGCAAGAGTGTCAAGGCCAACCTCGCGTCGACCTCCGGAAGCGAGCCAACGGAGTCGGCGAGGAGGCCGATGAAGATGTCACGTCGCAGATGTAGCTAGGTGGCGAGGCTTAAAAGAAGGTTCAGTAAGTCGTTGTTACCAAGCTCCTTCTAGAATCGCTAAAACGTCTGCTTCGCTCCTCACCCTCCTTAGGTTTCCGCTGACGCTCGGGTGCTGAAGCATAATCATGGAGTCTTGAGCGATCTTTGCAAACTGGTCCTTTCGGATTCCAACGGACGATAGTCGCCTGGGCTGGTCGAGAGCAGCAATACAGTCGCCGATCACTTGCGGTAATTCGCCTTCGATTCCGACTTCGCGAAGCAATTGTCGTTGCCGGTTCGCCGCGACGACGTCTCCTTCATTCCAAGCAAGAACAAACGGCAAGAGCACCGCAGAGGTCTGCCCATGCGGCACCCCGGCGACCGCTCCGAGAACCCGCCCAATGGCATGGCTTGCGCCGACGGGGACTCCCGCGTTGACCGCATTCATTGACATCCATGACGCGAGCTGGAGCTGTCCATAGGCCTCTGGAGCAGCTCGCTTCTGGTGCACTTCAATCAGATGGCGAAGCAGCACCTTGAGGGCGCCAACTGCCAGCGCGTCAGAGTAGGCCTGAGCACGATTGGAGCAAAACCTCTCGACGCAGTGATCAATCGTCCGCACCCCGGTGGACACGATCAGTTGCTCGGGAGACTGAGCAAGCGCAGCTGGATCCGCAACGACTGCAATAGGCACGAACAACGGATGGTCGAATGGCTCCTTCCTGCCAGTAGTAGGATTGTAGGAGCCCCCGAGGCTGGCGAATTCAGCGGCAGAGAGCGTTGTCGGAACTGCGATCGTCCGGATAGCGTCCGCCCTGGGCCTGAGGTTTCTCAAAGCGTCGCCTCGATAGCGATCGAGTTCCTCGTCTCCGACGACGCCTTCCCAAACGCAAAGCTGGACGAGTTTCGCTGCATCAACGACAGAGCCGCCACCAATAGCAATGAGCAAGTCCGCTGAGACCTCGCGTGCGACGGCAGCCGCCGCGACTATCTCCGATCTTGGTGAACCTGCTGAGATCTGGGCGTACGTCGCACAGTGAGAGTTGCCGAGCGCACTCGCTACCGAAAAGACGAGCTCGCTCTGACGCAGCGAGGACGAGGTAAGAACCAGGATACGGCGCTTTCCCCGCTTCTCCACCTCGCTCGCGACCGCTTTCGATGCTGGCTCGCCAAATATGATCTTTTCGATGGAGGGGAACTCGTATCGAAATCCAAGCGGCTTGAGTGCGGCGAGGCGCTCTTCTTCCATCACGCGTTCTTTCCAGCTGTTTGGCGCTCGACATCGACGTCAATGCTGCTTTGTACTTTTGGAAAAAATCGAGCGATCAACATGCGTCCGCTCGAACACCGTTTCCCACCGTCAACATGGTCCTCACGACGACGAGCGTCCACTATATTCATCCATTCTACGTTTTTTCACATACGTGAACAATGATCGCCGAGTGCGGTTTGGGAGTTGTCGTATTGACAGGCAGGGCGCCTTGGTGCCGGGAGCAGGGATCTCGCTATGGTCTGGTCACGTGCTCTGAGGTATGCAATCGATCGCCAGGCGGGTAGGCGCATTCGGCGTTATCACGCAAAGCGTCGGCTAAAGAGAGCGCCTGCGGCCCAACACGATATTTTTGATCCGCTGGCAAGTATATCAGCTGTCCGATGTTGGTAAGAGTGAGCGTCAAGCGTGACACCGTCGACCGCGGAAGATTGCACCGCTCGGCGATTTCTCGGTTGCCGAGACGGATCGTCCTCGAGTTGAAACAACGCAGGATGTCGAACGCTCGAGAAATCACTTGAATAACCTCGGAAGCCGATGAGTCGGTGGAGGCGTTATATAAGTGCCTGGATCTCTGCACGATGGCCTGCTCACTTTCCTGTAAAGCATGATCGGCGCTTCTCAACGAGATGACCTATTTCTTCCGTAAGATCCGTCGTGCTGGGGCAGAGCGCTGGACCCCACTTGAAGCGGAGCAGCCTCGCCGCATGCAAGGCCGGAAACTCGTCTCTTATCAGCCCCCGCGCAAAGGCTCTGGCCGCGCCAGTAATTACGAGAGCTCTTACGTGATCGACAGAGGCGTCCGCGCGGAGTGGACGATCAATCATGATGGTGGTAACGCGCGCGGAGCTTCGAAAGTCTTCTCTTCTGCGAAATGATCCATTGGGCCCTCCCTGTCCGGCAATCCCCCTTACCATGGCAGCCACCTCGAAAAATGGCTTTCGCCGATGTGAAACTGTTTTTATCTATATGAAAACCGGAGGGAGACATGTCCAGAGAGGCTATCAAGACTGCAAAGCGGTTGTTCGAGATTCTGGAATACTTCGACGAAGTGCAGCGCCCTTTGAGTCTGAGAGAGGTTGCTCACCGTTTCGACTATCCGGTTTCGAGCGCATCGGCCGTCCTGAAGAGCATGGTCATGCTCGGATATGTGGACTTCGATCGCTATTCCCGCACGTATATGCCAACGATGCGGATCGTCCAATTGGGGCAATGGGTCCAAGGTGCTCTATTTGGGGAGCGCGGCATCCTAGCGTTGGCCCATCACCTCAATCGGGAAACCGAAGAGACGGTCAACATAGCAACGCAGAGCGATTTGTACCTTCAGTACATTCATATTCAGCCGTCGCCACAAACGATCCAGGCTGCGATCAAGCCCGGAACCATTCGTCCCCTTGCCCGATCGGGACTTGGCTGGATGCTGCTCAGCGCTCGATCCGACGAAACGATCGAGAAACTCGTGCGGCGCATAAACTTCGAGGAAGAGGATCGGAAGAAGAAGATCGACGTCAAGGAGCTGATGAAAAGGGTGCGGAAGATACGGAAGGACGGCTACGTCGTTTCGCTTCATACGGTAACGGAAGGCGCCGGTATCATCGGCATGTTGCTTCCTGTGCGTCGGCACGGCCGGATACTTGCAGTCGGTGTCGCCGGGCCGGCAGATCGTCTCGTTGCCAACCGAGCTCATATCGTTAGATGCCTTCGCGAGGGGATCGATAAGTTCGTGTCGAAAGAAAGCTAGTTACGCAGGACTTGGATGGTTTTCACATATCTATAAATGCTTTTGTCTATCTGTAATTGCTGGATTTAGCGTCGCATCGAGATCATGCTCCGCCGTATTCCGTGGTGCGATGCCACGGAAAATAAGAAGACTTAGTAGGGCGCGAAATGATCGAGGAGGGACGCCGTGGCAATGAAGGCGTACATCACAGCCGTTGGTTTCTCAGTACTTGGGGTCTTCGTCGGTGCGCCTGCCGAGGCCGGCGGAAGCTACGACATGGGCGCAAACGACACGTCGATCAAGCTCGGGCAGACTATGCCGTACTCGGGACCTGCATCGGCTTATTCGGCGGTCGGCCGAGCCGAAGAAGCCTATTTTCGGATGCTGAACGCTAAGAACGGAGTCAACGGGCGAAAGGTCGAATTGATAAGCCTGGATGATGGCTACTCGCCGCCGAAGACAGTCGAGCAAGTGCGACGTCTGGCAGAAAGCGAGGAGGTCTTCGCCTTATTCTCTATCCTGGGCACCGCGCCAAACATAGCGGTCCAGAGGTATCTCAACGCAAAGAAAATTCCTCAGCTGTTTCCATCCAGCGGCGCAAGTCGGTGGAATGACGTCAAGAAGTTTCCGTGGACGACGGGTTCGCTGCCGACCTACCGGACGGAGGGGCGGATCTATGCCAAATGGATCGTGACGACGAAACCGGATGCCAAGATCGCAGTCATAACTCCGAATGATGATTCCGGTCGCGACTATCTCGCGGGCTTCAAGGAGGGGCTCGGCGAGCGCGTGAACCAGATCGTGGCGGAGGCGGTCTACGAGACGACCGATCCGACCATCGAATCTCAAATTGTGAAGTTCAAGACGGCCGGCGCCGACGTACTTTTCAACGAATGCACTCCGAAGTTCGCTGCCCAAACGATACGCAGGGCTGCCGAGCTTGGTTGGAAGCCGCAGATGATACTGCCGAGCGTCTCCAATTCCGTAGGAGCGGTCCTAACACCGGCTGGCCTGGAGAACTCGATCGGTATCGTCACAGGAACTTACCTGAAGGATCCGACGGACCCTCGTTGGGCGGACGATAACGGTATGACGGAGTGGCGCAATTGGATGAAGACCTACAATCCGAGCGCCGATCCCGCGGATACACTCAACGTCTTGGGATATACGCTCGCTCAAATGATGGAGATTGTCTTGCGACAGGCCGGCGACGACCTCACGAGGTCGAACCTCATGCGGCAGGCCCTATCTCTAGATCAAGTAGAGCTGCCGATGCTGCTGCCCGGGATAACGCTCAACACCTCGCAGGAGCAGGTGACGCCAATCAAACAACTGCAAATGGCTCGTTTCGATGGCAAATCGTGGGTGCTCTTCGGCGACGTCATCAACGAGTAACGAGCCTGAGGGCGAGCCACAAGCAGCTCGCCTGCGACCGGGAAATAATCAGGGTTTGACAATGGACGAGGCGACCGGCCCGCTCAAGGGCATACGAGTTATCGATCTTACCAGCGTTCTCTTCGGTCCATATGCAACCCAAATCCTTGGCGACTGGGGAGCTGAAGTCGTCAAGGTTGAGCCGCTGTCAGGCGATGTGTGGCGGTACGCAGGGCATTTTCGCAACCGCGGCATGAGCGGACAGTTCATGGCCGTGAACCGAAACAAGCGTAGCCTGGCTCTGGATCTGAAGCACAGCGGGGGCAAGGACGTACTGCGTAGGATGATCTCCAGGTCCGACGTGTTGGTCACCAACGTACGGCCTGCTGCCTTGGTGCGACTAGGATTTGGCTACGCGGGTTGCCAAAAGACCAACCCTCGCCTGGTGTACGCGGTGGCCACCGGGTTCGGGCAGAACGGCCCATGGGCGAAGCGGCCGGCTTTCGACGAGATCGTGCAGGCGGCCTCTGGGTTGGCATCATCAGTCGGAACGGACGATGAGCCGACGTTCGTGCCAAGCCTGATCGGCGACAAGGTCTGCGGAATGATGCTTGCAGCCGCCGTATCCGCCGCGCTCTTTCGTCGCGAACGAGCCGGACATGGGCAGTTGGTCGAGGTGCCCATGCTCGAGACGGTGGCGGCATTCAACAGCATCGAAATGCTCGGCGGCCACGCGTTCGAACCTCCGATCGGTCCGGTCGGCTACAAGCGCATGAAAGAGCGACGTCCAATGCGCACCAAGGATGGTTGGCTGACGATGTTGCCCTATTCGGGAGATAATTGGTGCGACTTCTTCAAGGCAGTCGGGCGGCCGGAGCTAATCGAAGAGCTGTCGGTTCGCGATCCGGTGCTACTATCCGCCAATATCGACAAGATCTACGCGAGCATGAGTGAGATCGCTCCGTCTCGTACGACGGCTGAATGGGAGGAGTTGCTTCTGGAGCTCGATGTGCCACACGCGGCCTTTACCAGACTGACCGCGCTCGGGGAGCAACCGCATCTACGGGCGGTCGACATGTTTCCGGATTTGGATCATCCGAGCGAGGGAAGGATCCGGCAGGCGCGTCCGTCCGCAATGTTTTCCGAGAATCCCCCAGGCATTTACCGCGCGGCTCCGCGCCTAGGCGAGCATTCGCACGAAGTCCTGCGTGAGCTTGGTTACAACGATTCCGAAATCGAGGTCTTGGCCGACTGCAAGGCGATAGCCATCAATGGTTGAATTCAATTTCGGGACACGCGTGATCTTCGAGAACGGGGCGCGAGCGCGACTTCAGCAGGAGCTTCGCGCGGCTTCGATCGATCGTCCACTGATTGCCACCGACGAGGGATTGGTTCGCGCCGGGATTGTGGCCGAGGTGATCGCAGGTCTCGACAACGAGATATCTCCGATCGTCTTCGATGCTGTGCCCGAGAATCCCACCGAATTCGCCATCGAACAGGCGGCCAACCTATTCGCGGATCAGGGTTGCAATGGCATCGTCGGTCTGGGTGGTGGCTCTCCGATGGATTTGGCCAAGGCGTTGGCGGTACGCGTTGGAGATGGTCAATCACTCGCGCGTCGCGCATTTCACGTTTGCGGTTGGAATCCGCCCGGGTTACCTTCCGTACCTCCCTTGATCCTCATGCCCACCACTTCGGGAACGGGCAGCGAGGTCAGCCGTGGCGCGGTATTGACCTTCAAGGACGGTAGAAAGTCCGGGATTCTCTGCATCGGCATTGTTAGGCTTGCGTTGTGTGACCCAGAATTGACTTACGACTTGCCTGCTCACCTGACCGCTGCGACCGGTATGGATGCAATCAGCCACTGCGTGGAGGCGTTTAGCTCTCCTACGGTCAATCCGGTTGCGGACGCGATCGCGCTCGACGGTTTGCAAAGGCTGGTCGCCAGTATCGAGACAGCAACGTTTGGGCGCAGTGCCGCAGCCCGCTGGGATATGATGCTCGGATCGCTCGAAGGGGGGATGGTGCTTCAAAAGGGAATCGGGGCAATACATGCGCTGTCTCATCCTCTGGGTGCCAGTGGCATCCATCATGGATTATTGAATGCGGTGCTTCTGCCTCACGTCCTGAGTTGGAACGCGACTGCCCTTACCGATAAATTGCCGCGTTTGCGACAGGCGGTTGGACTGCAGCCGGATGCCGAACTCGCGACGTATTTTCACAGTTTGCGAGAGAGGGTCGGCTTGCCTGGGAAGCTGCGCGATCTCGGTCTCGATCGCTCTGCGCTATCGACGTACGCCGAGCAGTCAGTGGCCGACTCGTCGCAAAGCAACCCGCGTCCGATGCGTGCGGAGGACTATCTCTCCATCTTGTCGGCCGCGTGGTGACAGACGGCAAAAAGGAAGCGACGAACGACGGTTCATTTCGACCTACCGGCGGCGAATGGCTGACGGACGTCAATCGATAGCCGCGAGAAAGTCAATCCCTCGGGCCTGAGCAATCGGATCATCGCGAGCGCGAACACGCTGTGCGCTCCTTTTGCCGGTCCGCTGTCTAAGTCATTTCGCAAATAAATCCCGTTTTTCTCCGCCGAATTCGACCATAAGAGGGGGATGGGAAATGAGCCGTGCAGCAGAGCGTGTCGGTGTCGCAGTAGCGTTCGAGAAATGCGCGTCGTGTCCGAGCAGCTTGGATCGGATCGAAGTCAAATCTTGGAGACAGATCGGGGTGCAGTGTTTGTAGGGGCGAGTGCATTAGGTCTCCGCTAAAGACCGCCTCGTCCTTGTTGCGGCCCACCATCAGCGCAATATGCCCAGGCGTATGGCCGGGAGTAGGCAATATGCGGAGATGATCCCCCACTTGAAAATCGTCCCCAACGACATCCGCGCGACCTGCCTCGACGATCGGCAACACGCTGTCTTCGAAGACTGGTTCAGGCGTCTTGGCGTTCATTGTCGTCCAGTGATCAAGCTCGGCTTTGGAAAACACGTACTTCGCATTGGGGAAAGTCGGCTTCCATCGCCCACCGTCGAGCCGAGTATTCCAACCGACGTGGTCGACATGCAGATGGGTGCACACGACGATGTCGATGTCCTCGACATCGAGGCCTGCCTGGCGCAACGCCGTCATATAGGTGTTGTCGGTCTTCATGTGCCAAGTTGGGTACTTCGGCCGCGGCTTGTCGTTACCCACGCAGGTGTCCACGAGAATGTTGTGATGAGGCGTCTTGATGACGTAGGACTGAATGCAGACCCGGACCGCATCTTGATCGTCTAGTGCGCCTACTTGCCGCATCCAGGAACGGCTCTCGTCAAGCATCTCTGATGTTAATTCGGGAAACATTGCGAGCGCCGGCAGGAACGATCCTTCAGATTCAATGATGCGGTAGATCGTCAAATCTGCGGATCTAAATACGGGGCTCATGGCTCTTTCCTTCTTAGGCAGCGCTGAGGGTGGCATTGCCCTTTGGGAGGTCGGTTATTCGGGCGCGACTGGTAACGTTTGAGCACCGAGGAGCTATCTCAGCGCGCTCGTAGCTTTTCGTGGTTGCCCACCGTTGCTCATTCGGACGGCTTAATCACTGGCTCCCAAGAGGTCCGCATGCAAACACCGAAGCAATCTTGGGATCCGTTCCGGAACCCTAATTTTTGAAAATTTTACCTTCAACTGTTTTCAAAGAGGGCGGGCATTTTCAAGAATATAAATTTCATCGGAGGATCCGGCGCCATTTCCGTTTTGGTAGGAGAGCGAGTTTTTTCGGCTACCGGGTCAGAATGGATCCGCACAAGAGAGGTAACCAGGACTGCGCCTCTGCAGCGCGAGGACCGGTGCAGGTGTTTAGGGATTCCGGCCCCAGGCGCTGCGGTTGCTACCGGCTGAATTGCGACTTGGCCGCGTCGGCAGCGGCAACGGAGCTGAGAGGCATGGAGCGGCGGGGACAACATGAGAGGCATCTCCAGGGGCACATCATGACTGATGAGGGCGGCATTGTTTCCGGCCTACACCGGCCGGCCCGCAAGCTCGCGACGTGTCGCGGACCCCCGAAGCCGACTTTTCGCAGATCCTTCGAAGACACGTCCGCGAACGCTTTCGTGTCGGGAATGCCGTAGCGCAACGACGTCTGGCGCTCGATCAGACGTAGATGTTACTCTACCTTGAGCGTCAGCAGCCCATCGATTCCGAAAGTCTGATAGAGGCCTGCGGTAACCTGTGCGAGTTGCTGGTTCATCATGGTGACCGGTTCGGCCATGCCGACGAAGTCAACTACGGTCCGCGCCGGGCGGGCTCCCGCGGGCGTCTCGATCAGCGAGACGATAGCAGCAGCCACTTTGGCCGGGTCTTGCTCCGGTTTCGCATCGAGAAACGCCCGGTACTCTGCCAGTGCCTGTGCGGGGAGGTTGGCGAACTCGCCGTAGCCCTCCAGGCAGTCGGCATCATCGGGATGGATCAAATTGCCGATCCAGCTTGTCTTGAAGCCACCGGGTTCGACCAGCACGACATCCACACCGAGCTGTGACAACTCCGCACGATAGGTATCGCTGAGAGTTTCCACGGCATATTTCGTCGCGCTGTAAGGGCCGTAGAACGGCATCGACAATCTTCCGAGAAGGCTGGAGATGTTGATGACGAGGCCGGCGCCTTGTCTGCGGAAAGTCGGCAGAGCAGCGCGCATCATCCGGTGGAGACCCACGACATTTATATTGAAGAGGCGCAACATCTGATCTGCAGTAAACCCCTCGCTCAGCCCGTGTGTTCCTGTCCCGGCTACGTTGACCAGCACATCGAGACCGCCCAACGTCGCGATAGCGGCCTCGACGCTCTTTGAGACGCTTTTGTCGTCGGTTACGTCGATCTCCATCACAATCGCTCCGCAGCTGCGCAGTGCGGCCGCCGCATCGGCGTTGCGTCCATCGGGATCGCGCATGGTCGCGACCAGCCGATGTCCCTGCGTCAGCAAAGCTCTCGCCGTGAGATCCCCGAAAGCGCCGTTGGCGCCAGTCATTAAAACTTTCATGTGCATCACATCTTTCCACGAGTGCCCCTCGTCAGCTCAAATAGCGCTGTTGCTTAAGCCCGAACAATGGACCAACGTAGAACGCATGGTTTTCGATGGTAGAACGATCGATTTCATGGAGCTGCAGGTCTTCGCCGCCGTCGCTCGTCACGGTGGTGTCACTGCCGCCGCAGATGCCCTGGGAATCTCGAAATCGACTGTGTCACTCCAAATCACGCGGCTTGAAGATCGATTGGGCACGCGCCTTCTCGTGAGGAGTTCGCGTAGGGTTGCCCTGACTCGGGAAGGGGAGCAGGTGCTACCCCGCGTCCAGTCACTTTTGGCGGAAGCAGAGAACCTTCTAGAGGAGGCCAGCCGAGCGAGCGCTGCTCCACGTGGAATTGTTCGTATCGCAGTGTCGCCGCCTTTGGGCGGTGCGATGCTCGAGTTGCTAGTACCTGCGCTTCGAGATCGTTACCCCGATGTTTCGCTGATCGTGGTTCCAAGCTATGAAATGGACGATCTCCAAGATCCATCATTTGATTTTGCGATCCGCGTTGGACGGATACAGGACGACACCCTGATCGCGAACAAGATAGGCGAGTTTTCGCGAATCCTCGTTTGTGCACCCTCGTACCCGCTGGCTGGGGCAAATTCCGTTGAATTGTTGAGAAAGGAGGATCTTTTGGCATTTGGAGGTCGGGTCAACCAGCGGAAGTTCGCAGCGCAAGAGATCGCACTTGACTCAGATCCGCAGTTCTCAGTCGCTGACTTCGACATGCTCGTCCGATTATCTCGGGCCGGATATGGCATCGTTGAAGTTCCGGACTTTATGGTTCGCACCGATATCGCCGAGGGCCGACTGGTGCGAGTCCTGCCCGATTGGCGGTCGGCCCCTCTCGACGTCATACTTGCTTATCGTGTTGGCGTATCGCGGATCAACAGAGTAGCGGCAGTCCTCAATGAAGTCGAATGGGCTGTGACAGCTGTGCTTCAGGGTGAGACCCAAACTCTGGGGGATCGGGTAACGCTAGACAATCAGAGCGTAAACGAGGCTCCAGCGGCCCGGTTTAGAAAGGCTTCTAAAGTTCCGTATCCGGCGCGCCGAAAATAATAGCCGCGGTGCCAATGAGCCAATGCTGCGTTGTCCTAGTGGGCGGATCGATCAGTGCGAGTCCTTACCCGTTGATCGGCGATTGTACTCGCGATCGATTCGAGCGGCGGCGTGTGAATTCGGCGCCTATCCACCGCGCTACGCCGGTCGCGAGGCCCGCCGATCGGCTGGCGGCATTGCTTCCGCTGCCTGGCAAGAGCGGGCTTGGCAAGCCCAATTCAGCGCGCTTATGGATGTCCCCAGCTACAGGGCGTACCGTCTCAAAATGGTGTCTTACCGGCATTCCGGTACGAGAAATCATCGAACGCGTCGAAAAGCACGAGGTAGAAGGATAAAACGTCGCGTAGCCCTACGCCCTTCAGATAACTGTCCCATCGATCGTGTTTTAATCCCGCGCTCGCCTCACGCAATCCGCGCTTGCTGACGAGCTCCTTTGCGGCGCGGGGGGTGATCTCCAGTGCCTCGGCGCCCATTGTCGCCGATACGATCGGACGCGTCAGCACATAATCGAGCAGGGCCGGCAACCGAGACGTTGAGCGGCGCCCGTCGAGCTTGTGCTCGAGGAGGGCACGCAGTCAACCAGCGGTCATGGTCTTTCAAGCCGGCTTCGGCCGCTGCGGTGATCGATTCGAGCTATACGGMCGTTGGGCCGCGTGATCGTGCAGCCGGCGCCTCTCGCGGGGGATCGTTTTAAGGCCGGCGTGCAGACACGGGAGGTAGCGACGCGTCTTGCCGCGCTCGCGCAGCACGGCCGCTCCAAGCAGTCGACCGAGCAAGGGCATGCGTCGCAAAGATTCGATCGTAGCCCAAGCTGCGGCAGCGAGGGCCGGCGGCAGTATTATAAAGTAATTTCAATGATATAAAAGTTCGTAGTTTTATTCTGAATGGGGCGCCAGTTCTTTCATATTCCACAGCGCGATGCGCACCCGCGCGCTGAAACTCCAGCTATGTCTTGTTTGGGAAAGTGAGCAATCGGCAGGAAATGCCTCAATTCCGCTGAGCGATCGATGGTGGCGCTTCCAAGCAGATAACTCGCGACCAATCTGATCTTCCCAAGTACTCAACGGCGTTCGGCAGGTCCTACCCGAAGGCGCAGACTTCGTCATCGGCGAAATTGTGCACGTTGATGGCGGCCAGAGTGCCGGTCGTTAGAAGGGGAGTTTTGAAGGAGGATTATAGCATGCGTCTCCCTTGCTCAGGCCGGCCAATCTCGATGCCGAACAGACGGCGCCCATGATGGCATTCGCAACGTCACCGACGTCGAAGTGACGTTTAGCCGGCCGTTAACCTGAAGCCTCCGAAATAGACATAAAGATTCCGCTTGATACACCAACCAGCAATTTGGCAGGCGCGAGGCGCTCGCTGGCATAGTCCGTTGCCATAACGAAGTATCTTTGTGGCTGGCTCGTTCGCCTTAGCGCGCTCAATCCGGCAGTCCAGAACGATCGCAAGTATTCCGATTTCAGATCGAGCCGCCCTAGCACTGGGTCGGCCTCTTGAGTTCCGGATCGCAGCGCGTCAGATCGAATCCAAAATGCGCCATCAAGTACGGTCAAATCTTTCGGTGAACGTGGTGACGCAACCACTTCACCAGCCAGCCGGCGACTTGCAGGCTGTTCTTATCCTGCATCATCATGTGAGAATTGCCGTGGATCCCGACATCGGGAAGAGACACTAGCTCTGCGCTGACGCCCGCCGCCTTAGCAGCTTTAATGAATTGCTCACAACCCTTGTATCGATTCGTCCATGCTTCCGACTTGTCTACGAAGTCGCCGAACAGCACGAGGACCGGGATATCCTTCAATGCTTTCAGGTCGTAGTCAGCCGCAGGACAAGCTCCCGGTTCCAGCGAGATGATCGCCGCGATACCTTGTGGATTGATCGTGGCCGTCTGAAACGGATAGATGCCTGATTGCGAATGGCTGATCAGAACCGTCGTTCCGGCCTTGCGAGCAAGTTCTGAGAGCGCAGACACAGTCGGGACCGGCGGTTTCATCGAGTATCCCCAGTCAGGCACCATTTGCTTCCAGAACTCTTGCCGCGCTTCGAGCGGAAATTGCATGCCCGGAAAAACCTTCGGGTATTCCGGACCAAAGCGGAAGATCGTCCAGGCCGATTCGTGCCCCGCAGAAATGAAGGCCGGCAACGTATCCGCGGCAGCTTTGCCGGTTTTAACAACATTGACCGCGGTCGGATTCGCTGCGGACCTGCCCCGCCACGCCTGATCGATGACATAAACAGTAAAGTTCTGCCTTAGAAAATATTCATCCCAGCCCATCCGCCCGTCAGGGGTCGTTTCCCAGCTCTTCCCGGACAGGCAGCAGCCGTGAACAAGCGTGATGGAATAATTCTCAGGGCGAACGGGCGATTGGTACCGGACATAAACCTGGTCTACGCTGATCGTACCACTCGACGCAAAATTCGGTACCGTCGACAAGGCATCGCTCTGGACATCGTGCCCCCCGACAAAAAAGCTACCTTGCTTTGCGATTCTGAACGGCCGGTCTGCTCCATCTGCCGCAGCCCACGAGCTTGAACTTGCCAGAGCGCCGGCGAGGATCGCTGTTATGGTCAGACAGCTTCGCAACATCATGCTTGCCCTTCTTTCTGTTGATGAGAAAAAGCGGTCGATCCTGCCGCGATCCTAGTTGGACGAACGATACTCTGCCCGATTCAATAGCCAGCCAGCACTCGCTTTGAGGTCCGGCTCGACCCCCAGCCCCGGGCCGTTAGGCATCGGAAACATTCCGTCCTTGACCCGGGGGAACGGCTGGCCGAGCACCTCTCTCAGCGGATTTTCCATAACGTCATGTTCCAGCATGCCGGGACCACCAACCGCCGCCAGAACCTGAGCGGCCGCCAACAGACCTATTCCGCTGCCCAACCAGTGCGGACAGTAGGAGTGTCCCTTCATCACGGCTTTTCGGCCAACGGCATAGGCGCCGGTGACACCGCCCCATTTGAGCATGTCAGGTTGCACGACGCCGTGGTGTCCCCTTTCGATCAGCCCCGCAAAGGCATCATAACCCATGACATTCTCTCCGCCCGCAAGCGGGACTGGCGACAAAAGCGCAAGCTCCGCCCATTCGGAAGCTGGGCGGTCCGCCGCAATGGGCTCTTCGATCCAGCCCAGCCCATACTCGCCGAGACGGCGAACCGACCGACGCGCCTCGACCAGATCCCATCCCTGATTGGCATCAACCATCAGTCGCTCGCCATCGCGAAGGTCGCGGGCAAGACCGGACACGACCCGGGTATCAATCTCCGACCCAAATGCAACCTTGACCTTGAAAGCCCGGAAGCCCGCTTCGCGGCAGCGCACGACGGTATCCTTAGCGGTGTCGGGATTGAGGCCGCTGGCATAGGCAGGAATTGAGTCCACCGTTGCCTTGCCGTGCAGCATCGACCGGAGCGTCTTGTTCTCGCGGCGCGCTGCAAGGTCCCACAACGCCAGATCAAGCCCACCAATGCATGCGGCAAAGGGGCCAGGTTCAGCGCTCTGGATTGCCCATCGGTGCACGCGCGCGGACAGCGCGTGCCATGCATCGGAAGGATCGAGATAGCTCCCGGACAGTGCCGCTGGGCAAATCACGGTCTCGAGCAGCCGCATTTTATTGTCAGCGCTGAAGGGTGGGAAATTGCACCAGATTTCGCCCCAACCGTGAGCTCCGTCCTTGTCTTCGACACGCAGCAGTAACGCGCTGCGGCGCGGAATACTGCCGAACGAGGTTTTGACCGGCTCCTGCACTTCGGCTCGAAAGAGAAACGCCTCGATACGCGCGATCTTGATCATGATGGTCCTTTTAGAAAAGCGAGCTCAGGCGGCCACCCTCACGACGCACGGTTGCGTACGACGACGTACAGCCAACCTTGCCGAACTCTGACGGCCGATACCTTTGCGGAATCCTTCACCTATGCCTGCTTCAGACTCGAACTCGCCTTTCGTTCAGTCACGAAGCGCGCATTCACTACGATCGGCGTGACCACGGCACCAAGCAATGTGAGGACCGCAAGGAAATAAAGACCTGCCTCGAAACTCTGCGTCGAGTCTCTGATCCAGCCGATTACGTACGGTCCGGCAAAACCGCCGAGATTTCCGATCGCATTGATGAGTGCAATACCCGCAGCCGCGGTTCGCCCCGCAAGGAACGTCGAGGGAAGGGGCCAAAATGGCGGCTTCGCTCCGTAAATTCCGATCGCAGCCACCGCCATGAACGCAACTGCCATCAGCGAGCCGTGGAGAAGGCCTGCCACGAGCAAGCCGGCCGCGGTCATCGTAAGTGCAACGAACAGCGTCCAGCGTCTCTCGTTGTACCTGTCCGATATGTAACCGAATCCCAGGATACCGAGCGTTCCAAAAACGTACGGAATGGAGGTTGTGAATCCGGTCTGCATGTCGGTCAGGCCCAGCCCCTTCAGGATCTGTGGCAGGAAAAATGCCAGTCCGAGGTTGGCGGTCGTGTTGGCAAACCAGATGAACGCCAGAGCCAGCACGCGACTGTCCGAAAGCGCCTGGAAGACGGTCAATCCATGGGCCTGCGTAACGGCGTGGTCATCGTCGTCGATCGCACTTTGCAGAGCTGTACGCTCCTCAGGGCTCAACCATTTTGCGTCTCGGGGCTTGTCCGGCATGACGGCGAGGAAGACGAAGCCGAACAGGACAGTGGGGATACCCTCGAGCAGGAACAGCCACTGCCAGCCCTTTAAGCCGGCAAAACCGTGCATGCCGAGAATTGCTGTTGAGATCGGACCTCCGATCGCGAGCGACACCGGCACAGCAACGATAAAGAGAGCCACGATGCGCGCACGATAGGCCTGCGGAAACCAATATGTCAGGTACAGAATGACGCCCGGAAAAAAGCCGGCCTCTGCCGCTCCGAGCAGGAAACGAATAACGACGAAGCTGGTTGGTCCCTGCACCAGCGCCATGGCGGCCGAAATGATGCCCCATGAGATCATGATGCGCGAGATCCACCGTCTCGCACCGATCCGCGCCAGGGCAAGATTACTGGGAATCTCGAAGATGAAATAGCTCAGGAAGAAGACCCCGGCACCAAGGCCGAAGATGTACGGAGAGATGCCGACATCCGCGTTCATCTTAAGCGCGGCAAACCCGACATTGATCCGGTCGATATAGGCCAGCACGTACCCCACAAACAGCATGGGCATCAGCCGAATCGAGACCTTCTTGATAGTAGCTCCCGAAACCGCGTTTGACATGCTCACTCCCGATCGCCCCGCTGTTGCAGGATTTCGTGCCGAAACGTGTCCGGCTTCCCCTTCTGCGGAGCGGCACCAATGAGAGCCGGGCGACCAGGCGCGGCGCGATCGATCCGCAACGCTGCGAAGACGCGACTAGCATCCGCGCGTCCACATGAACTTACAGCGACGTTGTAGGCGCTCGGGTAATGAATCTTTTCGATACCGGTATCTAGTCTTTCAATTACGTGCGGTCTTGCTCCCGCGCATTCTGGATGCGATGAGCGACGTCGACTAAGAACGCTCGCTCGGTAGCCCGCGAATGATGATTCTGCGCATTTCCGCCACGTCGCCCTACGCCCGCAAAGTCCGGATCGCCATCTCTGTACTGGAGCTCGACCAGCAGTTCGAGATCAGCATGGCCGACACTTACGATCCCAACGACGCGATAAGGTCGCAGAATCCGCTCGGGAAAGTGCCTAGCCTCCTGCTGGAAGATAGCCGGGCATTGTACGATTCACTGGTCATTCTCGAATATCTTAACGAGCTGGCCGGCGGCAACGCGATCATCCCAAGCGGCGGCGAGCGCATCGACGTGTTGCATTCGCACGCTCTCGCATCTGGCCTCACGGACGCAGCCTTGCTTCAAGTTTACGAACGTCGATGGCGGAAGCCGGAAATGCTGAGCGAACCGTGGCTTGAACATCAGGCCGGAAAAGTTAATCGGGCTCTCGATCTTTTTGAAGCTACGCCGATAGAGTGGCGCGACCGTCCCCATATCGGCGCAATTGCTCTTGCGGCCGGTCTTGGCTTTCTCGATCTCAGATTCGACGGAAACTGGCGTGAGAGCCGGCCAAAACTGGTTAGCTGGCTGGAGGCTTTTTCCAGCGCCGTGCCCGCCTATGTGGCTACTGCGTTCAAGGGGTGATTTCGGCGCTAAGCCGTCTCGCCCGAATTTGCGGCTCTTCGCCTCGCACGGTCATCCGCAGCCTCCTGCGCGATACTCTCGTCCCGCAGCCACTTCCTGAATATCTGTAGGCTTGCATCGTGTTCCCTCGCCGGCCGGCGGATCAAATACCAAGCTTCGATCTTTGGTATGGACAGCGAAAAAGGCGCCACAAGCCGCCCTGCAGCGAGATCTGCCTCAACGTACGCACTCATCGCCAGTACAGCGCCAAGGCCGTCCACCGCAGCCTGAAGCGCAAGGCCGTAATGGTCGAAAACCGGCCCTGGCGTCAGCCGCGCGAACGTCTCTTCCGGCAACCCCGCGGCTATCCACCAACGTGACCAATCCTTAGGGGCATGCCGGACACGCAGCAGAGAGACGTTCGCCAGATCGGCCGGCCGGCGGAGGCGACGCGCTACGTCGGGTGAACACACCAATACAAGGTCCATAGTGAATAAGCGGTCGGCTATGAACCCTGGCCACGGATCCTGTCCAAGCCGTACCGCACATGTCCACTCCTCGTTGAATGGCGCCACGGCGCCACCAGTTGCTATCCGAATTTCGATATGAGGATGGGCCGCGGCAAACCGGCCCAGCCTCGGGATCAGCCACCTTGTGGCGAGCGTAGGGCCGATCCCAACCGTCAGAACGTTGGTCTTCCGTCCGCGCGCTTTCGTCTCCTGCATCAGGTGCTCGATTCGAGAAAATGTCGCGCCGAGTTCGGGCGCCAATGATGAGCCGGCCTCGGTCAGCTCTAGTTTGTTGCGCTGACGTTCGAACAACTGGATGCCGAGGTGCTCCTCCAAAATCCGGACGAACCGGCTGACGGCGGCCTGGGACACGCCGAGCTCGCTGGCTGCCGCGGTGAAGCTGACATGGCGCGCGGAAGCCTCAAACGCACGCAGGGCGTTCAAGGGTGGCAACGAACGAGACATCCATACCACCGGGTCGCTGAGAAGCTCGAAGTCAAAGCGGAAGTGTGAGCGAACGAAAAGATGCTCTGCCCCATACCATGGATTTGAGGCCTAGGTCAGGTTGGTCTACTTCGCCTTTACCAGGGGCTGAAATGCAAGGATCTCGTCATTTTTGCTGGAAATTTCGGCTCCGCCGGTACGCTGGGCCAGTTTTTTTAGGCCAAGCCCCAGCTTTCTCTGTTTGCGCCACCGACCCTCCCTGGGCCAGATGAGCGCCATGTCAGCCCTCGCAACTTTAAGCTTGGCGGCCCTAATGGTCGCTACGGCGTTCCTTTCGGGTATCTTTGGGATGGCCGGGGGCCTCATCCTGATAGGCGTTCTGCTGGCCATCATGCCGGTTCCTGCAGCGATGGCGCTGCATGCAGTGACGCAAATGGCGTCGAACGGATGGCGAGCTCTGCTGTGGCGCCGCCACGTGGTTTGGCGGCAGCTTGGCTACTACTCGCTCGGTTGCGTCGTTGCCCTGATCATCTGGTCGGTCATTTTCTTCGTGCCCGGCAAACCCGTCGCACTGCTTTGCCTCGGCGTGACGCCTTTCATCGCCAGACTCTTGCCTAAGGGCCTGCAACCTGATCCCGAGAAGCCGCTACACGGTGCCTCATACGGTCTTGTCTGCATGTCCCTGATGTTGCTGACCGGTGTGACGGGGCCGCTGCTGGACACATTCTTCCTCGGCTCAAAGACCAATGATCGACGTGGGATCGTTGCGACGAAGGCGACGGCCCAAGTATTGGCGCACGGCTTCAAGCTCGCATATTTCGGTGGCCTTGCCGCGGGCGTGTCAGGTCTTGATCCGAAGTTGCTCGTCTATGCGATCATTGCATCGATAGCGGGCACCACGCTGGCTCGACGCGTCTTGGAATCCCTTAGCGATACTCAGTTCCGGCTCTGGGCGAATCGACTGATCACAGGAGTTGCCGCTTGGTACCTTCTGCAAGGAGGCTGGCTTTTCATCACCCGGTAAGGGATGGCGGAGCGCTCGCGACCTCGATATCAAATACGGCTGCACCCGGACATGGATGTCGGCGACCTGAAAGCGTTTGAGGCTGTTGCCCGACTCGGGAGCATGAACCGTGCTGCCGCGGAGCTGAACACCGTTCAGAGCAACATCACGACGAAAATCCGCAACCTCGAATTTGAATTGAAAGTTCGGCTGTTCCAGCGCAGCGCCCGCGGCGTCGAACTTACGCCGGCCGGTCGGCGTCTCTTGCCGTTCCCGCCCCGTCTCGGAAAGCTGCTGTCGGATGCCAAAGCTGCGGCGCGCGACGACGGACCGCCAACAGGACAATTGAGGATAGGAGCCCTTGAAACAACTGCGGCGCTTCGATTGCCACATGTTCTCGCCAGCTTCGCCCGGTCCTATCCCACCGTGAAACTTGCACTTACAACCGGGACGACATGCAGTCTGATCTCTGACGTTATCGATGGCCGACTGGATGGGGCGCTGGTGAATGGCCCGGTCGAGCGCGGCGAACTGGATCATGTTCCGATGTTCCGCGAAGAACTCGCGTTGGTGACGCCGGCATCAATCCGTTCACTCGACGATCTCGCATCCATACATATTCTCCAGACTGTCGTTTTCGGTCCGGGGTGCGTTTACAGGAATAGGCTGAACCGCTTTTTGGCCGATCGAGGGCTGTCGGCGGCCTTAGAACTCGAATTCGGCTCGATCGACGCGATCATCGGCTGCATCGAAGCAGGTGTCGGGCTATCGCTCCTGCCGGTCGGCGTTCTAGACCGTGCCAACCGTGATGGCTCCATCACAATCCTTCGGCTGCCGCCGGAGCAGGCCATTGCCCAGACCGAATTCATCCATAGACGGGACACTTATCTTTCCACCGCCATGTCCGCGTTCATCCAATTGATGCGCGACTACAACTCCGTCCGTCTCGACGCCGCCGAGTAGTCCGCCATGGTAGAGCCGAGCACTTCGACCAGCAAATTACCGGCACCGGTACGACCTTGGCGAGCTCTCCAATGCCGCATCCCACCCGATCTTCGTAAGCAGGGCCGGTCACACCGGTCCGACGGCACCTCATCTTAGAATTGTCGTTTTCGCCCCTTTTTCAGCAAGATCAATTACGAGCAATC
This sequence comes from Bradyrhizobium sp. P3_C3, assembly GCF_056402655.1. Taxonomy (NCBI): domain Bacteria; kingdom Pseudomonadati; phylum Pseudomonadota; class Alphaproteobacteria; order Hyphomicrobiales; family Nitrobacteraceae; genus Bradyrhizobium; species Bradyrhizobium sp. P3_C3. Next base: position 15,451 of record NZ_JBFUGY010000039.1, on the reverse strand, counting down.
TTAGCGGCGTCCTGCCGGGGTTGTCGCCTTCGTGCCATTGATTGACCGACTCCAGTACGAACTGTCCTTCGCCATATGTTTCGGCCTTGCCGCTCTCCAGATTCCGGACCCTCAGCGTGCCCGACAGCACATACCCCATGCGGGGAAACGGATGGAGATGGGCTGGCAACGCCACGCCGGGTGGTATCTCGAAGATCGATACATCGACGTGTCCGGATTTGTTCGGAAAAACGATGGGCTGACCGGCCGAATTGACATCGGCTGACAGGACCTTCTCGACGGATACCCGCAGCGGTTCCGATGATCCGATCTCTTCTTTGCCGGCGAGCCGAAGAGGATGCCGGGAGGATGCATGGCTGTTTCGGCCTACGACGGCGAACCCGAGCACGGTCGCGGCAACCAGAGTAGTCAACATGAGCTTGGATTTGGACACTGAGCACCCGGTGATCTAGCAAGCTTGATCAGTCATTAGTTGCGCCGCGTCTTGCTCGGCAAAAGGCAGCAACTCTCACACTTGTTCACGCATCGGTGAGCGCGACCCGGACCACGACAACGACGCGTACCGATCCTGATTAGCCGGACTACAGCACACGCCCGAGCCTTATCCATAGATCGTCTAAATAGCGATCCGTTGCATGACAGATCGCAGAATTGTTGCGCGCGGCAGTCCTGCGAGGTCGATTACCGCCGGCGGCTGAAACACACTCTTTCGTATCTCGACACAGTGATCGGGTTGATAGCTGCTATACGGTCCGTAGGTTGTTTTGATGGACGGAAATGCAAATCGCCGGGTGCCGTCGGAAGGGCGTTAATACGGAGAGATGCAGTGACGGAAGTGGTTCGGCCAAGAACGCTTGGCATCGATCATGTCGGTCTGGCGGTCCGGGACCTCGCGTTGTCCCGACGGTTCTTCTGCGAGTGTCTTGGATGGTCGGTCGTCGGAGACTTGCCCGCCTATCCGGCAAGCTTCGTCAGCGACGGGCATGCCGTGTTGACGCTCTGGCAGGTCAAGGATCCGGAGCGAGCGATCACGTTCGACCGTCGCCAGAACGTCGGTCTGCATCACCTTGCGTTGAGGGTCGAGAGCCTGCAGGAGTTGGAAGCGCTGCACTCACATCTGCAGCGGTGGCCGGACGTGACCACGGAGTTTGGCCCGGAGCAATCCGGCAAAGGACCGAAAATTCACTTTATGATCCGCGAACCGTCGGGCATTCGATTGGAGTTCACTTACGATCCGCGGCGCTAGTGTCTTTCCATCTGAAAGCCTGGGTCGACAGCGTTCGGTGAGGATGGCGCGTGACGGAGCTATCTTTAGCGCCGATTGCGGTATCTCGCATCACGATAGGTGGTTGACGTCTATACGATTTGCAGATTGTCCGTTCCGTGCTTAAATTCGGATTTGCCGGGGGTGACTCTGACAGGAGTTCGCGATGGATGCTGGCGACCTGAAGGTGTTCGAAGCAGTTGCGCGCCTGGGCAGTATGAACCGGGCGGCGATCGAGCTGAATACGGTGCAATCAAACGTCACCGCGAAGATCCGAAACCTCGAGCTGGAATTGGGAGTTCAGTTGTTTCAGCGTCTGGCCCGCGGCGTGCAGCTCACGCCTGCCGGCCGGCGAATCCTTCCTTTCCCTGTCAAGATCTCCAAGCTGCTCTCTGATACGAAGGCCGCAGCGCGGGATGACGGCATGCCGAACGGACAACTCGAAATCGGCACACTCGAGACGACGGCCGCGCTGCGGTTGCCAACGGTGCTCGCGAATTTCGCCCGCACGTACCCCCAGGTGCGATTGGTGCTCACGACTGGGACGACCTGCAGCCTGATCGCGGATGTGCTGGAGTGCCGGCTGGACTCTGCCTTCGTCGCAGGCCCGGTCGATCATCCCGATCTCCAGCACATTCCGGTTTTTCGCGAGGAATTGGTCCTGGTCACGCCAAGATCAGTGTGCTCGCTGGACGAGCTCGGCGAGATCGAGCACCTGCAGACCATTGTATTCCGGATCGGCTGTTCCTACAGGCAACGGCTGGAGTCGTTTCTCGCCCAGCGGGGGCTTCTGGTGAGCCAGCCGCTGGAACTCGGCTCAATCGACGCCATCCTCGGATGCATTGCTGCTGGCGTCGGGATTTCCCTGCTGCCAAAGGGTGTCGTTGCCGCTGCCTGGCGTGATGGTCGCGTCTCCATCCATGAGCTTCCCGCCCGCGAGGCGACGGCCCAGACCGAGTTCATCCGCCGCAGCGATACCTATCTGTCGAGCGCGATGTCGGCCTTCATGCAATCCGTAACATCAGACGGCTTTCCGAAGCTCCAGGCCGCAGAATAGTACGCGCGGAAACAGTCCGGCCTCTGCGGCGCCGAGCAGGCCACGCTCGGCAATGAAGCTTGCTCGCCTTCCTTCAGGAGAGCGGCCACGCTGGATAGCCGCGCTCCACCGGGCGACGCAAGGCTCCGATCGGTGCTCCGATCATCCGGCCGCGTCCAGCTCGGCCGAAAGCGGCCTCGCGCCCTCCTTCCGCTTCAATTTCGCTTTGGCTGCGCGCCTCACCTTCTCGAAAGCGGACTTCTCGATCTGCCGCACCCGCTCGCCAGAAATGGCCAGTTCACGCCCCAACTGTTCGAGGCTGAGGGGCTCATCGGCGAGCCGGCGGGCCTCGAATACGCGGCGCTCGCGCTCGCTGAGCACGTCCAGGGCCCCGTAAAGTGCCTTCGCGCGCTGAGCATTTTCATCGTGTTCGGCAATGATCGCCTCGGCGTTCGGCGAACCGTCGATCAGGATGGCCTCCCACTCGATCGCCTCCCGGTCGCCGGAAGGCGGCATGTTCAGGGACAAATCGCCATTGAGACGGGAATTCATCTCGGTCACCTCGCGCGGGGTGACCTCGAGTTCGTGCGCGACCGCTTCCGCCATCTCCGGCGTGAGCGGCATCGTCCCGCCGGCGAATTTCCTCATCTCTCGCCGCAGGCCAAAGAACAGCTTTCTCTGGTTGTGGGTCGTCCCGATCCTGACCAGAGACCATGAGCGCAGGATGTAGTCGTGGATTTTGGCCCTGATCCACCACAGCGCATAGGTCGAGAACCGCGAGCCGTGGTTCGGCTCGAAGTGCGAGGCGGCAATGACGAGCCCGAGATTGGCTTCCGCGACGAGATCCGCGAGCGGCAGACCGTATCCGCGATAGCGGCGCGCCGTCTTTGCCGCAAGCCGCAGATGGCTGGTAACCAGCATGTCGGTTGCGCGCTGGTCTCGGTGCTGCTGCCAGCGCGTCGCGAGTTGCTGTTCCTGCTCCTGCTCGAGCAAATCGAACCGCCTGATGGCCGAGGCGTATTCGCGCTCGTAGGCTTGCGATCGCGTAGCGTCGAGCGCGTTCCGGTCCTGCCGGATGACGGGCGTGGCGTAATCTAGCATGTGCTGCTCCGACGATTTGAAACTAGACGGGTGGGCGCCGAAAGCGCCGCCAAGCCGACACATTGAGCTTCAGGAGCCGGCGCACCCCGTCACGCACGAAGGGGAGCATCATGTTGAGCGCGATACACGCTGTCCAAACGGCTGAAAGGAACACTTCCGATCCTCCAGATCGACAAGCGCGCACGTTGATGCATGTGGGCGCTATCGGCGGCGAGTGATCGGAGGGCGCGCGGTTCTGCCCGCTCTCCGATCCACGAGTGTCAATTCATGGTCGGCATCACGAACTCCGCGCCGGCGCGAATTCCGGTCGGCCACCGGGTCGTGATGGTCTTGAGCTTGGTGTAGAACCGCACGCCCTCCGGGCCGTGCATGTTATGATCGCCGAACAGGGACGATTTCCACCCACCGAAGGAATGAAAGGCCATGGGGATCGGAATGGGCACGTTGACCCCGACCATGCCGACCTGAATCTGGTGGGCAAATTCCCTCGCGGCGTCGCCATCGCGTGTGAAAATCGCTGTGCCGTTTGCGAGCTCGTGGCTATTGATCAGCTCGGCGGCCTCGTCATAGGTCTTGGCACGCACGATCGCCAGAACCGGCCCGAATATCTCCTCACGGTAGATTTTCATGCTCCGGGTCACATCGTCGAACAGGGTGCCGCCGATAAAGTAGCCCGTTTCGCAGCCCTGACGCCTGAAGTCTCGACCGTCCACGACCAGCTTGGCGCCCTCAGCGACGCCCAAGTCGATATAGCTGCGGACCTTCTCCAGATGCTGCCTTGTCACGAGCGGCCCCATCTCGGCATCGGGATCCGTTCCGGGTCCGATGTTCAGTGCGCGGACCTTTGGCACCAACCTCTCGATCAGTCGCTCGGCAGTGTCATGCCCGACCGGAACAGCGACCGAGATCGCCATGCAGCGCTCACCCGCAGAACCGTAGGCTGCTCCCATCAAAGCGTCGACCACCTGATCCAGGTCCGCATCCGGCATCACGATCATGTGGTTCTTCGCTCCTCCGAGCGCCTGGCACCGCTTGCCGTACCGAGTTGCGGTCTCATGGATGTGGCGGGCGATCGGCGTCGATCCGACGAAGCTCACGGCCGAGACATCGGGGTGCGTAATGAGGGCTTCGACGACGTGCTTACCACCGTGAACGACGTTGAAAACGCCGTCGGGAAGTCCGGCCTCCTTCAACCAATCGGCCAGGATCAGCGAAGCCGATGGGTCCCGCTCCGACGGCTTGAGCACGAAGCTGTTGCCGCAAGCGAGCGCGACCGGGAACATCCACATCGGGACCATCGCTGGAAAGTTGAACGGCGTGATGCCCGCGACAACGCCGAGAGGCTGCCGCACAGCGTAGCTGTCGACCCGTGTGCCGACATTCTCGGTCACCTCGCCCTTCAGAAGTTGCGGAGCGGCTGTGGCAAATTCTACGACCTCCATGCCGCGCAGGATCTCGCCCCGCGCGTCCGAAAGGACCTTGCCGTGCTCGGCAGTAATGACCTCCGCGAGCTGATCGATTCTGTCTTCCAGGATCCGGAGGAAGCGATTGAGGACACGGGCGCGCCGAAGCGGCGTCGTGTTGGCCCAGGCGGGAAACGCCTTGCGCGCTGCGGCAACTGCGGCATCGACGTCCGCCACCGAAGCCAAGACCAGTGCACCTGTTTGCTCACCCGTAGCAGGATTGAATACGGGCGACGTACGGCAGCTTCCGTTTCCCAACCGCCTACCATCGATGAAGCCTGGAATTGTCACGGTCATGAACTCTTCTCCCTTGTCGGCGACCTTGATCCTCCCGATATCGTTCCTCTAGATTGCGCATCAACAAACGAAAGTGCGCCTCCGTTGTGCGGAAAGTAGAGCGATGGATTGGGAGCGGGTTCGGATATTTCTTGAGGTGGCGCGGGCGGGGCAGATCCTAAAAGCCTCGAAGCATTTGAAGCTCAACCACGCGACGGTGGCCCGTCAGCTCACGGCGCTGGAGAGCAGCCTGAACTCAACGCTGCTGGAGCGGCACACATCCGGCTGCACGCTAACGCCCGCGGGGGAGGCGCTGGTGAAGGCGGCGGAACGTGCGGAGAGCGAGTTTCTCAAGGTCGGCGCCAGCATCGGTGCCGGAGCCGAAGCCATAACCGGCACGGTTCGAGTCGGCGCGCCGGACGGCATCGGCAACTATTTCCTTGCGGAGCGGCTGGGTGAGTTGGCAGACCGTCATCCCGAACTTGTGATCCAGCTGGTGCCGCTGCCGCGCACATTTTCGCTGTCGCGCCGCGAGGCTGATGTCGCCATCACGCTCGAGCAGCCAAAGCACGGCAAGCTCATTTTGTCTAAACTTACCGACTACACCCTCAGTGTCTACGCAGCTCAGAACTACATCCTGCGCCAAGGCGCTATCACCCGTCAGGCCGATCTGGCGGGTCGGCTATTCGTTACCCACGTTGATGACTTCGTCTATAGTCCCGCACTGGACTACGCCACAGTCCTCGGACGTCTCATGTCACGTCGATACGAGTGCGGAAGCGTGATGGCGCAAATGGAGGCCGTTCGCAGCGGCCACGGCATCGGTATCCTGCATGACTATGCCGCCGTCCGCTTTCCGGAGTTGACGCGCGTGCTTCCCGACGTCCGCTTTGTCCGAAGCTACTGGATGACATCGCATCCCGATACGCACAAGACGCGTCGGGTTCAGGAAGTGCAGCGTTTCATCGCCAGCTCCGTCAAAGCGGCCAAATCCTCATTCGAGGCCCGCTAACCTATCGGCTTGCTCGCGCGAGACGACCAGATCGCTGCGTGCTATCACCGAACGAGATTGCCATCTTCTTTCATTTCGTTTGTCGCACACCCCGAGCAGACCTAATATCTCCAATAGAGGTCGGGTTTCCTTGCGAGATTCCCGCTGCTGACCGTGACCACGCATCGGTCTGTCGAATTAGGCACTCTCCACATCTGTCGTCGCCGGCCTCGCAAACCGAAAACCGTGGACAACGCAAGCACAAACATGCACGCCAAGAGCCCAGTGAAAACTCGAACTGTCGCTGCGATCGCCGCATTCGCTGGTCGCGCATCGAGCCGATCACTGAACGACGACGTTCGCAAGCTGCTCAAGCGCAACATCCTGGATAGCATCGGCTGCGCCATCGCCGCACTTCCCGCAGCACCCTTCGCGGCGCTTCGAGACCAATTCGACGAATACCGGTCCGACGGCACCTGCACGCTGATCGGCGGCGGCAGGACCGCTCCAGATCAGGCCGCGCTCTACAACTCCGCCCTCGTCCGCTACGTCGACCTCCTGGACAGCTACATGTCGCCGGGCGGTCTCTGCCATCCCAGTGATAATTTCGGCACCATTCTCGCCGCCGCGGAGCACGGCAGAGCCTCGGGCGAAGAGTTCTTGCTGGCGCTCGCGGTGGCCTACGAAATCCAGTGCCGCATCACAGCTGCGGTGCCCGTCATGGCCAGAGGCTTCAACCATGCGATCCAACTCGCCATATCGTGCGCGGCCGGAGCCGGCAAGCTGCTCGATCGGTCGAACGAACAGATTGCCAATGCGATCGCGATAGCAGCTGTCGACAATATCTCGCTTGCTTGCGTTCATGCCGAGCCGGTTTCACAGTGGAAGGGGTTCTCACCAGGCATGACGGGTATGCGAGCCATCTATGCTGCCTCGCTGGCAAAACGGGGCTTTGCCGGTCCAGCAGGCTTGTTCGAGGGCCCGAGCGGTCTTGCGCAGATGCTCGGCCAGAGCATCGATATCGATTGGTCGGATGATTCTTTGGAGGCCGTCAAATCGACAGTTCTGAAGCGATTCTGCGCGCTCATTCACGGGCAGCCGGTTCTGGAGGCGGTGCTCAGGCTGAAGCGCGAGCACCGATTGATGGCAAAAGACATCAAGAGCGTCCGCTGCGATGTGTTCCAAACAGGCTACGATATTGCAGGCGGCGGCGCTTTCGGATCGAAGAACGCCCCCCGCACCAAGGAGCAGGCGGACTACAATCTCAAATACCTCATCGCGGCTGCGATGCTCGATGATAAGGTCGGGCCAAACCAACTCGAGCCGGAGCGCATAGGCTCCGCCGATGCGCAGCTGCTGCTGCGGCGCGTCGAAATCCATCCTGACGACGACTTAACCGCAAGCTATCCCGACCATCTCAACGCGCGGATCACGATCGAAATGCGAGACGGGCGGACTTTTGCACGCGAACAGCTCGGCTACGAGGGCGGGCTCAGTCACCCGTTGTCGTGGAACAGGACCGTGGAGAAGTTCAACTGGCTGAGCGAGCCGTTCGCGGGCACCGACCTGAGGAATTCGATCGTCGAAGCCGTCGCGAGAATCGATGAGGATCCGATCAGTCGTTTGATGACATTGCTCGAGATGGTCAGCCCAAAGGCGGTGTTCCAGGCCAGCCATCCCGGCATCCAATAATGATCCCCGTGAAAGGAGAAAACAGATGTCGATGATCTCATGCGATATGCGGGCCGGTCGGAGCGACCAGCAGAAACGAGCGCTGTCCGCTGGGTTGCTCCGCGTCATAAGCGAGGCAACCGGCGAGCGTCGTGACGATATCTTCTTCGTAATCCGTGAAGGCAGCGGAATCAATTTCGTCGAGCACGGGCAGCACCTTCCCGAGTTCGTGGAGGGCGCGGCCAACGACAAGGAACTCATCGCAACGCTCAAGTGAGATCGGAGGACAAGAAAAATGCCGTTCATTCAGTGCCACATTCCAAGCGGCTTGACCAAGGCCCGCAAGTCGCGACTGGTTCGCGACATTGTCAAGGTGACCAACCAGTCCATTGGCTCTGATCCCAAGATCATCAACGTCCTGCTCGTTGAACACCCGCCGGAGAACATGAGCATATCGGGACGCATCCACGGCGAGGACGTCGGCGATCCGCCCCTCGTTGGCGCCTAGGGGCGCTGAGGTCCAGAATTGAGCGAGCGACAATGCCACGTCGGCATGTCGCTTGCTGCGTCGGCTTAAGCCATAACCGGATATCGACGAAGGTCAGATCATCGCTTATCGCGGCAGGCGATCGGAGTCGGCCGCGGGCTCCTTAGTAAACTCGCGCCTTCGGCGGGATCGATTCGATCTCGTTCGACAGCGTGTTCAGATGAACGGGCCGGTAGTCGATCGTAACCGCGCCGTCCTCGCCCATCCAGGCGAGCGTGTGCTTCAGCCAGTTCGCATCATCGCGCGCCGGGTAATCCTCCCGTGCGTGCGCACCACGGCTCTCCGTGCGGGCTACCGCCGAATGCAGGCTGACGGTTGCCTGCGTCATCATGTTGTCGAGCTCGAGGGCTTCTGCAAGATCGGTATTCCACGCCAGCGAATGGTCTGACAGGCCGAGGTCGTCGCGCAGGCCGGCGGCGAGGCGTTCGATGATCGTCACACCCTCGGCAAGGAGCGGTCCATCGCGAAACACGGCACAATGCCGCTGCATTGTCCGTTGCATCTCCAGCCGGAACTCACCGCACTTGCGTGGCCCTTTCGCCCAACGGATCTGGTCGAAGCGCCCGAGCGCCCGCTCTTCGCTGTCACGTCCAAGCGACGGATGCCGCTCGCCATGCCTGACATCGAGGACGGCTCTTTGTGCGGCTGCACGGCCGAACACGATAAGATCTATCAGCGAATTCGAGCCGAGCCGGTTTGCTCCGTGCACCGAGACGCAGGCTGCCTCCCCGATCGCCATGAGCCCGGGGACCGAAGCGTCTGGATCGCCTTTGCGCAGTGTGAGCGCTTCGGCATGAAGACTGGTCGGGATTCCGCCCATGTTGTAGTGCACCGTCGGCAATACGGGAATCGGCTCCCGCGTCAGGTCGACGCCCGCAAAGATACGCGCGGTCTCCATGATGCCGGGCAGCCGCTCCTCGAGAACCTCCCGCGGCAGATGCGAGAGCTGAAGCTCGATGTAGTCCTTGTTCGGGCCGCAGCCGCGGCCCTCCAGGATTTCAACCGTCATCGCCCGACAGACGACGTCGCGGCCGGCGAGATCCTTCGCGGTCGGCGCGTACCGCTCCATGAAGCGCTCGCCATCGCCATTGGTGAAATAGCCGCCCTCTCCACGGGCGCCCTCGGTAATCAGACAACCGGCGCCATAGATGCCAGTCGGATGGAACTGGGTGAATTCCATATCCTGCAGTGGCAGCCCGGCTCGTAGCGCCATCGCATTTCCGTCGCCGGTGCAGGTGTGGGCCGCCGTGCATGAGAAGTAGACACGACCGTAACCGCCCGTGGCGATCACCGTTCTATGCGCGCGGAAGCGATGCAGGGTGCCATCCTCCATGCACCAAGCCAGCAATCCCCGGCAGCTGCCGTCCGTGTCCATCAGGAGGTCGAGTGCTACGTATTCGACGAAGAACTCCGCGCTATGCTTGACGCACTGCTGGTAAAGCGTGTGCAGGATCGCAAGGCCGGTGCGGTCCGCGGCCGCGCAGGTGCGATGAGCCATCTGCTTGCCAAAGTGCAAGGTCTGACCGCCGAACGGACGCTGATAAATGCGATCACCCTCCGTGCGCGAAAAGGGCACGCCAAAATGCTCAAGCTCCAGCACGGCCGCGGGCGCCTCGCGACACATATATTCGATCGCATCCTGATCGCCGAGCCAGTCGGATCCCTTGACCGTATCGTAGAAGTGGAATCGCCAGTCGTCGCCGTCTCCCATGTTGTTGAGCGCCGCCGCGATGCCGCCCTGCGCCGCGGCGGTGTGGCTGCGGGTCGGGAACACCTTGGTGATGCAAGCAGTCCGTAGACCGGCCGAGACCATTCCCATGGTCGCTCGAAGACCGGCGCCCCCACCACCGAGGACCACGACATCATAGCTGTGCTCGATTATCTCATAGGCTTGGGTCATGCCGTCCTCCAACCTCGAAGATCCAGGCAAGCCGGGACGGGAGCGGACCTTGGCCGGAACTTGACGGTCGAGCCGCGTCACTAGCGATCCCAATGCCAAAGCAGGCAGCGCTTGTACGCTGGATCATTCGAGTCAGAAGGTAGGTTCTGCGGGGGTGCCGGCGGTAACGAATTATCCAGAGGCCGGGTATCGCCAGGACAGATCACAGCGGCCTGCAATCGCAAATAGGGCACGCGATTACCGACGGAAACAGGTTGCGGCGGAGTCCCTATTGCGTCGGGAGCCGCGGATCGACCTGGACGGTTGCCGTCATCCCGGCGACAAGCCGAACGTCGCCGGGCACCTGATCGATGCGAATGCGGACGGGCACGCGCTGAGCAAGCCGCACCCATGTGAAGATCGGATTGACGGCAGCAAGCCCCTGGCCGTCCGGCTGTGCGTTTGCCACGGTGATCCCTCGTGCGATGCCACCGACTTCGCCTCTGACGATCTGCTTGTAGCCCATCAGCTTGATCCGGACCGGATCCCCTTCGCGCATCCGGGCAAGCTGCGTCTCCTCGAAATAGGCATCCACCCAGAAGGAGTCGGCATTGACGAGCGAGATCACATTCTGCCCGATCCTGACATAGTCACCCTGCTGTGACAGTAGATTTGTGACCCATCCGTTCACTGGAGACCGGATCTCGGTGCGACCTAGATCAATCTTGGCTTGATCGCGCCTCGCCACGGCCTGCTGATACTGTGCATCTGCGGCGAGAGACTGGGCTTCGAAAGTCTGCCTGTCCTCGATGGTCTCCGCGAGATCGCTCAACTTGCGACGCCGCTCGGCCTGGCCCCGAGCATTCTCCGCGGTGGCCTTGGACTGGTCGACGGTCGCCTCGGCAAGTCGGAGCGCGAGTCGATAGTTGGTGGGGTCGATCACCATCAGCAAATCGCCCCTGTGCACAAACTGATTATCAACCGCGTGCAGCTCGACGATACGACCCGCGACCTCCGGCGCCAGTGTGACGACATAGGCGCGCACCGTGGCATCGCGCGTCCACGGCGCCTCCATGTACACATGCCACATCGCCGCGCTCAGGACGATTGCAAGCGCGGCCGCAATGGCCGTGATCGAGAGCGGAAGCAATCGGATCGCCGCCCCGCCCATGGCGCGGGTTGGCCGCCCCGCGGACCGGCCGGCACCGAACCCCGTGCCGTCGATATCTCTCGAAACAGTCTCGACATCGACCATTTGGGACCTCAGCGCCCGATCGTCAGCACGATCGACGACAGCGCGATCATGTAAACTGAAAAGACAAACAGCGACGGATGCCAGACATGGCGCAACAACCCCAAACGGACCGCGGCCCTGCTGAACAGAATGGTGATCAGCCAGGCTGCGAGCATCGACAACGATATCGGTGCAACGTACACGCCGAGCAGGTCTATTTCGGTATACTTCACCGCACCGCCCTCCCGTCGAAATAGGAGCGATGCTGGTCCCAGGCGTCACAGATGGTCAAAATCGCGCTGCGCGCCCGCCCGACCAGCGGGGCCTGCTCGCCGCCCACGGTGAGCGTCGCGAGACGGCGATCGACCTCGGCGAGCCCGGCGATCGTGGTTCCACCGTCTCCAGCGGCCAGATCGGCGAGCGCCAGGTCCAGGTCCGGACCGATGCCGAGCTGGGGCGCAATGCCGCGAAGAACGATCATCTCGCTTCCCACCGCGAGCGCCATGATGAGCAGCGCCCGCTGCCGGGGCTCAGACGCATCGGGCATCGCCTCCAGCCGGCCGTACGTTCGCCCTTCCCAATCGGCCAATGACAACCCGGCCCGGTTGCCGCAGGAGAGCTCGCGGAGATCGCGCAATGTCGATGCCAGTAGTCGCCGGGCTCGAAAGGCCGGCGACAAGGGCGGGAGCAGGCGGAACGACAGCGCCGCAACAGCGCATCCGGCAATGATCGCCAGCGCGGTGTTGTAGAATTGCATGGGGTCGTAGACCATCTGATTAGTGGGCGAGAGCACCTGCACGAAGGTGCCGGCCATCGCGGCAAACGTCGCCGCCGGCCATGTCAGCGCCATCAAGGCACCTGCCGGCACAAGATAGAGTCCAATCATCAGGTCGAAGCCGACGAAAGTCTCCACCTTCGGCAGTACCGCAAATGCGATTACCGCAGCACAGACCGCTGCGAGACTGATGCCGATCGTGAAGCCGAGCGAATCCACGTGGGCCCCGTCGGCCTTCGGCGCGAACAGCAGGACAACAATGGCTGCCCAGGCCAGCGCCCCCGCGCCGTTCGGCCATGCGCTGATGATCCAGAACCCCTCGACTGCAACGATAGTGACGAACGCACGCCCGGCATTGACGAAGGGCGGCAGCCAGTCGGTCACGTGCAATTTGCGATGCAGAGGACGAATGCGGCGATCAGCATGATAGGCCGACAACGAGGCGAGTCCGTCGAGGGCACGGGACACGCCGGCCAGCACCGCGATCGTCTGTTCGGCAAGCAAACGCAGCGAGGCTGTGGGAGCCCGCAGGGTCACCAGCGCATCGACCGACGCCGCATAAAGCCGACGCAATTTAAGCGGGTTGCTCGGCCACTGTTGCGGATCGTCCTGCTGCAGCACGAGCCTAAGCTCGACCGGCAGGCGGTCCAGCATGAACTCTGCTTCGGACCGGGCAACGCAGCCGGACGATCGCGCAAGGCGTGCCGCCAGCGTCCGGCAGCCAGCGAGCGATGCGAACAGTCCCTCGACGGCCGACCGCAATCGTGGCGAGACATAGCGAAGTCCCGGCGCCTCCCCGATCGCAACGTCGATCACATCATGAAGCCCCACGACTTTTCGGAGAAGCGCGGCCTGCGTGAGCTGCGTCTCCGCAAAATCCGGCCCGGTCGACGTCAGCGTGGCGTAAAACCGATTTGCGATCTCGGCCGACAAGTTCGCAAGCAGCACGGCGAGGCGGCGGCGGGCGTTGCCCAGATCGGTGCCGGCGAGAACGAGGCCGGCACAGACGATGCCGATCCAGATCTCGCTCATGCGGGTAACGGCGAGATTGAAGGCCGCTCCATTGGTGCCGCCGGTCGCACCGAGCTCATCGCTCGCGATGACCACGGCCGTGTAGCCTGCGAGCGCGGCGGCATAAGGTGCGGAGTTGCGCAGCAATGTCGACACAAAGCCACAAGCCGCTGACCACAGGGCCAACCCGATGAGAAAGGCTGCCCGATTCTGCGGGAAGCATCCGCTCAGGACCACCGCCGCTACCGCGCCGACCAGCGTGCCAACCATGCGGAGCCATCCCTTGCGCAGCGATGCGCCAAGATGCGGTTGGCAGACCAGCGCGGCGGACGTGCCGGCCCAGAACGAATTGTCGAGCTCAAGACGAAACGCGACAAAGAGTGCGAGACAGATGGCAAGCCACAAGCGAAGCCCGAACAGCAGCGACGGCGCGGCAGCCCGGGCGGCCGACACTGCTCTCGCCGCCAGATTCGACCACGCGCGGCGCCAATGATTCATTGGATCCTGTCCCGCACGCCGGGCCTCCCCGCTGATTCGCTCCGCCTGCGGTCGGTGTCGTCGACGAGGAGCGGCATGCGCTCGTTCACGTGGAGCGGTTCATCGACAGGAGGCTCCGGTGCGACGATCACGGCGGCGACGAGATCAATCGCAAGCGCGAGCAGGATGGCGGCAGTCCCGCCGAGAAAGAGCAGGCGATAATTGCCGCCGGTCTGCGCGAAGATGAAAGAGTCGGCATAGGCGGCCCCGGCCTGGAATAGTGCAAAGGCGACTGTCGCGGTGATCCAGGCTTGCCTCTGTTGAAGTGGCCGATGCGGCAGCAATTCATGGATGCGCCCGAGGACCAGCGGAACCGTCCCGGTGACGAATGCGCCGACGACGACACTGGAGGCAATCAGCCATGCCTCGCCCAACCCGAACGCCGGCACTGCGACGGCGCAGGCCTGCAGAAAGAGGGCCAAGCGCAGCGCCGGACCGAAGCCCGCACGGTCGGCGAGGTGGCCTGAGAGGACCGGACCGACGGTGGCGCCGATTCCGAACAAAACCCAGTAATCCGCGCCAACGTCCACGCCTTTGCCGAGTCCGCGCGCGACGAAATCAACAAGGAAGACCATGTGCGGCACCCAGCCGGCCGCGTTCAGCGCGTAGACGGCTTGAAGGGCCCGCAGCGCTCCGCTCCGGGGCGGATGCGCATGCTTCAAGGCCTTGGCGTGCTGCGTGTGCGCGGCCTCGGCCGGCCAGCCTCGCCATGCGACGACGGTCAGGAGCAGCGCCAGTGCCCCCAGGCCGAGCCACGTCTCGCGCAGGCCTTGTTGCAGGAGCAGTGGCACCAATGTGCCGGACGCCGCGACGCCCGCCCCCACGCCCATGAAAATGACGCCGCTTGCAACACCGCGGCGCGCGGCCGGCACGTGTGCAAGGACCGTGGGCGCGGCGAGCACCATCAGCGCGCCACCTGAAAAGCCGGACGCGAATCGCCAGATGAAAAACCAGACGAAGGAGAGCGGTAAGGCACAGGCGAAGAACGACGCCGCAGCAATCAGCATCATCCCCCTGAGAGCCGCAGCTATCGGCACACGCGATGACAATGGCCTGCCGAGCAACGCACCGGCGAGATAGCCGGCCAAGTTCGCGGCGCCGAGATAAGCCGCAGCCGAAGCCTGAAACCAATGCGCGTCCACAACGGCCGGCAGCAGCGGCGTGTAGGCGAAACGGGCAAGCCCTATCCCAACCAGGCTCGCACAGAACGCCGAAATCACGGCCGGCCAGGCCCTTGTAGGAGGAAGGTCCGCCCCTTTCCTGCTACCCTGCGCAGCGACGCTTGCCATCGTTGTCCCTCACGTATCGGATACGAAGGGAGATAGGCACCGGTCACAGTCTTCAAATTGAAAAGAGCAGATAGGGATTATCTCGAAATGGGATATCGAGTGGCAAGCCTGCTAGGCGCCATTCATCCGGAAAGGGCGCCTGATTACAGCAGAATGGGCCAATCTCATTTTGGTTCTGGTTCGCTGCAATCGAATTGGTAGAGGCACTCTGTTCAAGGCTCTCGCCGAATCTTGGAAGAGCCCGCCAGGGACTTTGGGTCCGCACCAGGTTCGATTCCCGTCGGGACAACTGTCGCGACGGAGCGGCATTGGCATGGCCGCTACTGGGCGCCTGCTGAAATTTTTCTACCTGGTAATAGCGCGGCCATCTGCTGGTA